>JAUIEA010000170.1 GCA_030429045.1 Bacteroidia bacterium | reverse complement strand
ATGATCGCTCTGCCAATAAATAGATGTACCCGGACATCTCAGGAGGCAAATGCTGTTTTGGGAAGCCCTCAGGTCAAACGGATCCCAGCAGGAACAGTGCCTCCAAGCAGCGACCCTCTTTTGCTATATCATTCGCGGATCTTCCCACCGAAAAAGTTGTATCATGTCAGTATTGCAGGGATCTGGACTATCTGGTCAAGCTATCGAGTATTCACCATTGGCCAGAGGCCTCTAATAACGATCACGTTATGACCTGATGACGATCCTTGGCAACCAAGTCACTCTGGGCTCAGGAACAACCGGCTCACTACCCTATCCATGGTATAAAGCTGCTGAGGATCGGCCAAATCGGATCATGGATGCGGTATTCATTGACAAGTATGGTGCAATAGACGAATGCCTGCATGTTTGGACTGACCAATTCCTGGCTCAACACTTGCAGAGCGAGCCTTCTGTCCCTTGGTTCCGATCGTTAAAAGGTCGGTATGCAAGGTCAATGGAAAGGGTCGCAGTGGTTATACCAATTAGGGTCCGCAATACCGCATCCATAGCCGTTGGATAGACTCTTTGGTATTTCGCCATTACGCTCCATGCAATGGCCACCTGTTCAATCCTGATTAAGGCTTCAATAGTGTGACGTTTCCACGCTTGATCAGGATCTGACCGTCAAAACATTTGGCCTCGAGATAATATCCAAAGACATCATTGCCCAGGGCCGTCTGTTTATAGCGCCCGTCCCATCCGACATTCTTATCCGTCGTAGAAAAGACCTGATTGCCCCAACGATCATACACGATAAATAGAAGTTCATCGATAAATGCCCCTCTCACATAGAGGCGGTCATTGATCTGGTCTCCATTGGGTGTAAACGTGTTGGGAACATAGATATAGGGGTCGTCACAAATGGGCGTCGCTACCTGGATCGTGATGCTGGCTTGTGCCATGCATCCGTTCTCATCACAAAAATGGATCATCCAGCGTTTCTGCTGGCGACCATTCATACGACCAACCCGGAAAATAGGATGCGTTCAACTGACTGCTTTGGCCAGGTACGATCACCTGTGGCGAAGCCGTGACAAATAAAGATGGAGACAGATCGACCCACTCTACCCAGACAGAGACCGATTCAGCACATCCCCAGGCATTGGTTGCCACCACCTGCAATGCAAAAGATGCCCCGCCAGTTACTCGGATCTGTTGACTGGCTGGAATCCATTCCCAATTGCCGTCTCCGCTGATCTGGATATCCAGTCCGGACGTGTCTCCATCAACGGACAGGTCCAGCCAGAATGTATCATTCTGGCAAATAGAAATACTGTCTGGCAGGTCCAACTCGAGATATGCCGATTGGACATTCAAGGAGTCGAAGGTGATACAGCCACTCTGGTTCACAAACTGGAGATAAAAGCTTTTCTCTGGATATACCGGGTATAGCAACTGTGTACCGGCCAGGATAAAATCTGTGAATTGAGGATCCCCCCACCAGGTGACGGTCACGCCTGCTGGTACGATCGCCTTCAGGAATGCCAGACTGTCACAAACCAAGGTATCCGGGGGGATCTGGTATAAGGGTGCCGGTAAGACCTCGACGACAACGGATGCGGTGTGAGAACAGGTATCCGGGACGTAATAGATGGCCTGAACAGTGTATTCTGTGGTCGTCGTCGGGGATGCCCAGGGCGAGGCGATGAAGGCATCGTTCAATCCGGCAACGGGTGTCCACTCATAACTGTAATCCGGATTTCCATCCGGGTTCAGTAAAATGGAGTCGCCCGGACAAATGAACACATGTTCTTCGAGATCAAACTCGATCACAGGAATCATGATGTCACGGGTCAGTGTATCGATACACCCATTTTCAGAAACAGCGATGAGCTGGACGGTCAGGTTTTCTGACGCATTGACTGACCAGGGCAACTCAAGTCCTTCCCCAGCAACCTGATCGTCTATTGTCCAGATGAGTTGCAGGAAGGATGAACTGTCATTGGTGGATGTGCTGGTAAAGAGAATATCCGCAGTATCGGCACATGACAGATATTCCCATGTCATTCCCAAGGTGATGGGGCTTTCGGCCAGGGTGATTGCTTTGACCAGTGTATCTACACAACCTGGCAGGGATTCAACAAAGCATGTGATGACATAGGTGCCCGGTCCCGGATAGGTATGGGTAACTGAAGATCCATTCAGGATGGTCCCGGGTTGAGTGGGGTCACCCACATCCCAGGAATAACCAAAGCTTCCAGGAGCATTCAACTCCATCAATACGGTATAGCCTGCACAAAAGGTAGTTTCCAGATCAATTCCGCCAAGAGAGGTATCCAGCACGGCAACCAGTAAGCTGTCATGAGCAATACATCCGTATTGATTGGTGGCCGCGACATGGATCAGAACTTCCCCTGGCGTACTGGTGCTGAGGGTAGCCGGATTGGTCAGATTTCCCGAGGGAAAAAGAGCAGCGGGTAGCCATTCAATCGTCGTGAGGACATCCGTCGGATCCGGGAACAGTGCCTCCAGTACCAGCAGTTCATCCGGACACAGCAACAAGCTGTCCGTCAGATCGATCTCCATTGCCTGGTTCTGCACAAAGATGCTGTCAAAAACTTCACACCCTGTCGAATCAAAGGCATGCAAATAGATCCACTGATCACCCGGGATGGTCAGCAGAGCCGGATTGCCGACTCCGATGATCTGTTGAAATGCCGGATCGGATGCCCATTCGATTTCGACTGGCCTATTGGTTGTGGCACCTAGGAGGATCGGGTTGGAACAGATGATGGTATCGGGTGGAATGTCCAGCTCGATCGGTTCACTGACAATGACGGTCACCATTCGCTCCCCTTTGCAAATCCCGTTCATGGCTGTGGTCTTCACGGTATAGACGGTTGTGGTATCCGGAAATGCCAACGGGTTGAGCAGCTTGGGGTTGGATAACCACATATTGGGCGACCAGGTAAAATTGAGATTGGCGCCGTATGCCGGATTGGGGTTCAGGCCAATGGTGTCCCCGAGACAGATAAACCAGGTGGTATCCGGCCAGGGTAATACCGCCAGGCGAATGGGAAAGATAATATTGGCGGTGTCCTTACAGCCATTCTCCGCAGTAACGATCAGATTGATCCGATAGATCCCTGAAGTGTCCACCAGAAACGTAGGAAACTGTTCCATGGACTGGACAGTATTGCCATTACCTATGAGGGTCCAGTTCCAATTCACGATCTGAGAAATCGTGTCCGTTGATTGATCGATGACCGAAATGGTCAGGGTATCCTCGCAAAATGGGAAGTTATAGTCAAAATCTGCAAGTATAGACAGTCGTTCTACCCGGATCACCTGGTAGAAGGTATCTACACACATATCCCCCGGTTCAGCGATCAACATGACGGTATAGTAGCCACTATCCGGATAGGTATAAGAAGGATCGTATTCGGTGGAGGTTGCTGACAAGTCATTTTCCAGGTCAAAATACCAGAGGAAGCTGTCTGCATTTGCACTGATATTCTCAAAGTTGACGGTCAGCCCACAATTGACCTCAGGGACAGCAAATCCGGAGACGGTCATACCGCATACACCTACATTGTATTGAAAATCCCGACGTGCTGAGGAGATGATCTCTCCATCCCGATACTCATCCGCACAAATCCCCACTACAAACTGTCCGATGGTATTCGGGACACCTGTGAGCTCTCCGGTTTGCGGATCGATCGCCAAAGGCACTCCACCCATGACATTGTTCAGATTGTAGGGTGGATCCCGCCATACCACCTCAGGATAGGGCGGTGCCAATGGGGGCACCGGCTGTGGCACCTGTAATGTTCCTCCTTTCAACGGGGTACACAGCCTGTACACAATGGAGTCTCCCTCATAATCCACTGCAGAATGATCAAATTCGATGGCTTCATTGACGCAGATATAAATGGGAGGCCAGGCCTTGAATACCGGACTGCTGTTACAGGTCAACAAGGCATCCTCTGAGATATAGATGCTGAATGTAGCACCGGTACTGTCCGGCGATTCAATATTCAGGATCGTATAATTCCGGCAGCATCGTTGGTATGCCAGAGTGTAGCCGCCTGGAGAGACATCCAGGGATACGGTATCTCTGTAGGTCGAGGTGTGTACGCATGCATTCGGCGGAAGCACAAAACAATCACCGGTCAAGGTGGGCTTTAAGGTGTCATCAGCGACATACTGGATCTGCAGATGATGGATGAGTTGACCATTCGCATCAAAGACGCCAACAGAAGCCGGATCATCAAAAAATGGTACACCGTTGTAACAGTCCCGGAAAACTGTCAGGACGACCTCATATTGATTATCACCGAGACAGCGATAACTCATTTCTCCGCCAACGATGTGGGTTGCCCAAAGTGAGGACCCCATCAGCAGGAAGAGCACGGACAGGAAAATCGTTTTATTCAACTGCATGTTCTGTCAAGATACCAAATGCGGACAGAACGCTTGCTCTGTCCGCATTTAACATGATCATTCAGGAAAGAAAAAGGGCCGGGTCTATTGTCGCAACAACGTGACATTCCCTTTCTTGAAAAATTCTTCTCCCCCAAAGCAACGTACTTTCAACCAATAGCCGAATACATCTGTCCGGAGACGTTCACCTTTGTAAGTGCCATCCCAACCCTGGGTCTTGTCGGTACTTCTGAAAACAAGTTCTCCCCAGCGGTTGAAGATCTGCAACTCCATCTCATCAATGTAGAAACCGCGCACATAAAGTACATCGTTTCGATCATCGCCGTTCGGTGTGAACGTATTGGGGATAAAGATGTATGGTTCTTCACAAATCTTTGTGCGCACATAGACGATCGTGGTATCCAGCCCCATGCAACCCAATGCATCTGTCACCTTCAACGTGTAAATCGTCGTGGTATCCGGGGTGGCCACAGGCATGCTGGAGAATGGATCATTCAGTGTGCCAGGAGGTGTCCATACATAGTTGACAATGGCCGGGGTCATGCCGATCAGCTGACTGGATTCACCCATCAGGATCTCATACGGATCAGAAGTGGCTTCAACCGGGATGGTATAGAACAGGTGTTCAATGAAAATGGTGTCGGTCTCCATAAATCCGAATGGTCCGGTCTTCTTGACCAGCACATATTCCAGGACAGCCGTCGGTATGCAAATGGTCGTGCCGGTCCCCAACGTGTCACCATCAGGTGTACACCAGACCAGATCGATCATGCCATCACAGTCATCCACATTCAGACAAACCGTATCCAGACAGGTTTCGATCTCCCCTATCAGGTCACAGGGGAATTCGCATGGATCAATCTCAATGATCATTTCATCCTGCAACAGGCAGGTGTCGCCATTTGATTGGATGGCCAGGACCTCCACTGACAGGATGCCCATGGTATCGGGGCAAACCAGCGGATTCGGGCCGTCACCGCCTTCCACGATCCAGCTTGCAGGTGACCATGTATACACCCAGGCCGGATCTCCACCAGATAGAATCTGGATGCAGCTATCCTTGCACAGGGTCGTCATCTCCGGTATGTCCAATTCGATCACCTCCACCTCTATGGTCTGGGTGATCGTATCAGAACATTTTTCATCCCACACCACGATCAGGGTGACATCGATGGTCTGGGATTCATCGACAATCAGTATGGGATTCTGTTCACTCGAGGTGCCCAGGTTGCCAAAGATCCATTCCCAGGAAGTAACAACCCCATAGGTGGACTCGCCATGACCGTAAAACTGTATTTCTGTGGGGTTGCCACAGATGGTAAAGTCATAGGTAAAGGAGGCCTCGTTCACAGGTATTTCAAGGATGAGGTCCTTGATGATCGTATCATTTTGAGGGCAAACTCCTGTTTCATCCGTCCACAACATCACCGGATAGGTACCTACTCCGGGATAGGTATAGGAAGGATTCTCCAGGTCAGACACATCCAGCGTCGTGTTCGGATCCCCGAAATCCCAATGAAATTGATTGATATTTTCGCTTCCATTGATAAAGTCCACCATCAAGCCATCACAATACACGTCCCAGGTGAAATCCAGCAACTTGGTCGAATCATTGACCACTACCAATATTTCATCCTGCAATTCACACAAACCAACCGTATCGGTCAGGATGAGGGTGTACAGCGTGGTGACTTCGGGTGACGCCTTTGGATTGGGTGCGGTGGGATCATCCAGACCCGTCGCAGGGGTCCAGGAATAGACCAGATATGGAATGGCTCCGGGATGCAGATTCACGCTGTCTCCCTGGCAGATCTGGAGGGTATCCTGCAGGTTGGGTCTGGGGATCAAATTCACCTGAACCGTGTCACACAGGGTGGAGGCACAGGAGTCCGTCTTGATCGTTGCACAGATATACAGCAGGGCACTTTCCTTCAGGACAAGTTTAACAGAATTGGCAACGGTATCGACCACGCCATTGGGTTTGGTAACTGTCCAGCAAATGGTGATATCCGGTGGGATACTATCCAGGGTTGTCGCCAGCACAATTGAGTCGGTACAACTTGGAATATCCACGACAATACTGATCTCTGGCAGGAGACCCTCCGCCATCAGATTTGCGGTCTTCTCTACGGTGCAAAGTCCCGTCGAATCGGTCACTTCCACGGTATAGTTGGTCGTCTTTGTTACCTGGATCTCGGGATTGGGTTCGGTGAGCGACCCGAGTATCCCATCGGGAGGTGACCAGGTATAGAAGAGATTCGGATCGTAATTCGGATTGAGGAA
>JAUIEA010000017.1 GCA_030429045.1 Bacteroidia bacterium | reverse complement strand
GATGCATTCACTTATTTCAACCGCTATCTCGGTGATAACGGTGCTGCTGTAGAGCAAGCTGTATTTGATGGCTCTTGGGTTCGTCTTCGGGAATTGACTCTCGGATATGACATTCCAATGGCTAACGATGGTTTTGTGAAGCGTTTGAATATCTATTTCACTGGTCGTAATCTGTGGCTCTCCACTGATTTCCCCGGTGTAGATCCCGAGACATCATTGACTGGTGCCGGCTCTAACGTTGGTGGTTTCGACTACTTCAACATGCCAAGCACGAAGTCATTCATCTTCGGTCTTAATGCTTCCTTCTAATCCTCACCTAAAAGTGAATGTTATTATGAAAAAAGTTCTCATTATGATCTTGGCCGTTGCATTTGTTGCAGGTTCCTGCAGCAAGTATGTCGACGGATACGAGTTCTCCCCAAATAGTCCGACGGAGTCCAATGCGGCACTCCTGACGACGGTGATCCAGGTCGCTTCATTTGCCCACTTCGGTGGCGAAATGGCGCGCCTGCCTACAAATCTGATGCAGCAGACAACTGGTGTCCAGTTTCAAGCTCAGGAGCGTTCCGACTATTCTATTCTGGAAGGTGACGTGACCAACGAGTGGGCATCTCTCTATTCTGTGATGAATGACTGTAATATCCTGATGACAACGGCTGGCGATGCCAACCCGTATTATCGCGGTATTGCTCGTGTCATGAAAGCGATGAACCTCGGTTTGACGACTGACCTTTGGGGCGATGTTCCCAATTCAGAAGCCGGACAGGGTGAGCTTGGTGAAGCCAACTGGAATCCAGCTTATGACAGTCAGGAAAGTATCTATACCAATATCCAGGCTCTTCTGGATGGTGCGATCACGGACCTGGGCGCTGCCGAAGGAGACAATGCGATCCTTCCTGGCACGGATGACCTGATCTTCAACGGCGATGCTGCTGCCTGGTTGGCAACAGCTCATGTCCTGAAGGCTCGTTATGCCAATCACCTGAGCAAGCGCGATGCTGCCGGTTCAGCTACTGCTGCACTGACTGCATTGGACAACGCCTACGCTGCTGGTTTCACCAGCGCTGCAGCTGATTGCAACGCATTCTTCCCCGGTGATGGTAACTCCCTGAACCAGTGGTATGCCTACGGTACTGCACGTGCGAATTACATCAAAATGTCCAAGCCATTTATGGATCTTCTGGCCGCTATCGGTGACCCACGTCTTCCGTTCTATGCCAGTGTGGATGACAACGGTGGATATTCAGGTACAGCCATTGGCGATGTAGATGTGACCACATCCAATGTCGGTGCATATTTTGCCAGCGAAACATCTTCAACACCTCTGGTGACCTTCGCGGAAGCGAAGTTCATCGAAGCTGAAGCTGCCATGCGTGCGGGAAATCCTGATCGTGCGGCTACCGCTCACAATGATGCCATCAAAGCGCATGTTGAACAGGTCACCGGTTCTCCGGCTCCGCAGGCTTATGTGGATGCTCAGGCCAGTGAAACTGCTGCGACCATCACCATGGAAAAGATCATGACCCACAAGTATGTGGCCATGTTCACACAGGCGGAAACCTGGACGGACTGGCGCCGGACCAATATTCCGGCATTGACACCAAATCCAAATGGTGCTGCGAATGGCGTTACCGCTATTCCACGTCGTTTGCCAACCTCTCAGGAAGAGCGTCAGTACAACACCAACGCACAGGTGAATTCTGACATTACCGTTCCTGTATGGTGGGATGAGTAAGATGAACCCGATCGGGTAGACATCGGCTTGCCGGGTCCGCTCAACAGATTTCATCTCATTAAAAAAGCCCCCCGTCTCACGACGGGGGGCTTTTTCTATAACCCGAGCAGACGGATCAGTTTTTCGGCATTTGCAGTGTTGTCGAACCGGGGCACCAGCACTGCCTTCCGCAGGTCGCGAATGGCCTGGGTAAAAGGCAGTTCCCCGAACGTAGCTACCTGCCGGCGAAAGATCACCGGATCATTTTCGACCGTACAGAGGCTGCGCAATCCGGTGCCTCTGACCATCTCGTCAGTGGTCAGGACATGTCGTCCCTTGAACAGGCTGGTCAGTAGTTTCAGCTTCAGACCGGTGGCCTGGAATGTCGGGATCACCAACATCTGTGCATCGCGCAACAAGGTCTCCATTTCGACCTGCCCGGGATTGGCAATGATTCGGATCCAGGGAAATGGCTTTGCGGCCCGGTTCAATGACGCAAAAGGGTTACGCCCGGCAATGACCAGGGGGTAATCCAGTTGATCAAAGACATCCTGGATCAGCCAGAGTGCAGCCCTGTGGTTTTCAACCACTGACAGGTTGGCGTGATAAAAGGCATAGGCGCCTTTTCCCAAGCTCCCCGATACGTCATCGTAGGGATGAAAACTTGCCAC
The DNA here is from genome assembly GCA_030429045.1 of Bacteroidia bacterium. Lineage (GTDB taxonomy): Bacteria > Bacteroidota > Bacteroidia > Chitinophagales > Saprospiraceae > JAGNXB01. The sequence goes on along the minus strand of JAUIEA010000017.1, from coordinate 41,749 downwards.
CTCCACCACCCGATCTCCATAACGGGTGGCCAGTTCGAAGGTATCTGCTTCAGACACAGTTGCAATATAATCTGCATGCTTCAGGATGGGTTCAAAGCGGGTCAGTCGCCTGGCCTCCAGCGCACAATAGATCTTTTTCAACGGATTGGATTCCTGCTCGCCCAGTTTCCGATAATAATCCTGTTCGATATTGTGCATGCGAACCACCTTGATCCGTTTGGCCAGGTCTGGATGGTCCAGGAAGGCGGTGGTGTGCAGGCCTTCAAACAAGATCGGGGCATCATCCTCCAGGAGTCTGGCCAGGAGGGTTGGATCTTTCCGTGAACCGACAATATGAGGGGTCCGTAAGGAAAACAGGCCAGTGCGCTTCTTGCGGGGGTAATAATAGACCTCGGCCGAGACCGCTTCCAATTCCTTGCGTTCCGGCCGGCCGTACTGATAGCAATGCAAGACCACTTCCACCCCCATCTTGGTCAGGGCCACACACCTGTAATAGGTGTCCATGATCCCGCCATAGTCCGGAGGATACGGAACATCAAATGAAATGAGGTGAACGCGTCTCTGTACCATGGCTGCCAAGTTACAGCACTCCGTGGGCATTGCTCAGTGATCCGGATCCGCCCCCTGAAATTTTCGGGCAATGGCCAGGCGGTTCGCCAATCGCAGGATTCGTAATTTCACCGTCCTATGCATAGCGACGCTCATTCTTTTTCAGACACCATTGCGGCACTCAGCACCCCTCCCGGTGTGGGCGCTCTCGGCGTGATCCGAGTGAGCGGGTCCAGAGCCATCGAACTGACCGACCGGATCTTCAAGGGGAAGAACTTGATGACGCAACCCGGGTACACCCTGCATTATGGCCGCATCGTCGATGAGGAGGAGCATACCCTGGATGAGGTAGTTGTCGCCCTTTTTCGGGCACCCCATTCCTTCACCGGTGAAGACATCGTGGAGATCAGCTGTCATGGATCACCCTATATCCTTCAGGAAGTCTTGCAACTTCTGGTACGGAATGGCATACGGCTGGCCAAACCGGGCGAATTTACCCAGCGGGCCTTCCTGCATGGGAAGATGGATCTCGCCCAGGCAGAGGCTGTCGCTGACCTGATCGCTTCGACCCATCAATCCGCTCACGAGGTTGCCATCCGGCAGATGCGGGGAGGCATTTCACGTCAGATCAAGGATCTGCGTGAAGAGCTGATCCATTTTGCCAGTCTGATCGAGCTGGAACTGGACTTCAGCGAAGAGGATGTGGAGTTTGCCAACCGTGACCAGTTGCGTCAGTTGATCCAGCGCATCCTCACGACCATCCGCCATCTGAGTGACAGCTTTCAGTTGGGCAATGCCATGAAGGAAGGGGTGAATACGGTGCTGGCCGGACGACCCAATGCCGGAAAATCCACCCTGCTGAACGCCCTGCTCGAAGAAGAAAGAGCCATCGTCAGTGAAATTGCGGGCACCACCCGCGACACCATTGAGGAAAGCCTGACCATCCAGGGGATTCGTTTTCGTCTCATTGATACTGCGGGCATCCGGGAGGCCCAGGATCAGATCGAAGCCATCGGGGTGAGTCGGACCCTGGAAAAGATCCGGGAATCGGCCATTCTGATCTATGTTTTTGATGTGCTGGACACTACCGCTGAAGAGGTTGCCGGAGACCTGCAAAAACTGGCCCGCGAGGGATTGACCATTTTGCTGGCGCCCAACAAGATGGACCTCAACCCCTGGACCAAACCCGAGGAATTCCACTCTGAATGGGTCGGACCAGACCATGTCATTCCCATCTCCGCCAAAAACGCGCAGAACATCCCTTACCTGAAAGAGAAACTCTATGCCGCTGCCCTGGCTGGCGCCCGACCGGAAGAGGATGTCCTGGTCAGCAATGCCCGTCATGCCGAGGCCTTGTATCGTGCAGGCAGTGCTTTGGAAACGGCGTTAAAGGGCCTGGATTCCGGCCTCTCTGGCGACCTGCTGGCTGAGGATATCCGGCAGGCGTTATTTCACCTGGGTGAAATTACGGGTCAAGTGACAACGGATGACCTGCTGGCCAATATTTTTGGGAAGTTCTGTATCGGAAAGTGATCTATTTCTAAATCCGTTCCTATATCTGAAGAATAAACCCCGCCCAATAGTACGGGGAGTCATATCGATCCCGCATGACTGCCTGCGCATGCCTGAATGCGGTGGGAATGGGAAGATTCTCGACCAATAGAAAATGATAAAACTGGACCATCATCTCTTGGGTATGATGGTCAGGTACGGACCACAGGCTCATGAGAATAGCCCTGGCGCCTGCCTGGCGAAATGCGCGTTGCAAACCAAAAACACCCTCTCGTCCTCCAATTCGACCCAATCCTGTTTCGCAAGCGGATAGTACAACCAATGGATGACCATTGAGGTGATGGTGGCTGATCTCTAAAGCCGTCAGTATCCCATCTCCTCCGGGGACACCCAATCCACTGTACGCATTCCAGGCATCGCCGCCACCTGAAAGAAGCAACCCTGAACTAGCCATTGGATTGCCGTGATACGGCTCGTCTCTTTCATTGGAGCTTCTCTGGTTTTCCGTGCGAACAGGATCAATGGCAAATCCGTGAGTCGCAATATGAATAACACTGAATGCTGTTCCCGAGTCAATTTCCCTGATCAAGTCTGATTCCTTCGCCATATCTCGGGTCAACATACTCGACTGCCTTCCCTGCCCATTGAATATTTTGGCAATTTGCTTTACTTCAATGGCTGTCCCCGGCAAGGAGGGCCAGCTATACGGATTCGCATGAACATCGGATAATGTCGATGACCCATTCTGAGAATGGCTGTAAAAGGTCAGCCCCCCGATCAGGACTACCTTGTCATTCGTCAAACCCAGGTCGGGAAGTTGACCCACCTTTTGAGAAGAGCTCAATCGCCAAATCTCAATCTCGTCTCCCAGAATAAGGTCTCCGGATACAGGCAATGCATTGAAATTGATCCGGTGCAAGATTCCCTCCGGAGATAAATAGAGCTTGTGAATACCTGCAAGGGAAGGAAGAAGTGGTCGCCATATAAGGTCATACAATCCGACCCAGGAGCCGGGTGCGGCCGGAACCAGACCACGCGTATAGATATTTTCGCCCGAAGATGCTTGTCCACCTGAAACCATTTGTAATATTGCCGACTCTGGCCCTATTCTGATCCATTCAGGTTCTGATTGGTCGTATCGTGTAACGAATGCCAGATACTCCCGTTCATCGGGTTGATTTTCATCATTCCGATAGGAAACGAAGTCGACAACTGCTTCACCTGGTTGAAGCCTGTTCTGGATCTCATGAACATCAAACGTTTTTGAGGAGAACGCCTCACCCTGCATGGAAAGATTAATTCTTTTTTCAAGGGAATCAATTTTTTCAGCCAGGCGGATCACTTGTGCACTGATGTTTCCGGAAAAGGACAGCCGATCTTTCTGTCGATGGAGCAATCGAAGTGATTCCAGCAATTGTGCATTGGTCGAATCTGAATTGATCCTGTTTTGAAAAGCAGTCACAGACCGGTCCAGAACTCCCTTATAATAGGATGTCATCTCTGCAGCCAATCTGGTTAATCCATCATCCTCCTGCCGGCCTGTAGAAGTGAGATAATTCAGTAACAGATCCAGGTCATTGGAAAACGACAGGAGATAAGATTCCAGTTCATTGGAAGAAAGGTATTGAAATCCCTGTTCGATCTGTTGCCGGCCATTCAGAATAAATGCCTTTAATAATGGACCAATCTGTTCCTCTTCTCCTGCCAGGAGCGCGAGCTTCACGTTATCAGCCAACCAGATCCGATAAATCCGGTGAAGAGGTTGATAATGACTTTGAACCGCAATGCCCATTCGACCCACCAGCTCTCGGACCTCCTGGATGTTTCCCTGCTTGAACCCGATCTTTGACAACGTGTGTAAGCCGTTCAGATAAAATTCATGAATGGTGTCATGAAGTACATCTTCGAAAATAGCCACACCCTTTTGGGCAGCTACAGTTGCTGAATCCAGGTCCGACATGGACAGATAGATCTCCCCAAGATTGATCCATATACCTGCACGCTCGGCCGTTCCACTGACACCAAGAGTATCCATGATTTGACCTGCTAATTTCAAACCGGACAATGCCGCCAATGGATCGCCCGACTCCACCAGGCTTTTTGTCATTTCCGACAGGGTAATCGCATAATGAATGGATAGCTGGTTCCGATCCGCCCGCATGACATCCAGTGCCTTGCGAAAAGCTGCTTCCGACTTGGATGAAAGCCCGATACCCTGATAGAAAGACCCGAGATTTTTCAGCGCTATTCCATATTCAAGATGCGTATCCCCGAATAGAGATTGTATGACACGGGTCACTTCGACCATATACCGTTCAGCGAGATCATAAAAACCTATCTTATAGTACAAGTTACCCAGGGAGGTCCAGGCATATGCCAGGTCTTTTGTCTGGGGTGTACCCTTTTCCTGATAGACTTCCTTGACTTCCAACAAGAGCGTTTCAGCTTGCCTGTAATTTCCCTGATCCCTGAATATGTTCGCCAGGTTGATCTTGTTTCGCAAATACTCAACATGATCAGTCCCGAGTAATTTATTCCGAATTTGGAGCGCATCTGAAGTCATGAAAATGGCATCCTCAAACCGGCCCAGTTCTTTGTACACGATGCCCAGATTATCCTCGATTGTCGCATATGTGATCGATCCACGATCACCGCGGATTTCGAGGTCCTGCAAGGCTTCCCGATAAAGAGGTTCTGCCTTTGGAAAATTTCCAAGAGAAAAATAGGCTGCTGCCAGATTGTTGATCGTGGAGGATCGTTTAGGCGGATATGGTTCCAGACCATCCCAAATGCCGCAGGCCTTCTCATAATATTGAATAGCTTCCTGATAATGCCCCTGATAATGGCGGACCAACCCGGCATAATGATAATCCAGGCCAAGCAATGGATGATCGCCTCCCAAGCTATCCCGGATCACGGCAGCTATGGAATCCAGATATTGCTCGGCGCGCAGAAACTCACCCTTCTTGGCAATTGCCAGGCCGTTATTAATTTGTACTTCCCAATCAGTATATTCCGTTGATGTCCTGGTCTCCTGAGCTGAAAGATCAAGGCAACAAAGGATTGCGAAAAAAATGGGCAAAAACTTCATATCCGCCGAATCCTTGATAAAAAAGAGATTTAAAATACTGAATATTATTTAATGATACGATTGCTTTCCTGACAGCATCCGGCTGACAGCAGAAGGCAGTACTGGGTCAAAGCTCTGCCAACTTTGGACTGATGGATCGTGTTCTCCCCTTTCCAAGCGTTCGTTTTCATCTCCAGAATTGACACTATGTGCCTCATGGCTGCCGACATTTGTCCGAACCTCCCTTAGTTCAATGAAACGAATGCATGCGGTCTATCTCACCAATGCCAACATCGATAATCCCGGATCCGCACTTAACGCCCGCATCCCTCGGCAGTTTGCACTTCCTGTTCACAACACTAGAATATTCAATCGAAGTATCCCTTTTTACTGCCTGAGAGTTCTAGATCAAACTCCTCCCTGGTGCATTATTTGCCGATCCGCCAGACTTTCCAGGCAGCTTCATGAACGTGTCCTGAAGCCCTGCTACTCACCGGATCATCCACAAGTACAACTGCTCCACCTTCTCCCTCGCCCAGGGCGTCTTTCGCAGGAAGGCCAGGCTGGATTTGATGGAAGGATCTATGGTGAAACACCGGATATTGATCTCCCGACCCAGCTCTTCCCAACCGTATTCATCGACCAGTCGATTCAGCATATCCTCCAGCTTTATTCCATGTAAAGGGTTGTTCTTCTGGGCCTGGGGTGGTATCTGTCGCTTTGCCATCCGGAAATCAATTTGATGAAGTTGATGATCTGTTATTTTACCTGAATGTACAAGGATTCACTCAAAGAAGATGCTACTTCTGTCTGGAGATCAGTATGATAGCTCTAAGAAAGGTTCTCCGCTCGGGATCAGGCATTGATCACATCGACTCGAAATAAGAACGGATTTCAAAATTAGCCCCCGCCTTCCCATGGCATTTTCGTATCTTACTGATTCGGGCCATAGGCCCACATATAGTATACTCTAATCTTATTTTTCACCCTAACACATGTAGCACTATGAAAATGAAAATGCTTCTCTTTGCCCTGCTCTTACCCATTATGATGATGGCGCAGGAGGAAAAGGAATCGTACACCATGTGGCAAACCATCTACCTGACGCCCAACACCGCCAATCTCAAGGCATTGGGTACAGCCATGGCCAGCCACAACAAGACTTACCATAAGACTGTTCCCCACAGAGCCTCTGTATATAATGTGGCTAATGGCCCGAACACAGGTAAAATGGTCTGGGTAATGGGACCTCTGACCTATCCTGACCTGGACAAGCGTCCGAGCGAAGGAGGCCATGACGAAGACTGGCGCGACAAGGTGATGCCGAATATTACCAAAGTCGAGCAGGGAGAATACTGGCGTACCGATGCCAAGCTTTCCAACTTCAAAGATGACCCAGCACCATCCAAGCTGATTTATGTGCGTTATCACGAGATCAACGATGGCCAGGGCTATCGCCTGAATGCCCATATGACCAAAATCAGTGAGACCATCAAGTCCATGCCGGATGGCGGACCGGAGTGGGGCGTATTCTACAATGAATTCTGGCAGGGCAACAAGATCGGCCGACACGTGGCAACCTGCATGTACATGGATTCATGGGCTGAAATGGACCGGGATATGGACTTCAAAAAGGCATTCGAAGCCAAGCATGGCGAGAATTCCTGGACATCTTTCCTGGATGATGCAAGAGCTATCTTTTCCGACCAATGGGATGAGATCTGGGTATACAATTCGAAGCTGAGCAGCGACAGATAGGTCAACTCTTCAGCTTTTTGAAAAGCCCCGAGATCCTGCCGGACCTCGGGGCTTTCTCGTGCGTCATCTGGAAGCATAAGTTACATTGGGTTCGATGGATACCCCTCCAGCCACTTTCTGGCATTCACAAATACCTCGATCCGGGGAGCATAGCCTTCATTGATCTGCCGACCAGACATTTCATACCCGATCCACTTTCCAACAGTCTATCCATCAACGCATTCCGAAGCGTTGGGACCACTATCATCCTGATATATAATGTAGCATTATTCAATCAATTTAGCTATATTTGTATGTTCAATCAATCATTATGGCAAACAAACATCCTATTTTGCTCCCAAAGCATGAAAGGATCATGGGGGTATTGGGAGAGAATATCAAGCTTGCCCGATTGAGACGGAAGCTGAGTGCGGAGCAAGTCGCCGAACGGGCTGGCATCAGTCGTTCAACGCTCCATTTTATTGAAAAGGGATATGAAGGGGTCAGCATTGGACATATCCTCAATGTGCTGAGTGTCCTGGGCCTGGAAAGAGATCTTCTCCGGGTGGCCAATGATGATGAATTGGGGCGCAAGTTGCAGGATGCCCGTCTGGTGACAAAGGAACGGGCACCCAAAAGGAAGACCAAACCATGAGTGCGCAAACCTCAAGGCGAGAAGCCCTTGTCTATGCTGATTGGGAAGGGCTATCCCAACCCAACTTGATGGGAATATTGAAAGCAGAGCTGCTTCGAGGAAAAGAGATCTTTTCGTTTTCCTATGATCCCCGATGGTTGGCATCCGGATTCGCACAGGAACTGGACCCTGACCTGGCCTTCTATTCTGGCCCACAATACCTGAACGACCAGAAGCCAAATTTTGGTTTATTTCTGGATTCTTCACCGGATAGATGGGGACGAGTCCTCATGCGCAAAAGAGAGGCCGCCATGGCTCGCAAGGAAGGGCGAAAGGAGTTGCACCTCTTTGAAATGGACTATCTGTTGGGTGTGTACGATGGTCACCGAATGGGTGCTTTGCGATTCAAGCAAGATCTGGACGGCCCCTTCCTGAATGACAACAAAGAGATGGCCTCCCCTCCCTGGGCCTCATTACGATCATTGGAAGAGATCAGCTTGAAACTGGAGGATGAGAAATCGGTTGACGACCCCGAATACCTCCAGTGGCTCCATCAATTGATCGCCCCGGGATCTTCCTTGGGTGGCGCCCGACCAAAGGCCAGCGTAGTGGACGCGAACGGACATTTGTGGATCGCTAAATTTCCAAGCCTACATGACCATTCAGATGTCGGTGCCTGGGAATGGGTGACCTACGAACTGGCTCGTGCCGCAGGGATCCAAATGGCCACCTGCATGGCCAAAGCATTCTCCATTCAACACCATACCTTCCTCACCCGACGATTCGATCGGACGGCACAGGGAAATCGACTCCACTTTGCTTCTGCGATGACATTGCTCGGACATGTCGACGGACAGGATCATCGCGAAGGAGCCAGCTACCTTGAATTGGTCGAGTTCATCACCACGCAAGGCGCCAGGGTGGAAGCAGATCTGGCAGAACTGTGGCGCCGGATCGTATTCAGTATCTGTGTCTCCAACACGGATGATCACTTGCGCAATCATGGATTTATACTGACACCAATAGGCTGGGTGCTCTCACCCGCATTTGATATCAATCCTGTCGAAACCGGCACAGGATTAAGCCTCAACATTTCTGAACATGACAATGCTCTTGATCTCTCTCTGGCCATGAGTGTAAAGGATTACTTCCGTCTTTCTGAAACCCAAGCCAACCAGATCATCAAGGAAGTCATTCAAGCCGTTTCGAGATGGCGATCGGTTGCCAGGAAGATCGGCCTGAGCCCTGCTGAGATGGATCTGAAGGCGAGGGCATTTCATCAAGCCACGGAGTCATAAGCACCTGTGTTTTTTCATGAACTGAAAAAACGAACAACCGAAAGGAGAGCGTCGATGCAGATCGTCGTGCCCCTACCCCTCCAGCCACTTCCGCGCATTCACAAACGCTGAGATCCAGGGAGAGATGTCGTCACCCTGGCGATCGCGGGATAATGGGCCCAGTTCCAACGGAATCAAAGTGGGGCATGGTGACATGGAAAGAGATGGTGGACGTTCGTTTCGTTTATTGATTGCCATTGGGATTCGAAAGACCCGCACATGAACACGACTAGCATCCGCAAACCAACCTGGCAAGACCAGCAACTGGCCAAGATCATACTGTGGACCCGAAGGAGAATATCAACCTTGCCTGATTGAGAAGGTAAGCTGAGAGCAGAACATGTCGCCGATTGCGCTGGCCCAGTCATTGAACTCTCCATCCTATTGAGAAGGGAGCTAAAGGGATCAGCGTTGAACATTTCCGCAGCATGATGAGTGCTCTGAACCTCGAAATCAATCATCCCCAGGTGGCCAAAGTTGATAAGCAGTGGTGATGCTTCGTGCCCTCTTCCATTCAAACAATTTTCACTCGGGCATTGGAAGTGTACTAGACATTTCAGATATTGCAAACATTATGAACCCGGGGGTGCCCATTGGTTAAGAGCCAATCATCAAGACTCTGTCAGTCAACCATATCCATGACCATTCTTAAATACTTAAACGAGAAACTGCACAAGATGATCAAGACACTGTTCACTTTAACCCTTATTGTTCTTTCTATTCCATTGCCGGCTCAATGGACCATAGACATGCTGAGCCAGGCACGAGATAAAATTGGGGTTGTCCAGGCTGGTGATCAGCTCTTTTTTGCAGGTGGGTTCTCCCTTACCCCGTTTGGAGGTTCAAAAGTGATCGACATTTATGACCTGAATACACAAACCTGGACCCAGGACACGCTGTCCGTTCCACGCAATTCAATGGTTGCAACTACAGTAGGGGATCACATTTATTTTGCAGGAGGAAGTGGTGCCCCTTCAGAGGACAAAATATTGGATATTTATAACACGTCGACGGAAGAATGGACGGTATTAAATGTCCCGAATGCGGTTGGTACAAAAGCTATGGCTTCATTGGATCAAGAGGTATTTATTGGTGCTGGCAAGCATATTGATATCTATAATACCGAAGACGGCACATGGGCCAGCCACTTGCTAGCCGTTCCTCGAGGTCTAATGTGTGCGGTCAGTGTCGGATCAAAAGTCCTTTTTGCCGGTGGCTCTTTTGACAGTAAAAATTCTGCGGTTGTCGACATTTACGATGCCAACTCCCAATCATGGTCACAAGCCACATTAAGTGAAGCCAGAAGCGACATTGGCTGCGTTTCTGATGGAACAAAAGCCTATTTTGCCGGTGGATCGAACGGGATAAACTCCTACTCAAAAATGATCGACATTTATGATTCAGTCAACGATTCCTGGTCAACCGATACTTTGAATATGCCAAAACGCGGTGTATCAGCCGCCTATTCCAATGGCTTTGTATACTTCGGAGGTGGAACTATCGGTAATTTCAATTCATATACCACAGAAATTGAAATACTAAATACTACCACAGGGCAAAAGTCATACGAAAACCTCTCGGAAAAGAAAACAAATATTTCATCCATTGGAGTTGACGGTAAGATATTTTTTGCCGGAGGCAGTACTTCCAGTGGTAGAACTGCATTGGTGGAAATATTTGATGCATTAGTCAATTCCAATGAAACCCCTATTGATCATCAGGTGAAACAACTAGAGGTTTATCCAAATCCTGCTGTAGATATGTTGATTTTAAATGTTGATCCAACATCCCTGGCTGAACTTATCATCTACGATCAACAAGGGTCAATTAGACTTAGCAAAGTCAATTCTGATATACCAAGTACTATACTGGATATAAGTTCATTAAACAACTCAACTTACTGGATCAAAACAGTCTCCAAAAGTGGAATTATAAGCATGGGGAAATTTATCGTAGCGAAGTAAACGAGTTAGCTCACAGAATATGCTTATAAAAAACGATAACCATTTGTCAAGGCCAGAATCACTTGACATACAACGTACTTGATAAAACACAATCTGCAAGTTCACGGCATCACGTGCTCCTAACGAAGCAGCGTCAGATCGCCACTGATGATCTGATCCGTTTGTGTGTCTTCACGATAACTGATGATATAGGTATAGACTGCTGTCGGCGCCAATTGTCCGTTGAATGACCCATCCCATGCAAAGTCAGGATCATCGGATTGGAATACAAGGCCGCCCCATCGGTCATAAATGGAGCATCTGTTGATGGTCTTTCCTAGCCCGACAAAAGGCTTCCAAACGTCATTATTGCCATCGCCATTGGGTGAGAAAGCATTCGGAATATAAAAACCAAAATCAGAAATCTGTATCGCAAAACCAGTTTGAAAAACACACCCCGATGCATGTGTGAATAGGATGGTGACCTCTGTATTCTCCAGGGTCGAAATCAGGACCTGGGTACATGTATCGCAATTCACAATGTGTGCAGGTGACCATTCTACTGACCAGAGGTTAGGGTCAAGACCCAGGTCCATACTGATCGGACTGCCCGCTTGAACCGTAGTATCTCCTGGATCAATCAGATCTTGGATATCCGGCAGGGCCGGAAGATCCAGAACGAATTGGTGTTCGCAGTCCGGTTCGGCCATCAGGTTGAGTGTAGCCGTTGATGCATCCGAATAAAAGGTGTGGGCAGTGGTATCACCATTGTCCCACAGAATGCTCCAGGGTGCTTGAGCATCGACCTCGACCTCGATCACCAGATTGTCACAATCTATTGACCAAGAGGGTTTGTCCACTTCATCCAAAACCGTGACCAGGGCCGTAATAAGGGAATCACAGCCATTTTGGGCTTGCAGAAATTGAGCATAGGACCCGGACTTGGCGATCCATTGTCCGGCAAAGTAAACGGAGTCTTGAGGGCAAAGTGTAAATGCAAGGGTGGACGTGGCTACCGGAATGGACTGGATATGCACAAATGCTGTGCTGTCGCAACCGTTTTGCGCCGCAGAGATGGTCGAGAGATCGGCTGAAGTTGTCACTTCTTGTCCAAACAGGAAAAGGGTATCGCCCTGGCACAAAGAAACGGTATCATAGGAAGCGGGCGGGAGCGGCAAGACAGAAAGTTGCACCGTATGAAGACTATCACATCCCTCCGAGGAAACAAATACCTTGGATATGGTCATTTCCTCGGATTCATACTGGCCAAAGACAAAAACGGAGTCGCCCTGGCAGATAGAGATCGCTTCCTGTCGAATAATCGTATCATGAATGGACAGATCCAGGTAAAGCGTGCTGTCACAACCAAAAAGACTCAGCGTATCGAAGGAATAAATGCCACTTGCTTCAAGTGTTTGTCCATGCCAGACATACGATTGGCAAGCAGATTCATGGATTGTATCCACTTGCGACTTGTGAATGGTCAGATGGAGCGTGATGATACTATCGCAGCCGACGTCGTTTGTAAGGACGTGGGTATACATACTGGATTGTGTCAACACATCACCAAACCAGAGGATGCTATCGCATGCGGATTGATCGACCGAAGACTGCGTAGCGTATTTCAGATCCAAATCCAGGATAAGGGTGCTATCACAGCCATTGGGGCCATTAAATACCTCGGCATACAGACCGCCAGAATAGTAGGTATTGCCCTGCCAGGCGAAACTGTCACAGGCGGTATGGGCCGCGAGAATCTGGACGGAGTCGTTGGTGGTCAAATAGAGAGTAGAAACGAGGCTGTCGCATCCAAGAATATTAGCTGATTTGTGGTAATAAGTGCCCGCTGAAGTAAGCGTACTATCAAAGAAAATAAATTCATCTCCCACACAGATGGTATCTGCTCGTTCCTCCATAAGAGGTACGTCGAATGTCATCGAGAAGTTGTCTGTATAATCGCACTCCGGAATATTATAATCATCCTCATCGACGGAACTGAAAACGGCCTTATCGGTATTGACCACCATGTGTAATTGGGAAAGCGGCGGAGACGTGAAACTAAACGTCAGATTGACCAGGCTCTCTCCTGCCGACATAGGTTGATTGGTGAGATAAACTCCCAAGAGGTTTCCGCTGGTGAGTGGATCCCCATCGTAAAAGGCCACAGGTATACCCACGGGAACAGAAAGAGATGCATCAGTGCGATTGTGCAGATCAAAAGAAATGGTGTATTGTTGGATGATAGGATCGTAATGGATGCAACCGAGCTCACCATATAAACTCGATGCCCTTTGGCGATAGTAACCACTGGTATCGAGCAGAGATTGTTGCTCCATAAAACTGTTGTAGCGGCCATTGAGGTCCGTGGCATTGTTTTTCTGGACAGCGGGTATGGTAAGATCGTCGTTGACATTATTGATGTGATAGGCATGCTGGTTCCTGACTTTTCGACCAGGCATCCAGGGTGGCAAACTGTCGGGAGAGCCAAAGACTTTTACCTGACCGTCAAATTCTATCCCACAAATAGTACAAATCTGTGAAGAGCCATTGTTGAGGAAATCACCGACAAGGGGGCTTGCATACCCAGGGTGTCCAGGACAAGGCGTACTGGCGATTACTTGAGGGATCGACGAACTGCCGTCGATGATTTTAAGATCTGTATTATCTTTTTGGATGATTTCAGCAATACCATCCCCATTTAGATCAAAAAGTACGACACCACCGATTCCAACTTCATTTGTATTGGGTAAGGTCCATTGTTGAGCCAGATTAACCGTGCCATCATATTGAAAGCTCAGCAATTTGAATTCTTTCCCGATCAAGATGGATGGCGAACCCATTGGGGAAATTCTCCCAATGACAGGGAGATCTGTATTAACAATAGCATCAGTATATGCATTTAAAGGCAAGATAGCCTTGGCCAGCAAAGTAGGTGTACCGCCTGCAAGTGTATAGACATATAACCTTGGCTCATTTTTTAAATTCCATGGTTCACTATTCACGATAACATCCAAGGTGCCATCTTGATTGATGTCGGCAATAGCCGTAAATCCATCTCGGAATTTTCCATCCACCTGGATGGTGTGGGGTGTCATGGTGTTTCCGGCAGTACCATCGGGATTGGTAATCTGGACCTTATAAATGGTATAACCTGCAGCGAGCTCCAGGTCTGAAGGATCATCATCCAATTGACCTGCCACAGCAACCGCGTAGAAATGATCTTGACCGATACCAAATGCGCCCCCATCTGCCAGTTTAATTCCTGTCCGGGCATTAAAAATACGATTACCCACATACACCTCGGGTATCCCATCCTGATTGAAATCCGCAAACCCCACTGATCCGATGCAAGGATATCTATTTTTGTCAATATGATAGTCATCCGAAATCCATCTGATTGAGCCATCCAGATTCAAACAAACGATCCGCCCATTGTATATTGAAGAGTTATTACGTTGCACATTAAAAAACAACTCGGGCATTTGATCATTATCCACATCCGCAATTGCTATAGTATGTGAATATGCTGCTGGAAATCCCTGCTTAGAAAGAGAAAACAGAGTGTCCCCGGTACTTGGATCGACAACGTAAATACGTCCATACTCAATAAATACTACCTCAGGATAACAGTCACCAGTTATATCGGCACACGTCAGAGGTAACCAAGTATCAAAAAAATCAATGCTGCTGGTTGCTTTCAAATCCAATTGGATAGGGCCTGGTATATACTCTTTGTTGATAAAGCAGGCAGATGTGTCCTGACTATCGCAGTCTTGGGCAAGGCCAGGATGATATCCAAGCAAGAAAATGAATGCACAAAGTGGAAGATAGGCAGATGGCATTGTGATTCATTTAGAATACCCCAATCAACAATTCAACCTTAATGATACAGATCGAAACTTCCCAAGATACTAAAGACCCCGGTTTTTATTAAAACGTGGCCTCCAACGAATGAAGATTACCCCTTCAACCACCTACGGGCATTCACAAACGCCGCGATCCAGGGGGAGATGTCGTCGCCCTGGCGATCTGCCGGATAATGGGCCCAATTCCAGCGGAACATGGAGCGCTCGAAGTGGGGCATGGTCACCAGGTGGCGACCATCCGCACTGGCCAGCATGGCCGCATTGTAGTCACTGCCGTTCGGATTGGCCGGATAGCCCTCATAACCGTATTTGGCCACGATGTTGTACCGGCTCTCCTCCAGGGGCAGATGGAACTTCCCTTCGCCATGCGACACCCAGATGCCCAGGCGGCAACCAGCCAGGGAAGACAACATCACGGAATTGTTTTCCGGGATGACCACCGAGGTAAAGATGCTTTCGTGCTTGTGTGAATCATTGTGCAGCATGCGGGGCCGCTGCTCATGTTCGGGGTTGATCAGATTCAGTTCCACAAACAACTGACAGCCGTTGCAGATGCCCACCGACAGGACATCCTCCCGGGCAAAAAAGCGGTTGAGGGCCGTCCGCGCTTTTTCGTTATAGAGAAAAGCTCCCGCCCAGCCTTTGGCGGAACCCAGCACATCACTGTTGGAAAAACCGCCCACCGCACCAATGAAGCGGACATCCTCCAGGGTCTCCCTGCCGGAGATCAGGTCGGTCATGTGCACATCCCGCACATCGAATCCGGCGAGGTACATGGCATGAGCCATCTCCCGCTCGGAGTTGCTCCCCTTCTCCCGGATAATGGCTGCCTTGATCCGATCGCCGCCCGTATTCCGCTCGGGACGAATGCCTGTAAACCCGGCCGGGAACACATAATGCAGGGGTTGCTGCTTGTAATTCTCAAATCGTTCGTCCGCCTTGCCCATCGCCGTCTGATGACGATCAAACTGCCGGGATGTCTCGTACCACACATCCCGCAACTCGGCTACATCGAATGCGTGGGTATGACCATTGTGTGTGACATTCAGCACCGGCCTGGCATACACCTGCCCGATCCGGACGAAAGAAACACCGGATTCCTTGAGGATCCCCTCAACGGAATCATCTACCGCCTGGATCACCACACCGGTATTCTCCGCAAACAGGCGCTTGACCAGATCCGTCTCACCTGCCTGGGAGAGGTCGATATCTGCCCCGAGATCGATATCCGCAAAACACATTTCCAGCAGGCAGGTCAGCAGCCCGCCAGCGGAGATATCATGCCCCGCCAGAATGAGTCTTTTCCCGATCAGGTCCTGAAGGGCATCAAAGGCCCGGCCGAAAGCGGCTGCATCCCGAACTCCCGGCGCCTGATCGCCAATCCGATTCTGTACCTGTGCAAAGGAGGACCCGCCGAGCTGACAAGGCTCTCCCGAAAGGTCCAGCAGATAAATGGGACCGCCATCCTTCTGAAGGACGGGTTCAACGACTGCCGTCCGGTCGATACAATGACCGGCAGCTGAAATGATCACCGTACCCGGAGAGATGACCTCACTGCCATCGGGGTATTTCTGTTTCATGGACAGGGAGTCCTTCCCGGTAGGGATATTGATCCCCAGGCCCAATGCAAACTCGGAGACCGCCTCCACGGCGGCATAGAGGCGGGCATCCTCGCCTTCATTCTTGCAGGGCCACATCCAGTTGGCGGAAAGAGACACCGACTTCAGTCCCTTTTCCAGGGGTGCCCAGACGATATTGGTCAGTGCTTCCGCAATGGAGTTGCGACTGCCCGCCACGGGATCGATCAGGCCACTGATCGGACTGTGGCCGATGGAGGTGGCCAGTCCACTTTTTCCCTCAAAATCCAGGGCCATGACACCACAATTATTCAACGGAAGTTGCAGTGGGCCTGCACATTGTTGCTTGGCCACCAGGCCACCCACACAGCGGTCCACCTTGTTGGTCAGCCAGTCCTTGCAGGCGACGGCCTCCAGCCGGAGGACCTTGCGAATATCTTCCTGGATCGTATCAGCATCCGGGACTACAGGAGCGTAGGAGTGATCCACCGAGCGATCATTCATAATCGTCTTTGGCGAGCTGCCAAACATATCTCCCAGGGCCAGATCCATAGGTTTGGCACCAGTGCTCGCCGATTGAAACGTAAAGCGCATGTCGCCGGTCACATCGCCTACCTCATACATCGGTGCCCGTTCCCGTTCGGCAATGCGTTGCAGGGTATCCAGATGTTTGGGGCTGATGACAAGCCCCATCCTTTCCTGGGATTCATTGCCGATGATCTCTTTGGCTGAAAGGGTGGGATCGCCGACGGGTAACCGGTCCAGATCGATCTTTCCACCGATGGCCTCCACCAGTTCAGAGAGGCAGTTGAGGTGGCCACCTGCCCCGTGATCGTGAATGGAGATGATGGCATTCTCTTCGCTTTCGACCATCCCCCGCACAGCATTGGAAACCCGCTTCTGCATCTCGGGGTTGGAACGCTGCACGGCATTGAGTTCGATGACAGACTGGAACTCCCCGGTATCTGCCGAGGAGACGGCTGCGCCGCCCATCCCGATCCGGTAGTTGTCACCCCCCATCACCACGATCTTGTCGCCTTTGGCCGGATCCGCCTTCAGGGCCTGATCGGCCTTGCCATAGCCGATCCCGCCGGCTAGCATGATCACCTTGTCAAAGCCCAGGCGACGTCCATGCTCCTCATGCTCGAAGGTCAGCACCGAACCGGCTATGAGCGGCTGGCCAAACTTGTTGCCAAAATCAGAAGCCCCGTTGGAGGCTTTGATGAGGATATCCAGAGGGGTCTGGTACAGCCAGGGGCGCTCTGCCATCCCCTGCTCCCAGGGGCGCTCCCCTTCGGCCAGGCGGGAATAGGCAGTCATATACACTGCAGTCCCCGCCAGTGGAATGGAACCCCGGCCGCCGGCCATCCGATCGCGGATCTCACCACCCGAGCCTGTTGCTGCCCCGTTAAAGGGCTCAACAGTAGTGGGGAAATTGTGGGTTTCTGCCTTGATCGACAGGACGGAATCAAAGGGCTTCCGGACATATAATTCAGGGACATCTGGTCTTGCCGGCGCAAACTGGGTCAGGGCTGGACCTTTGATAAAGGCCACATTGTCCTTGTAAGCCGAAACGATCTCGTTGGGATGCTTTTTCGATGTCTTTTTGATCAGTTGAAACAGCGAAGTCGGCTTCTCCTCCCCGTCGATCACAAAGGTACCATTGAAGATCTTGTGCCGGCAGTGTTCGCTGTTGACCTGGGAGAATCCGAAGACTTCTGAATCGGTCAACTTCCGGCCGATCCGTACAGCGACCTCATTGAGATAGTCGACCTCCTCGCTGTTCAACGCCAGGCCTTCCTGCTCATTAAAGGCAGCAATGTCCTCGATCTCCAGGACGGGGACCGGCTGGGTGTCGATGTCAAAAAGGTCCTGGCCCAGTGTCTGGAATTTCTGGGACAGCATGGGGTCATGAGCTTCTCCCTTCTGATAGAAATGGTATTCTTCCAGGCGCTGGATGCCCTGGATGGCCATATTCTGGGTGATCTCGACAGCGTTGGTGCTCCAGGGGCTGATCATGGTGGCCCGGGGACCGATAAAGGGGCCGGATACCGAAGGTTGATCCAATAAAGGCGCTTCGCCGAACAACCAGGTCAGCTTTTCTACATCTTCCTGGTGGAGGGCCTGCCGTATCTGTACTGCATAGATCTTGAGATTAGGGTTGCCAAAGAAGTAGACCATAGCGGCAGTTTGATCCTGGAAAAATGAAGGCGTAAAGGTACTATTTGAGAACGGGTCAGGGGTGGCATTCGGGCATCGATTTTTCAGAAGTTACACGAAAGACACTCCTTGACGATTCCTGCTCGCTGGATAGAAAGACAGAATACCTTCAGGCAATTTGAAATACCGGGATGCGTTACCGTTCTGTTACCATACCGTTAATGACCTTTTCTGTCCGGCTGAAGATTCGCATCTTCAAGCACCTATTCAACCAACAACACCATGCAACGTCTTCCATTTCTGGCAGTACTGCTGCTTCTATCCCAGGTCATGTACAGCCAGTCGAAGAATCTCGACATCTCTGGCATGGTGGCGGATACACTTGGAGCACCCCTCCCCTTGTCAACTGTCCTTCTCCTCGATCCGGTAGATACGACCCTGATTAGTTACACCCGGGCAGATGAAAATGGTCGCTTCATACTGAAAAAGCAAAAACGAACCCCGGCACTTCTGAAGATAAGTTACGTGGGTTTTATGCCCCAGATCATCAATGTCGATCCGGAAGCAGATGGAGATCTGGATATTGGTGAGGTCCGTCTGGAGGAAATTGCCCAAGACCTGTTCGAAATTGTGGTCAAGGCCGCGAAAGCACCCATGTCCATCCGGGGAGATACCATCGAGTATGATGCGAGTAAATTCAAGGTCGCGCCGGGATCCTCTGTCGAAGACTTGCTGCGCCGATTGCCCGGCATCGAGGTGGGCCAGGACGGGTCCATTTCCGCTGAAGGCCAATCCGTCACCAAGGTCACCGTTGACGGAAAGCGCTTTTTTGGAAATGACCCTAAAACCGCAACTAAAAACCTGCCCGCAGAAGGGATCAAGAAGGTACAGGTCTTCGACGAAGAATCCGAAGAAGAAAAACTGACCGGAGCTTCCTCGACACCACCGGAAAAAACCATGAACCTCGAACTCAAGGAAGAATTCAAAAAAGGGGGTTTCGGAAAGATCATCGCCGGCGGGGGCACAGAGGAACGAGCCGAACTGAAAGGCAATTACAATAAGTTCAACAAAACCGAACAGTTCTCCTTCATCGGCATTGCCAATAATACCGGTCGGAACGGACTCAGTTGGGATGACTACCAGGATTTCCGGGGCAGCCAGTCGTTCAACTGGGATGATGACGGCGACTTTGGCTTTGGCAGTGGGAATAATTACACCATTTATTACGGGGATGATGATGACGATGAAATTGGCGACATCGGCACCAGTTTTTTTGGTGATCAGTCCTCCGGGTTTCCGCGCAATATTCAGGGCGGACTGAATTACACCTACGCCGAGGATAAGACCGATCTCAATGCGGTTTATTTTTTCGACCGTACTCAACTTCGGGCAGATGCCACCCGCAACCAGCAGAATTTCCTTCCTGACAATACCTATTCCAACCAGGATATCAGTTCGTTGGACAAAACCAATATGGGCCACCGTATTCAATTTCGCCTTGAACAAAAGATCGATTCACTGAATACCCTTGTCTTTAATGCGAACGGTGTGCTCAATCAGCGGGACAATCTCAATGATGGCACCTACCGGTATTTCCGTGCAGACAATTCGCTATCCAATTTCACCCGGTATGACAACCAGTACATCCAGGACGCCCGATTCCTGACCGGGAGCCTCATCTATCGCAAAAAATTCAAGAAGAAAGGTCGCAGCCTGGGCTGGAGCGGGGCCTATTTTATCAACGGCACCGAACAAACGGGTACGCAATCCAGTACGAATGAATTTTATGATACCGCCGGCTTGCTGGACTCCACCTCGGTCATCGAGCAGGACATCGATGCGGTTGCCTTGCGACAGCAGGTCAAGTCGAGTGCCATCTATGTTGAACCCATCGGAAAACGGTTTTACTGGCAGACATTCTATAATTACAATTTGCGCCTGGAAAGCGTAGACCGGGATGTTGCAGATGTCATCCAGGACACGCCTTCTGCGAATGACTTGCTGAGTCGCTATTATGACAATCGAATCGACTTGCACCGGCTGGGCAGTTCGTTCCGATATTCCCACAAGGGCGTGAATATTTCAGTAGGACTGGCCCGGCAGGAATTTCAACTGGAAGGCGATTATCGCAGTGGTCCATCGGTCATGATCGATACCATTATCACACGAACGTTTCCCAACTGGATACCCAATGCCAACTTGAGTTTTGACCTGAAACGGAATCGCTATCTGTCCGGCTCCTATACCGTCAATGCCCGGGAGCCTTCCATGCGCAACCTCCAACCAGTTATCGACAACAGCAACCCGTTGTTTATCAAGGAGGGCAATCCAAACCTCATTCCGCAGATCGATCACAATATCCGGATGATGTTCCGGCAGTTCAGTCCGGCAACCTTTACCAATCTCTTTACCTCGGTCAGTTATCGCATAGTCGAGAATGCATTTGTCCAGGAACAGACGGTCGACTCCCTGCTGGTCACCAATTCGAAGACCATCAACTATAAAGGCGGGCAATCTGTTTGGTCCTCCATCAGTTACGGGTTTCCGATCATCAAGAATCAGTTTACCATCAACCTCAATTACAGCTACAGCTGGAACAAGCGTTTCGCTCTGGTCAATACCATTGAAAATGAGACCCTGTCCAATGGCCATTGGGGTCAGCTAAGGGTCAATGTGACGCCAAGTGAAAAACTGACCCTGTATCTGACAGGTCGCTTCAACCTCACTGACACCAGATATTCCATCAATGCCGAACAAAATCAGCAGCTCTTCAATCAGACCTACAGCGTCGATCTGAATACCATGCTGGTATGGGGGGTCTTTGCCAATGTGCATTTCGATTATGACATCTATCAGAATGACCGGTTTGGCTTCAATCAGAATGTCCCCATCCTCAGCGCTTCCATGTACAAGGTCCTCTTCCCGAACAAGCGAGGAGAGATCCGTCTTTCGGGATATGATCTGTTGAATCGAAATCTGGGCGTCAATCAATTTGCCTCCGCAAACGTGGTGAGTGAAACACGAACCAGCACCCTGGCCCGATATTATATGCTCTCCTTTACCTATAATTTGCAGGGAATCGATACCAGTTTGAAAAAAAGACGTGGCTGGTGGTAACCCCTGACCGACTTTTCCCTTTTCTAAAAAAAACGCTGAGCTGATGATTTTGATGAGATTGACAATGAGCCTGCTTCTGATCCTGAGTGGTATTGGGTTATTCGGCCAGAACCTCTCTGGTGAGATCACCTACGAGCGCACCTCGTATTGGATCAAGATCATGGAAGAACTACCCTACATGAGCCAGGCGGAAAAAGACCGGGCCATGCTCACCTGGGGAGACGATGACGGGTACTCCAGTAATTATCTGTTGAGCTTCACAGAAGATGAAAGCAGTTATACGCATGATGAGACGGGTGGCCAGTCCGATGACAATTCCTGGACCTGGCGAAAGGATGATTATCTGATCTATCGCGATCTGATGAATATGCGCCGTACGGACTGGCTGGAAATGCTCGATCGCACCTACCTGGTAGAAGACACCCTCCAGTTTCCAAAATGGAAGATCAGGTCAGAAATCAAAGATATCGAGGGCTATGTGTGCATGAGTGCCGAGACCTGGGATACGATCAAGAACCAGCATATTATTGCCTGGTTTACCGATGAGATCCCCATGCCGATCGGACCGGAAATGTGGGGAGGATTACCCGGAGCCATCCTGGAAATCGAGGTCAATGGAGGTGCCTTAGTCGTAACGGCGACCAGGATAGACTTGAAACCCATGCCCGATGGCATCGGACTGCCCAGGAAAATGAAGGGAAAAAAGATCGACCTGGCGAAGTGCCAGGACTTGATCAAGACCTATCTGAAAGACAGTGTGGGTGCCGAACGAAACCCTTACTGGAGTATTCGCTATTAGGTTCCCTGAATTACGCTTGCGATGATGAGGCATCCCACTCAATGCCGGACGTCCCATATTGATTAACGATCTGATTGGTTTGATTCCGGGATGTGCAGGAGCCAGATACAGCATACGCTGATCATCAGCAGGATCAGATCAGTCATTCAGCAGATGTAATGATAGAGGTGTGATATGCTCTCGCCTGGCCACCGGATATCCTCTGTTCATCCAACCATCCGTTGCGAACATACTCACGCACAACCCCGGCGATATTGGATACCCCCAGCTTTTTTTTGATCCGCACCATATGGGTGATGATGGTGGTCGTGGAAAGGCCCAGTTGATCTGCGATTTCCCTGCAGGTCCATTCATGACAGATCATATTGGCTACCTGGATTTCGCGAGGAGACAATATTGAATCTCTATCTATTCCCTGTTTCATGATTATCTGTTGTTCAGTTGGATAAAAGGGTAATTCTCTCTCATGAAGTTTCTCAGGTCTGAGATCGTCACTTCGCATATCTGGATTTACTGACCCGAAACTGTAACCCGATGCGCACATATTGCATGGGAAATGTTGCCTCGGGGAGATAGCTGGTCCTGGTCTGTCCGGCTTCGTTCTGAAATTCTTCCGAGATCTTACCAAATGTTGCAGATTGTCTCCATCGCCAATCCGCAACAATGCCGAACCAGGAATTCAGATGGATGGCCAACCCCAAACGCAGGCCAACGCTGGTCCTATTCGTGGTTTCAGTATGCCCGGATGTCCCGTTAACTGTAGAATTAAAATCCAGGGTCGGACCAATTGAAAGGTCAACCCGTTCAAGGTATGCATGCGTATATGTCAGGGCGATATATTTGGTTGAATGTTCGCGATAAACATGATGTCCGTGATCCGTACTGGAGTACAGCAACGGAAAAAAAAGAGACCCTGTACTGGAGGAGCCGACCTTATTGAACCCACTGGCTCCGGCAGAAGGGTCAAGCCCTAAGCGACATCCCAACCATCCTTTCGGCGTTACACGATAGTCTACACCCACCTCAATAAATCCGCTGACACCAGATTTTTGGGGATAATCTGTTGAAGAGCCTAACGGAATAAAAAACAATAAACCGAAGTCCTGATCCGAGTCGCCGAACCCGGATCCATCCATGTCCTCAGCGATCCGTTCTCCTAGAGATGGAAAGGTCAAACCGGTACTTAAATTGAATCTCCAACGGGCTTGCGTCCCTTCTGCGGTCGCATGTTGGGTCAAGCCGTCGACATACAAACAAACCAGAAGCAAACAGGTGATCGGAAGGCGAAGTGAGGTCATCATGATTGATCCATTAATACGGTGTCCAAATTCTCCATGCTGCATGGGTACAGCACCAAATTTCGGCATCTCAACTGCGTGCATCCTGGCATCATCCGCCACAAACACATAAATATTAATTACATATTAATACGCCAGGACAATGAGGGAACATACTCGCATCTGCCCATCCGTCGTTTGCTCTAAAAGCCATCACCTCCATGCGTATTCTTCTGACCAGTTGGGTCATCCTGTTCTGCCTCCCCTTCGTATCGGGTCAAACCCCGGTGGATATTCGATGGGCCGAGGATCCGGAAACGGGCCAGGTGGTGTATACGGCGTCATGCGATGAAGCCGGTCTGTTTTCTATCGAGGTGGATGTCAGGATGAAGGGATTGACAGCTGACCAGCCCCTACCCCTCCGCCTGGTCAAATGGGGACCTTTTGCGCGTGTGGAGATCCTTCGCCTGTCCCAAAAACAGCCGGGCCGGGGATATTCATCGCAGTCCATGTATACCATATCCCAAGGAAATATCTGGGAAGTCCATCCAGACCGCGAGCAGATCTACTGGTTGCCCCTGCAGCCTGGCCAACGAACCGTTATATCCCAGGGATTCAAGGGGCGACACAGCCACCGGAAAGACTACGCCATTGATCTGACCTTACCGACAGGTACGCCGATCACCGCAGCCAGGGGAGGCCTGGTCATCGACGCGAAAGAGGATTCCGACCGGGGTTGCAATGCCAAACGCTGTATGAAATACGGCAATTATATCCTCATCCAGCATGACGATGGGACCATTGGCAATTATGTCCATTTGCAAAAAAATGGCGTTTTGGTCGACATCGGTGATCGGGTTCAGACCGGGCAACTGATCGGCAAAAGTGGAAATACAGGCTGGAGCTCGGGCCCTCATCTGCATTTTGATGTATCCATACCGGATGGAATGAACCGACGGACCATCCCGTTCAAGATCCTGGATCAGTCGGGAATGGCGGTCACGCCCCGGGAAGGAAAGGACTATACCCGATCCTCCACCTCCACCAAAGATCAGTAGCTACTCCGGCCCAGTGCGCAGAATCCCGTAGCTTCGTTCCACCAATTCTCCTCTTATGCGCCCCTTCCTGCTGACCTTTACATTGACCCTGATTCATCTCCTCCTTGCAGCCCAGACCTCAGAACTGGAGGAAAAACTATTTGCCTTGCCGGATGTGCAATTCACGGCGATGCCGGCAGCAGAAGGACTGGAAGCGGCCTACATCCTGAAGGTCCGTCAGCCCCTGGATCACCAGCATCCGGAAAAGGGATCCTTTTGGCAACGCGTATATCTGGAACATGCCGGATTTGACCGGCCAACGACCATCGTCACACATGGGTATAACGTCCCCAAAGATACCCGCTATGAGATCGCCGAATTACTGGAAGGCAATCAACTGCTCGTCGAGCATCGGTTTTTTGGCGAGAGCCTGCCCGATTACATGGATTATACCTATCTCACGATCGCCCAGGCCGCTGCCGACTATCACCATATCCGTGAATTGTTCGGGACACTCTACCCACAAAAATGGGTCAGCACCGGGATCAGCAAGGGAGGGCAAACCACGATCTTCTATCGGTACTTCTATCCGGAGGATGTGGCTGTGAGCTTCCCCCTGGTCGCACCGGTCAATCTGAGTGTCGAAGACCAACGGATCTATACGTTTCTCGATACCGTCGGAACCGATGCTTGCCGCAAGGCCCTCTATGATGTTCAAACCTATTTACTCCGGCACCGGGAAGAGATATTACCCCGTGCTCGCTGGTTTGCCAAAGGGGCTGACCTGAATTTCACCTATCTGACCTTTGAAGAAGCATTGGAATATACCATCCTGGAGTATCCATTTTCCTTCTGGCAGTGGGGCAGTCTTTGTGAGGAGATCCCCGGTCCGGAGGTCGGTATCGACTCCATGCTCAGCCATGTCCTCAAGATTTCCGATCTCGGTTTCTTTTCGGACAGGGATATCCTGGGTTATGCCTCTCACTATTACCAGGCCGGTGCAGAACTGGGCTATTACGGCTACCAGACCAGTCCGTTCAAGGGTCTGTTAAAGGCCCTGCCAACAAATCAGAACCCCAGTGCTGTATTCATGCCCGGCCATGCTCCCATTCCATTTGATGGCACATTGACCCACCAGGTGTACAACTGGACCCAGACTACAGGCAAACAAATCGCCTACCTCTACGGCAGTGCGGATACCTGGTCGGCCACTGCCGTACCCCAGAGTGACAAGGTGGATTCCGCCTGGTTTTTTCTTCCGGATACAGATCACAGGGCAGCCCGACTGAAAAACCTCAGTGACAACGAACGTGAGCGCTTTATTTCCGTCCTGGAACGCTGGCTGGAAATGGAAATCGAATAGTCACCTCTCATCATTCTTCATCCTTATACAGATATCGCTATGGCCCATACGTCCACCCCGGAAATCGGCAAGATCGTCGAATACACCCGCGTCTTCACTGCTGAAGAGGTCCGCCTCTTTGCGCAGATCTCACTCGACGACAATCCAATCCACCTTGATGAAGACTATGCGGCAAATAGCATTTTTCAGCAACGGGTAGCCCATGGCATGTTTACCGGCTCCATGTTCTCCAGAATATTTGGCGGTATCTATCCGGGAGAGGGAAGCATTTACCTGAGCCAGGACCTTCGTTTCCTGAAACCTGTTTTCTTTGATCAACCCATCACAGCCAAAGTAGAATTAGCCGCATACGATCCCGAAAAACGGATTGGCACCTTTACCACCCTCTGCATCCAGGAGGATGGAAAGCCGGTAGTCAAGGGGGAAGCGCGCATTCTCTTTCCACCGGACATCCAAGGATAATGGCATACAATTCGGGCACAGGGTGATCCGTTAACCCGATAGAATCCTTCAATTGTCACGAGTACGTATATTCCATTTCTCACTGTTTCTGGCGATGATCTATTGCCTGCCAGGAGTTGGCCAGGTCAATGCAGAAGGAATTTTCACCTACCGGCAATATATCATAGATGCTGATCTGTCCAATCCTCCCACTTTTGGAGACAGTATAGTCCTCTCTTTGAGCGCAGAGGGCATGAACTACCGAGCAAAAGGATACGATCAATCTTCCTGGACGACAAATGTCATTCTCTATCAGCAAGATTCACTTTTCAGGATTAACGACCTGGAGAAAATCATTCAAGTGCCTTCACCGGAGATCAAGGAACAATGGATTGCTGAAGATTCGCTGGCGTTTCATCCCATGACCGGACAAAGAATCATCCTGGGGTACCCATGCCAAGCGATCCTGGTCACTCAGATTCTCTCTGAATTGGATTGGACTCTACAATCGACCGTCTGGTACACCCCTGATATCCAATTCCACTTATCCGAACCATCCACCATGATGTATATTGGGAAAGTTCCCGGTTTTCCTTTATACATTGAACAGCGTATAGATGGGTACGACATGGTGGCTATCACCGAGATTCTGTCAATCGACCTCAGATCCATTCCCTCAGAAACTTTTCAGGGTCCGGAAGGTTATCAGATCGTGGTCTTATATCCTGAAGACCCTTGCAATCGCAAATAAACCGCTATTCAGATTTATTCACTTTCATATGACTACCATGCCTGTTCGCCTGTTTACACTCCTGTTTATAATCCTCTCATTCCCCCTGACCATCGGGGCACAATCCGGAGACGAGCAGGCCATTCGCGCTTCACTCGCCAGCTATCTGGATCATGCACAGCATCAGAATATCGATGGTCTGCTGGATGACCTCTATCCCGGTGTTTTTGCCATTCTCCCCCGGGATCAGATGCAGGCCTATTTCCAGCAATTCTTTATGGATGAGGAAGTCAGGTTTCGCTTTGAACGCATGGATGTCGATGCACTGTCCGACGTCTTCGACGTCAATAACCGGTCCTTTGCCCGGGTTGATTACAGTCTGGTGATGACCATGGAATACCGGTCTGCCGATAAAGATGAAAGTGTCCTGGAGATGCTTCATCAGAACCTGACCGCAGAATACGGCGCCCGGAATGTCCAGATGGATGCCGCAAAAGGCACCTTCCGGATCCAGGGAAAAAAGATCATGCTGGCGATCCGGGACACGACGGAGTCGGGGTGGAAAGTCATGGACTATGATGCTTCGTTGACGACCTTCCTGGAGCAGATGCAGATCCCACAGGAAGTGGTCACCCATTTCAGCCTGTAAGAATGACAAAACACATTTCAGAATTCCTTTACCTGGGTCGGCTCCTCTGCTGCCTGCTCGCTGGCATGGTCGTTCCACACATCTTATCCAGTCAGGTTTTGACAGGTCAGATCCTGGATGAGGAGACCCTCGAGCCTTTGCCCTATGTCAATATCGGGGTGGTCGGGCTGGGCGTGGGCACGGTTTCGAAGGAAGATGGCACCTATCGGATCAATCTGGATGGCCTGGAAGATGAGGCCATCCTTCGCTATTCCATTCTGGGGTATGAGACCGTAGACCTGACCCTGAAAACGGTCCGAATATCACCCGAATCGGGCTCTCTCCTTCGGATAAAACCGGTGGCGCTGGACCTGCCTCAGATCACGGTCAACCCCAGGGATTATAAGGATCGGCGTGTCGGGAATGAGCTCATCAATCCCAATTTCGGAGCCGGCTTCTTCTACAACGATCTGGGGAATGAACTGGGCACGATGGTCCGGATAAAAGCCAGGCCGGCATTTATTGACCAGATCAACCTTCATCTGGCCTGGTGCAAGTATGACACCATATTCTATCGCTTGAATATCTATCGGGTCGACCAGGGCGAACCGGTAGAACGGATCTACAGCTCTCCGCTGATCATTGATTACCGGGATCATCAGGGGCAGGATGTGTTTGTGGACATGACCCATGCACAGGTCATCGTCTATGACGACTTTCTGGTCAGCCTGGAATTGATCCGGGAACTCGGGGAGGGAGGCCTGATGTTTTGTGCCGGATTTTTCAAGGATAAAACCTGGTATCGAAAGACCAGCCAGGCCACCTGGGAATCTGCAAATATTGGCATTGGGATCAGTGTCGACATTCGCCAGGAAACCAAATAAGATCTCTTCCGGAGTCTGCTTCCGGGGCCACATGAATGGCCATCATAAAAAAGCGAGCGACCAATGGTCGCTCGCTTTTTTTACGTTCTATCTGGTCGCGGCTACTTGATCCCGGTCAGGGTGATCTCCAGCTGGATCGCATTGCTCAGGACAGCCTCCTTCACGGGATTGGCCCAGGAAACCCCATATTGCTGCCGATCAAAAGTCAGGGAGCCTGTCGCCTTCAAGGTCCCATTTTCCTCACTGACCACAATGTCCTTCACCACTTCGGAATGGGTCCGTCCACGGATGGTCATGGCCCCGTTACAGGTATCTTCACTGCCTCCCTTCACCCGATATGTAACGGTCGGATAATTGGCCACATCAAAAAAGTCGTCAGAGGCCAGGTGAGCCGACAATTTATCCTTTCCATAACCGGATTCAGGCTGGTAATTCTCATCGGTCAGCACGATCGAATTCATGTCGGCCGTGAAGTTTCCACCGGTCACTACACCATTATCGACGATGATATTTCCACCGGTCAACTGGACCGTTCCCGTGTGTTCCTTCACGCCTAACATCATGCCTTTCCATTCAACGATACTGTTGGTGATGTCGATATTATATACACCGGATGGACCCGAACGGGTGGGCGTCTCTTCGGTGGTCGTTTCTGGTGCAGATTCTCCGGCACAGGAAGAAAGAAGAAGACCGATGGCCAGCAGGCCAAACAAAAGGAAGTGTTTCATATTACGAGATGTGTTTGATGGATATTCAGGGTTATTGGTAGCCTAACAATGAAGCTATCATAATGTTGGATTGCCCGTGAAGTACAAGGGCCTTGCAACATGCAAGGCCCTTGTCTTATCTATCCTGTTCTAGGCGATCAATGCTGGATCGTCAAAGGCAGGCTGCGTGCTCCGTTCGCGGAGCTGATGGTCATGAAGTACACACCCGGACCCCAATCTCCAGTGTCCAGATGGAGGTGCTGGAGGTGATCTGCCGGGAGTTTTGCCCGGTACACTTCCACACCCTGCATATTCACAATGGTGACGCCGATCGGCGATGCATGTTGCTGGGTGATGTCGATCTCCAGATAATCGTTGGCCGGATTAGGCCAGTACGACACTGTCGGGACGTCTTCGATCACCTCGACCTTCTCATGGACCTCATCCTCCTCAGGGGCCGTGAAGCCGTCATCCTGCAGACCGATCTCATCTTCCTGACAGACCAGAACCTGCACTTCGGCCAACATCAGGCGTCCGCTTTCAGCCAGCTGTACCTTGACATACTGACCCATCTGGCCAACATCAAAGGTATAGGAGTCTTCAATCGGGCCACTGTGATAGAAGGCCAGGATATCCTGTTCAAAGACCAGATCCTCAGGGAAGATATTATCCGGGATCGGGAATTCAGATACAAAGACATAGAATGGTTCCAGCAGGTCACTACAGCAATCGGTCCGGTTCCATACCCGAATCTTCTCGATGGGTAATGGGTCCAGGAGCGCCATACTGAAGTAATTCTGGTAACCGGCCAGGGTGCTGGTCACCGAACCGTTGGCAAAGTCGCCATCCGTATTCTGGTCAATGGCCCTTTCAGCCACAGCGCCCTGATAGGTGCTGCTCTGCTTGACCAGTGCAGTGGATGTCATATTGCCCGGACGGCAATCATCTTCGTAGTAGAGGATACAATCCTTGGGCAGTTCGACCGTAAAGTCGGAAGCGTCGGTATTTCCACTCTGATCCGTCACGGTGACACCATACATGCCCGGTGCCACATCTCCCAGTTCAAATCCGGTCGTTCCAGTTGACCAGGTCACCGGATAGTTGAAGCCGTCCAGTGAAATGACCTCTGCGGCATCCTTGATCAGGTTGGTCGGATCGCAATCCAATTCGAAGGAGAAGATCCCCTGAGCCACGACCTGATCGGAATTATTGGTCATTGCAATGATCACCCATCCGCCATAGGCATTGGTCTTGGTATTGGCACCTTCACCGAGCTGGAACCCGAATTTCGGGAAGTTGGGCGAGATCCGCACATTGTAGTTCTGGCCTGTATAACAACCTGTTCCGGTCATCTTACTGCGTGAACCATCCACTTCGAAGAACTCCCACAGCTTTGGATCACCCAATCCGGAGAAGGAACTGATGTCCCCACCCGCAGCTACCCAGCCGTCGTGTGTCCGACGACGGTGCAGCCAGATGTCCATATCCCAACCACAGTTATTTGGCAGATCAGACCAGATCCCAGTCAGGTGAGCCGAGCCATCCGCGAACATTTCGAAGTTGGCATCAGATTCAATATCAAACTGAATAGGAGTCTGATTGGTAATGATATACTCGAAACTGTAGTTGTCCGGATTCGGCAGATCCTTCACTTCGCAGTTGGTCAGCGAATGATCTTCGCAATCCACTTCGTTGAGGACGACGATATAGCCGGATGCATCCGTTGGGACGATCACCCAGAATGAACACTGATAATGTGTACCGTACACATCGACATGCTCGTAGGTGATCAGGGTTTCCGTGCCCGGACTGAAATAGCTCAATGGAGGAGGTCCTCCGATCTGCACCATATCCACTGATCCTTCGCAGATATCATCCACGGACGGGATCGGCCAGTCGACCTTGATCGGGAAGTGAGTCGGTTGGGTGATCACGTCCGGATTGCAATTGATCAACAATTCGCCACCAGGCAATACGTATACCACCTGTTCATAGGTGATCTCGTTGCCAGAGGCGTCGAAGGCCGTCCAGGTGCGACGCACCAGATAGCTGTTGATCGGCCCGGCAGGCCATACTTCCTGTACATCTTCCCAGTTGATGTTCACCCCACCACAATTGTCAGCAGCTTCAGGGTTATCATCAAAGACATCGATACAGTTGACCGTGATGTCACCCGGCATATAGGTCCAGACAGGTGGAATGGCATCGATGATGGTCACCGTAGCCGAACAGTTGTTCGTATTGCCACTTGGATCTTCTGCAGTGAGGAGCACTACGTTGGCACCCAGGTCACCACAATCGAAGGTCGTTTTGTTCAGTGTGAGTGATTCGATCTCACAGTTATCCGAACTGCCACTGTCTATATCCTCGGGCTGGATGGTGATCGGACTACCCTGGTCATCCAGGAAGAAGGTCAGATCCTTACAGGCCATGACCGGCGGCAATTCATCAGAGACGACCACTGTGGCAATACAACTATGCTTGTTTCCACCGGGATCAGTGACGGTCAATGTCACATTCACCATTGGGATATTCGCACACGTCACCAGGTTTGGCACCACTTGATAATCTACGATCGAGCAGTTGTCTGTGGATCCTCCGTCGATATCGAAATAGGTGATCGGGGCTTCGCCCTGCCCATTGAGATCAACGAAGTAGTTCTTACAGACTGCCACTGGCGGTATCTCATCCACGACCGTCACATTGGCGGTACAGGTAGAGGAATTGTCGTAGATATCCGTAACGGTCAAGGTGACCACGCTTGTTCCCAGCCAGGTACAATTGTACTGGGACTGAGAGATCACCAGGCTGGCGATATCACAGTTGTCATAGGAACCGTTGTCCACATCATTCGGTGTAATGCTTCCCTGACCAAACTGGTCGAGTGAAACGGTTACATCCTGGCAGAGTGCGGTCGGCGCGATCGCATCCGTTACCGTTACTGTTGCCGTGCAGGTATTGCTATTGCTACAATTATCCGTCACGGTCAAGGTCACCACATTCGGGCCTTCATCATCACAGATAAATGTCGTTTTGGACAAGCTCAGAGACACATCCGGATCACAATTATCAGTTGAGCCATTATCCACCTCCTCTGCAGTGATGGTAGCAATTCCGTTCTCATCCAGGAAGATCTCCTTATCCTGGCATTCTGGATCTGGCACTGTGGTATCCTGCACCTGGATGGATTGGGTATGGGTGATGGCATTATTGCAATCATCCGTTGCCGTCCAGGTCCGGGTGAGGATATAGGTATCCGTACAGACACCTTCCGTCTTCGTCTGCAGGTAGGCAACATCCACATCGGTATCACATCCGTCTGAGGCGGTGGCGACAAACGCATCCGGAACTGCGTCACACTCAACAGTCATATCTGCTGGCATGGCCGAATCCCAGGTCGGGTTGGTCGTATCCTCTACTGTAAATGTGCCCGTGGCCGTTGTGCTGTTATTGCATTCATCCGTCAAGGTATACGTCACGACTACCTCGCCGGTTATACCACATTCATCCGTGAGATTTCCGTAGGTATAATCATGCGTCACAGTGAACGTACCGCACAGGTCAGATACACAACCTTCCAGGTAGCTGACATTGGCTGCATTCCAGGCGTTGGCTGCTGCCAGATTACCGGCATCACCATCACACTCATGAGTCGCATCCAGGTCAGACAGGGTGCACGCCGTCAGGTCCGGAGCCGTATTGTCTACGACAGTAAAGGTTCCGGTTATGGTGGAAGTATTGAGACACTCGTCCGTCACGGTATAGGTGGCCGTGAGGCTTCCTGTTTCGCCGCAACCATCTGAGAGGGTCGCAAAGTTGTAATTACTGGTGACCACAATGGCGCCACAGACATCATATGCACAGGACTCCAGCAACGCGATATTGGCGGCATCCCAGGCGTCGGCTGCGGCTTCGTTACCAGCCACTCC
This sequence comes from Bacteroidia bacterium, assembly GCA_030429045.1. GTDB lineage: Bacteria > Bacteroidota > Bacteroidia > Chitinophagales > Saprospiraceae > JAGNXB01. The sequence continues at coordinate 8,452 of JAUIEA010000017.1, read as the reverse complement.
GTCACACTCATGGGTGCCATTCAGATCGTCGGCCTCACAGTTCATCATCACCGGCGGATCGACATCCTGTACCGTGATGATCTGCGTGCACTCAGAGGTATTGAGACAATTGTCTTCTGCCATCCATGTCCGGGTGATCGTTCCTGTCATGGAGCAACCGTTCAGATCATTCACATCACTGTAGGTGATGGTCGGATCCGGATCACAATTGTCCGTGGCAGTTGCTTCACCCGTCAGCACGAGGTCAAACGGATCATCGTCACAATCGATGGTCAGATCTGCAGGACAGGTGATGACCGGTGGTGTATTCTCGATGATCGTATAGGTCTGCTTCCGGTTCCGGAAGTTTCCACAGCGGTCATACAATCGGAAATGCACCTCGATGGTCCGGTGACATTCATCGGCATCGTTGAAGAAGTCCTCATTGATATCCCAGACGAAGAGCTCCAGTTCCGCATCCGGTGTACAGTTGTCTGTACCATTTCCGTTCGGTGTCTGGAACAGGACCCCATGAACGGTGTATGGCACCGTTACATGTCCGGTTGCGATCGGCGTAGCTTGATTGATCTCCAGACTGATATCGGGCGTACCCGGGCAGGTGGCGTTATTATCAAGCGTATACAGGGTCACGTCCGGCGTTCCCTGGTTAAAGACCGGTTTTTCGACATCGATGACAGTGATCTCCTGCAGACATGTGTTTGCATTCAAACAATCATCCGTTGCCGTCCAGGTCCGCTCGATGACATAGCTATCCGGGCAGCTGCCTGGTACGATCACGTCATTATATGTAATGATCGGATTGGCATCGCATACATCGGAAGCGGTGGCTGGACCACCCGTATCCAGAGGATCTTGTGAATCCTCACAGTTGATGGTGACCGGGCCGGGACAGAAGTCGATGGTCGGCGGTGTGGTGTCCTCAATGGTCAGCTGGGCCGTAAATGTGGAGGTGTTCAAACACTCATCTTCGAGTGTATAGACCACAGTCAACACGCCAGCTTCGCCACAGGTGCTTACCAGGTTGGCATAATCGTAATCGCTGGTGACAGTGAAATCGCCACAATTTTCCTGGGCACAAACCTCCAGCACAGAAATGACATTCGCATTCCACAGTGCGGCTGTTGCCTCATTATTGGCAGCACCATCACATTCGATCACATCGTCCAGGTTCGGACAGTTGATCAGGACAGGGCCAAAGTTGTCGACTACCGTCAACGTTGCACTGGTTGTCGTACTGTTGTTGCACTCGTCCGTAACCGTATACTGGACTGTGATCGAACCAGTCAGTCCGCAGTCATACACGTAATTGGCAAAGTCGTAATCACTGGTCACTGTGAAGTCCGTGCAATTATCTGTCGCACATCCATAGAGATAGGTGATATTGGCCATATCCCAGTTGATGGCAGATTGCTCATTTCCTGCATCACCGGTACATTCTACGGTGCCATCCAATGGGATCGTACAGGCACTCAGGTCAGGTGGTGTATTCTCGGTGATCGTGAAGACCTGCTGACGCTGCTGGAAATTGCCGCAAGCATCATAGACCCGGAACACAACCTGGATCTGACGATCACACTCATCTCCAACTCCCTGGAAATTGGTGTTGATTGCCCAGACGTAGAGGTCCAGATTCGCAGGTGAACTGCAGTTGTCGCTGTACACAGTTGGTCCATCAAACGGAATCCCGTGCACAGTGAAGACAAATGGTGCATTGCCGGATGCGACAGGGACAACCTGATCCACAACCAGTGAAATGTCAGCTACACCCGGACAGGTTGCCCCGTCCTCTGTGGTGATCGTCTCATCCGAAGGTTTGGGGAATGTCGGAACGATCAGATCCACTGCGGTGATGATCTGGGTCTGGATAGTCTCATTCCCGCAATCATCGATCAATGTCCAGGTCCGGGTAATGATCTGTTCACCCTCGCACGATCCATCCGCAACTGTGTCATTGAATTGTGCTTCCAATCCGGCACTGCAATTGTCATCCTCATCAGTGACATCGCCGGTAATGGATACGTCTGCATCATAGATGCAGTTCACATCCTTCTCGATGGTGATATCGTCAGGAACAGTAAAGGTTGGAGGAACATTATCCTGGACATAGATGGTCTGGGTTTGAACAGTGGAATTCGAACAGTTGTCATACAACGTCCAGGTCCGGGTAATGATCTGTTCACCCGTACAATTTCCAGGTTCAACACTGTCTGAATATGTCGCATCCAGTCCCGTGCTGCAATTGTCATCCTCATCGGTGACATCACCGGTGATGGCTACATCTGCATTGTATTCACAATCATCATCGGTATAGATGGTGATATCCGCTGGTGCGGTAAACGTCGGATCCGTATTATCCAGGATGGTGAAGATCTGTTGACGCTGCTGGTAATTCCCGCAGTCGTCAAAGACTCTGTAGATCACCCGGATGGATCGCATGCATTCATCTGCCGTCCCGCCGAAGTTCGGTGTGACCGACCAGATATAGATATCAAGGTTTGGTGACGTACTGCAATTGTCTGAGTACACCGTCGGTCCGGCCTGGAGCAATCCATGGACCATGAAGTTGAACGGTGCATTTCCAGATGCAATCGGAGTCATCTGATCTGCAACCAGGTCGATATCTGCCGGTGATGGGCAGGTCGCGCCATCATTCGTATAGATCGTGATATCATCCGGCTTGGGGAAGGTCGGAACAATCTGATCGATCGCCGTAATGGTCTGGATCTGAGTGGTTGTATTTTCACAATCATCCGTCAAGGTCCAGGTCCGGGTGATGATCTGTTCACCTTCACACATGCCGGGATTCACATCATCGGTATAGGTCGCATCCAGACCAGCAGTGGTACAGTTATCGGCCTCATCCGTGACATCACCGGTATAGATCGGATCAGCGTCATAAGCGCAGTTCACATCTTTCATTATGACAATGTCCGCTGGAACCGTAAATGTCGGTGGGATATTATCCTGGACCGTGATCATCTGTGTCTGGACAGTTGTGTTAGCACAGTTATCCGTCAGCGTCCAGGTTCGGGTAATGATCACCTCTCCCTCGCAAGTTCCCGGATTGGTGTCATCTACATAAGTCGCGTCCAATCCGGCAAGGGTGCAATTGTCTGCTTCATCGGTCACATCACCGGTAAAGACCGGATCTGCATCATAGTTGCAGTTATTGTCCGAATAGATGGTTACATCCGCCGGTACTGTAAAGGTTGGAGGTGTATCATCCAGGATGGTAAAGAGCTGGAATCGTGTCTGGTGGTTTCCGCAGTCGTCATAGACCCGGTAACGCACCCGGATAACCCGTTCGCATTCGTCGGCATTGCCATTCAGGTCGAGCTCGATATCCCAGATATAGATATCCAGGTTGGCCGGTGAACTGCAATTGTCCGTATAAACCGTCGGGCCAGCCTGACTGAGTCCATGCACATCAAATGCAAATGGGGCATTCCCCGAGGAAATCGGAACAGCCTGATTGGCGACAATGCCGATATCCGCCGGAGATGGACAGGTGGCCCCTTGCTCCGTGGTAATGGTAATATCTGCGGGCTTGGGGAAATAGGGCTTGATCACATCGATCACCAGGATCTCCTGGGTCTTAGTGGTCTCATTGCCACAATCATCCATCAATGTCCAGGTCCGGGTGATGATCTCTTCTCCTTCACATGTGCCCGGGACAGCATTATCGGACCAGGTTGCATCCAGTATCATTGTGCAATTGTCCGCCTCATCGGTGACATCGCCAGTGATACCTACAGATGCATCGTACAGGCAATCATCATCCTTCTCGACAGTAAAGTCCGCTGGTACTGTAAATGTCGGTGGGGTGTTGTCCTGAACTGTGATTAACTGGGTCTGCGTCGTGGTATTATTGCAGTTATCCGTCAGCATCCAGGTCCGGGTAATAATGACCTCTCCTTCGCAAGATCCTGCAACAGGAACATCGCTATAGGTGGCATCCAGTCCGGAAAGGGTGCAATTATCTGCTTCATCGGTCACGTCGCCTGTGAACCCGACACTTGCATCATAATTGCAATTGGCATCCGTATAGATGGTTACATCTGCCGGCACCGTGAAGGTAGGCGGGGTATTATCCTGGATCGTGAAGAGCTGATATCGAGTTCGTGGATTACCACAATCATCATAGACACGGAAGGTGACGCGGATCACACGTTCGCATTCATCTGCATTCCCCGTGTCATCCAGCTCCATATTCCAGACATAGATCTCCAGATTGGCGGGTGAACTACAGTTATCACTGTAGATAACCGGACCCTCCTGAGAGACACCATGAACGGTAAAGTTGAATGGGGCATTCCCGGAAGAGATCGGATTTACCTGATCCACCATCAACGAGATATCTGCAAAAGTTGGACATGTTGCGCCGTCCTCCGTCGTAATGGTCACATCATCCGGTTTCGGGAACGTCGGCTGAATATCATCGATTACTGTGATGGTCTGGATCTGGATAGAATCATTGTCACAATCATCGATCAGCGTCCAGGTTCGGGTAATAATAGTTTCTCCTTCACAGGATCCGGCGACTACATCGTCCGACCATGTGGCGTCGAGGCCGACGCTACAGTTGTCTGCCTCATCGGTGACATCTCCGGTAATGGATGGATCTGCATCATAATTGCAATCCACATCCTTGTAGATGGTGACATCCGCTGGCACGGTAAAGGTAGGATCGGAATTGTCCTCCACCCAGATCGTTTGTGTCTGGACGGTCGTATTCCCACAATCATCCGTAAGGGTCCAGGTCCGGGTAATGATGGCCTCACCGGTGCAACTTCCTGGATCGGTCACATCCGAATAGAGGGCATTCAGTCCTGCACTGCAATTGTCATCTTCATCGGAGACATCTCCAGTATTGGAAGGATCATCATCATAATTACATGAAGCATCGGTATAGATGGTCACGTCAGCCGGGACTGTAAATGTGGGGAACAGGTCGTCGACAACGGTGATCGTCTGAACCTGAATAGAATCATTACCACAGTTATCGGATAAAGTCCAGGTCCGGGTAATTTCCCATGAACCTGTACAAGGGCCAGCAGCAATAACATCTCCCCAGGTTGCATCCAGGCTCGTTGTACAATTGTCTGCTTCGTCAGTGACATTTCCGGTCACACTTGGATCAGCATCATAGGTGCAGGACGCATCCGTGGAGATGGTGATATCTGCAGGCACCGTAAAGCTTGGCTTCTGGTTGTCCTGAATGGTAATGGTCTGATCTGCCGAAGTGGAGTTGTTACAAAGATCCGTCAGCGTCCAGGTACGGGTGATCACAAAGGTACCTTCACATGGACCTGCGGCAATGGCATCCGAATAAGTGGCATCAAGACCCATCGAACAGTTGTCCATTTCATCGGTGACATCACCGGTGTTGGATGGATCATCATCGTAGGCACAATTTTCATCCGTGTAGATGGTGATATCCGCGGGCACGGTAAATGTTGGATCGACATCATCTGCGGTCACTGTAAAGGTGGCCGTACAGGTGACATCCGGTTCACAATCGCTGGTCACCGTCCAGGTAACCGTTGTCATACCGCCACAAGCGTCCGGTGCGCCCGTGTTGTCATTTGTAAAGACCGGGTTCTTTCCTCCCGTATATGTCGTGGTCAATAACCAGTCGGCAAATGCCTGGTCGACGGTCGCCTGGTCCTGGCAAGCAGCCACAGTAGTATCGTTGGCGCAGGAAAGAATGACATCTGCCTTGAGGATAAAGGTGTACTCCACCCAATCGCCGGCACATTCACCCGGATCGATCACATTGTTGCTGTTCAGATCCAGCCAGGCGCGGAAACGCATCACTATTGTTCCATCCATCGTCGGGTCAACCAGGGTGGCTGTACCGGCAAATGGTGAAAAAGCTGCCAGTGGTGCCGCGCAATTATTACACATGCCTGTCGACACATTGGTCAGGGTCCGTGTCTGGAAGGCACGCACGTCACCCGGTACATTGTTGAGGTCATCGAAGTAGTCAAAATTGATATTGCCTGGTTCGTTACAGATCTCCACCGGCAGGGCGACATCGTCCAGGCCATCATTATTGGTCGTCACGACGATACCATTGATGGATGTCTCCAGCAAGGGGTAATCATGGACGATCACAGTTCGGGTGACTTCCACCGCTGCGTTACCACAAGGATCAGAAACATTGTAGGTCACCATATAGGTACCCGGAGTGTTCACATCTACCGGGTTGACGGTGACGATGTCAGCGGTAATGTCGCCAAAGCAATCATCATTGGCCGTAGCGCCCATATCCATATAGCTGTCGCCCACACAGAGGTCTACTGAAGCCGGACCTGTCAGGGTGATCACAGGAATGATCAGGTCCTGGACAGAGACGACCTGCGCACAGGTAGATGTGTTTCCACAATCATCCGTGGCCGTCCAGGTCAGGGTTACATCATAGGTATTGTCCGAGCAGGATCCATCATTGGTCTGGCCCGATACAGGGACTGGTCCGGTGACTACCGGACTTGCATCGCAATTATCTGTGGCGGTCACCACCGGCGGCACCGGCATCGGATCATTGCAGGCAATGGTCACGTCGGCAGGGCATCCAACCAAAACAGGTGCGATCTCATCAATGACGGTAATGATCTGGTCTTGCTCCAGTGAGTTATTACAATCATCCACCAATGTCCAGGTTCGGGTAATGATGACCTGACCAGCACAGGTGCCGGGTTGAGGATCATCCACATAGGTTGCCACGAGTACGGTTGTACAGTTGTCAGCTTCATCGTTGACCTCGCCGGTGATGGAGGGGTCTGCATCATACAGGCAATCCACATCGGCGTTGATGGTCATATCAGCTGGCACAGTGAAGGTCGGAGAGATGGTATCCCGCACCGTAATGACCTGATCGCCAGATGTGGAATTTCCACAAAGGTCCGTCAGGGTCCAGGTTCGGGTGATCACGACTTCGCCCTCACAAGAACCGGCAACGGATGCATCGGAATAGGTAGCATCCAGGACACCACCGCAGTTATCCATTTCGTCCGTCACATCACCGGTGATCGACGGGTCGGCATCGTATGCACATCCCGCATCGGAATAGATATCGATATCCGCAGGAACAGTAAAGGTTGGATCGATGTCATCTTCGGTCACCGTAAAGGTGGCGGAACAGGTCACATCGGCTTCGCAATCACTTGTGACGGTCCAGGTGACAATGGTGAATCCACCACATGCATCTGGTGCACCACTGTTATCATTCATCATGACCGGGTTCTTACCACCGGTAAATGTGGTAGTCGCCAACCAATCGGTAAAGGCCTGGTCAACCGTAGCCTGATCCTGGCAGGCCGCTACCGTCGTGTCATTTGCACAGGACATGATGACATCTGCCTTCAGAATAAAGGTGTATTCCACCCAGTCTCCGGCACATTCTCCCGGATCAATGGTATTGTTGCTGTTCAGATCCAGCCAGGCGCGGAAGCGCATGACCAGGGTGCCATCCATGGTCGGATCGACCAGGGTAGCTGTGCCCGAAACGCCTGTAAAGGCAGCGATCGGAGCCGCACAATTATCGCACATCGCAGTGCTCACATTCGAGAGCGTTCGGGTTTGGAACACCCGAACATCACCCGGTACAGTATTCAGATCGATAAATGAATCGAAGAATATATTTCCGGCAGCATTACACACCTCCATCGGAGGTGCGACATCGTCAAGACCGTCATTGTCGGTGGTCACGACCACGCCGTTGATCGACGTTTGCAGCAAGGGGTAGTCATGGACAATGACCGTACGGGTCACTTCCACGGCGGCATTTCCGCAAGGATCAGATACATTGTAGGTCACGGTATAGGAACCAGCTGTATTGACGTCTACTGGATTCACCACCACAATATCTGCGGTGATGTCTCCGAAACAATCATCCTGGGCGGTGGCGCCCATGTCCGTATAGCTGTCACCGACACACAGGTCAACAGTGGCGGGACCCGTCAGGGTGATCACCGGAATGATCACGTCTTCAACCGTAATCACCTGCTCACAGGAGGTGCTGTTCGAACAACCGTCCGTGGCCGTCCATACCCGGGTGATCGTATAGGAATGGTCGGTGCATGAACCGTCGTTGGTCTGCAGATTCACCTCCACCGGACCAGCCACCGTCGGGCTCGGGTCACAGTTGTCCGTGGCCGTCACAACCGGTGCTACCGGAATTGGGTCCAGGCAAGAAATGGTTTCATCTGCCGGACAGCCGACCAGTACCGGCTCAATATTATCCTCGATGGTAATGGTCTGGGTTTGGGTCAACTGGAGCCCACAATCATCTGTCAGCGTCCAGGTCCGGGTGAGAATGATCTCGCCCGTGCAGGAACCGGGAGCCGTCGCGTCAGTATACGTCGCATCGATCGATCCACTGCAATTATCATCTTCATCCGTGACATCGCCGGTAATGGCAGGGTCAGCATCATAATTACATGATGCGTCG
>JAUIEA010000169.1 GCA_030429045.1 Bacteroidia bacterium | reverse complement strand
CCGCTACATGTTTTGTGCATCCTAAGCGTATCAGCCCAAACCAACAATGGACACTCAATTTTGATTCTGGATGGAGAGACCAATCAACCTCTGTCTGGTGTAATAGCTGAATCATCAAAAGGCGAAATCCTGACAATATCTACCAATGGACTAATTCTGCTTTCTAATAACTTTCCAGGAGATTCATTGATCATCAGCTATCCCTCAGTTCCTCGTCAATATTTCATCTTAAAGAGCAACAGAAAAGTGGACACACTTCTTCTGTATTCAACCATTGAGCTCCCTGCCGTTGATGTGGTAGAAAAGAGACAAAGACCAAAGAAGCTACTAAAGAAACTATTAAAACTAAACCGAAAGCTTATATGCAACGACTCAGATACACTCTTATACTTATTTAAGCACGTCAATCATATCGTGGATTTAGATGTCAAAGAAATCGCTAGTGGTGTGCTTAAACATCCATTTGATAACTATGCAAGAGCATTGAACTCAATGTACTTTGATGTATGTAATCTCATAATAAATGTTGACAGCTCCTTCATCAACATGGCTGAAGACTACTTGTTAATGAATCGAATGAAGTATGTTGTAAATAAGGACGTTCTAAGATCCGGCTTAGGTCAGATAATTAATTATCAAGATGGAGTCTATAAGCTGAATTCAGATAGCATAAGTCTAACATTTATTATTACTGCTACAAATGGCAATTATGTCAAATATACCTTTGGGAGGGACAGTATACTTCAATCCTATGAGCTATTTGGAGCCTCTTGGGGTGAAATAAGGGGGCCGATTCAGTATGATTATTCCTATTACAGGTGGGATTATCTGAGGGGTGACTGTATCTATCCTTCGAAGATCAAGTACTTTGAATCATATCATACCAAAGGGATAGACACCCCAATTATTATGATGGCTGAGCTATCTGTTACTTCTGATCAATTGGACTGCTCCAAATGCGTAAAATTGATGATGACAAAGCACCTTTACGAGTTAGAATTGCAATCACGAATGAATTGAATAGCGCATTGACTTTTATTTCTGAACTATATCAAACTGATATTGCATCTCTGCTTTCACCCGATTCTTTTCTGGATTAAATACTTAATAGTGGAAGAACAACTTAAAGGCTACAGGACAGTTATTGCATTCCTCATAGGTTTTATTGGAAAAACTGCAATAATATACTTTCTCCTTTACGCCTCTCATGATGGTTCAGTAATGGAAAACATAGCTCGAGCATTTATTCTGTCACTGATTGTTGACATAGCTGCCTGGCCTACAATGTGGCTATACACTAAGTACATGATGAGAAAAAAACAGCTAGCGTCTTAGACTCTTCTTGTCTAATACAAGTGAATTTTTTTCATGGACGAGGGAGTATTTCCTTCGACCATTTTGGTTAAAGGTCTTGATTCCATCACCTATTGTAGAATAATTGCTTTTCTATTGTCTCCTGTGATGAGATGGGATTGGAAAATTCCTGTCACCTTGTGTGTCAGGCCCTTTAGCCTTACCAATGCAAGCATTGACGGCCTCTTCGGTAATCTGTGGATATGCGGAAGAGAGGGATTATTGCATGATCCCTGAGGGGGGAGGCTTCAACCAATCCAAGGGGCCTGCTGCCCCTTTTTTATATCCACGCGGCCTTGCCAATGCAGGCATTGTCGGCCTTGTGGATATAAAAAAGGCCACCTTGCGGTGGCCTTGGATTGGTTGGCGGAGGAGGAGGGATTCGAACCCCCGGTGGACTTGCGCCCACGTCGGTTTTCAAGACCGGTGCATTCAACCACTCTGCCACTCCTCCGGTAAGAGGATGCAAAGGTAAGTTGCTCCCATGAATTATGCAGTAATCTCGTCCAGTTTACTTAAATCTCGTACCAAAATACTCCGCCGGGTAAAGAAGATCAGGTTGGATCGCTTGAGGTCGTTGAGAACTTGCGTGACCGTCTGACGGGAGGTGCCTGTAATGCTGGCGATATCCTGCTGGGTCAGACTGTGCTTGAGCAGGAACTCGTATCCGATCCGCTTGCCTCTTTCCTTGATCGTAGTTTTCAGGAATTCCACCACCCGGGTTCTGGCATCGTGCAGCATCAGTGATTCCACTCGATGCTCAGCCTTGCGAAGTCGCTGGCCCAGGGCCTGCATGAGCAGAATATTCAGGTGGTAATTGGACTCCATGGCCTTGAGAATGTCGCCTGTTGAAATGACCAGCAGAGTGACGGGTTCGTTCATGGAGATGGCATAATCCTCGCGGCGCTCTTCACCGGTAAGGCTGAGTTCACCGAAGTAGGCGAGGGGATGGAGGATATTGCGAATAATATCCCGTTGATCGTTTCCAAAAATGCCAATCTTGATGCCCCCTTCTATCAGGAAGTACACTTCATTGGACTCCTCTCCAGGCACATAGATATAATGGTGTCGTGGCTTTCGCAACAAGGTTGCCGCATCTGCAAGGGTCTGCAATGCCTCATCTGACAAGTTGGAGAAGAAAGGAAATTGGCGGAGGGTCTCAGCTTTGTTCTTGGCTTCCATGACACTGTATTTGCTAGTAAGACAGTGAAATGATGGCGAACCCCTATTCCGGCAATGAAATATATCGAAATATATCGATAAAAAATACTATATTCCGTCAAACAAACATTGTCGTTGCTAATATTTTGATGGAATTCGAAATTCGTGAGGCAAACAGAATGTTATTTTGTCAACTGTGCGACTTTTTTTTCATCGAGAAACCGGAACCGCCAGGAGTCGATCCAGGTCCACATGCTGGCGGATCATCTCTTCAGCCAGATTCACCTTCCAGGGCGTCCTGGTATTGATCTTCACCTCGATCCGGTTGATCTTGACTGCTGAACCATAAGTATCCAGGTGGGTGCTGATCACAGGTATCCTGTGCTTCAGCAGATAATCTTCCACTTCATCGCGGATGGAGATCGTGCTGGAGTGTGTACCATCACCGGTGATGACCACACCGGCCAATTGGCAGGTTTCATCTCCCTGGGTCGCCTGGATGGCCATCATCTTATGCACGGCCTCCGGCATTCGCTTGGCACTGGTCACCAGGAGGACATTGTGCAAGCTCTCCAGTTCATGTACCTCCAGCAGGGACGCCGCCATGATCTCTTCAACCCGGTTGTCCATGCATTCCGGATTCATGATGACCTCGCCCTTGACGGCCATCTTGATGGTATCCATAATGGGGTTGGCCAGGTTGTGATCGTAGGGCATAAACCCGAGGATCGGAGGCCAGTTCTTCCCCAGCTTCTTTTCCAGGTAGTAGCGGACCTTCTCGATCTTGTCCGCCTGGATCTTGTTGATGATCAATCCGGCGATCCGAACCCCTTCCTGATGGAACAGGGCCGTACTGAGGCTGATCTGGTCAATGGTGCTACCGATCCCTCCTTCCACGATCAGGATGACCTCGGCATCCAGCATCTTGGCCACCCGTGCATTGGACAGATCAACGACGCTCCCGACGCCAGGGTGCCCCGTACCCTCATAGATCACCACATCATTTTCCTGTTCGAGAGTGGCCGCGGCATAGCGGATACGCTCCTCAAAACTGTACCGTTCGGGATGATCGATGAACGCTGTTGTCGCACCCGGACCCAGGATCACCGGGCTGTGCAGGGCTGAATCCAGACTGAATCCCATACTGGTGGCAAAGAGCACCGCATCCTTATCGGCATAGTGATCCATCCAGCCCAGAGCCTCCTGACCTACCGGTTTGCAATAGCCCACCCGGAAGCCCTTTGCCTTGAACGCCTTGACCAGGCCCAGTGTAGAGGTCGTTTTACCCACATGCTGGCTAGATGCCGCCACATAATATTTTACCATTCCACAATTATTAACCCCTAATCAGAATATTATTTCGATATTCGGAAGCATTCAATCTGTTATTTCAAATTTACTAAATCCATGTCATTTATGAATGGAAAACCTCGCATCTGCCATCAAATTAGGCTAACTTTATGCGTTGTTGATCCATCTGAATATCTGAAAAATTCACCACCAAATAGCGTTGTATGAAAACACTGTTACGTTCACTTCTATTGCTTGTACTGATCGGTTTCCTTCAACCGGCCCAAGCAGTTTTGCCCGATGGCAGCCATGCGGAAGACTTTACTGTGACGGACCTGAACGGTCAGACATGGAATCTGTACACCCTGCTCGACCAGGGTAAAACGGTGTACCTTGAATTTTCAGCGACCTGGTGCGGTCCCTGCTGGAACTATCACAGCGGTGGTCACCTGGAGGGATTGTGGAACTCCTATGGGCCCAATGCCACAGATGAAGTCTTTGTGATCTTTATCGAAGCGGATCTGAATACCAATACAAACTGCCTTTACGGGCCTTCCGGATGTAACAACTCTACACAGGGCGACTGGGTGACAGGCACACCATTTCCCATTACAGACTTGAATTCATCCAATTCCGGTATCAAGTCTGATTATCAGATCACCTATTATCCGACCATCTATTCCATCTGTCCACAAACAAAGACAGTTTATGAGGCCGGTCAGCGATCCACGAGCGGACATTATGAGTATGTCACCAGTTGTGCCATGACTTATGACCTCGTGAATACCGTCAATGCCACATGCAATGGATATGAAGATGGCAGTATTGACATCGAGCCAGTCGGTGGATACTATCCATACTACTACGAATGGAGCAACGGGGAAACCACCCAGGACCTGCAGGATGTATCTGCAGGCACCTATACCTGCGTCATTCGTGACAAGAACCAGGTTGAGATTGAAACTGTAGAAATCATCATAGAAGAACCCACAGCGATTGACGTCATAGAAGACCAGATCACCATCGAATCCTGTCCGGGATATGGAGATGGGGCGATTGACATCTCCTCCAATGGTGGAGCTGGTGGGTATTCTTATTTATGGAGCAATGGTTATTCTTCGGAAGACCTGCAGAATCTCAGTGCCGGAGAATATTCGGTATTGGTAACGGATAGTGATGGCTGTTTTTCAGAAGCAACATTCGAAGTGGATGTCAACCCCGCCCCTGTATCCGATGCCGGGGACGACGGATATTTGAGTTGTGTCGAAACGATCGCTACACTTGATGGTACGAATTCCGAAGGATTCGGAGTCAGTTACCAATGGTCCACGCCGAATGGAAATATCGTATCCGGCGCCAATACCCCGGTTGCCGATGTCGACCAGCCCGGTGATTACTATCTGTTGGTGACATTCAACGCGACAGGATGTTTCAGCGAAGACCATTCCCTGGTCCAACAGGACATTCAGGCTCCAGCTACAGACGCCGGCAATGACGGGCTGTTAAATTGTGCCATCAGTCTGGATACCCTGGACGGCTCCGAAAGTGCGAAAGGAAATGGATATACCTATCTGTGGGAGACCGCTGATGGAAATATCGTCAGTGGCGCATCAACTCTCAAGCCGGTCGTAGACCAGCCGGGCACTTATGTCCTCACCGTCACCAATGAAGTGAATGGCTGTACAGATACAGATGAAGCAGAGGTCATTTATGACAATGGTCCATCTGCGCCTGAATCTGATTATACCTATGTCGCAGCCAAGCAAAAAGTGACATTCACCAATGCCTCCAGCGGAGAACCTGAAACGTATCTCTGGACCTTCGGTGATGGCAATACCTCTACGGAAATGTCTCCGGTCCATAATTATGCCCTACCCGGCGATTATGAAGTTTGCCTGGAAGTCACCAATGATTGCGGTTCGGATACCAAGTGCAACACCATTACTGTGGTCGCACCTACGGTTTCAGTGACGGCATCGGTGACCAACGCAACGTGTAACCATAATACTTCCGATGGAGGTATTGACCTTTCTGTCGCCGGTGGAACACCACCTTACACCTTCCTGTGGTCCAATGGCTCCACCACGGAGGACATTGCTGACATCCTTCCGGGAACATATACAGTTGTCGTCACGGACGATAACGGAGAAGAAGAAACACTGGAAGTCATCGTCGGTTCCACCTACCAGGTCAATATCGACCAGGCACTGGAAACCAGTCCATTGTGCCATGGGGATGAGAATGGCGCCATTTCCCTGAACGCCTCTTCCAATGGAGGAGCGCTCACATTCGAATGGTCTCATGATCCGAACCTGTCCGGAAGTGTCGCCAATGATCTCGGTGCTGGTGAATACACCGTTATCGCGACTGATCCCAACAATTGTACGGATGAGATTACGGTAGAGTTGGAAGAGCCTGCTGCACTCCTTGGCGAGGTCGCTGTCCAACATGCCACACCAGGCATGAATGACGGCAGCGCCAGTGTGACCCCGACTGGAGGCACAGAACCGTATGAGATCAACTGGAGCACTGGCGAAACCGGTGGTTCAATCTCTGACCTGGCCCCGGGCGATTACAGTGTATCCGTGCTGGATGCAAATGGTTGCCTGACTGTTGAAGACTTTACCGTAGAGGAAGTCACGGCTATCCGCGACATCTCTTCCTTGACCTCATTCAGCTTGTATCCGAATCCTGCCAGCAACCAGGTACAATTGAACATGACGTTCAATCAGTCTGAAAACCTGCAGATTCGCATGCTCAACCTGCTTGGAGCGGAAGTCCTGAATCGCAAGGTTTCCGGAAGCAACATTCAGGAAACATTGATCCTGAACCAGATCACGCCGGGAACCTACTTCCTGGAGATCCGAGCCGATGAAGGCCAGATGATCCAACGATTGATCGTGGAATAATCTGTTGAGGTTGTACTAAAATCAAAGCGCCTTCGGTAGATCTACCGAAGGCGCTTTTTTATAAGCTTCTTCTCCATGAGCCACTGTACCTGATAGTCAGGCTGGCCCAGTAAAGGAGCGTCGTCAGGATCTGATGCCT
>JAUIEA010000168.1 GCA_030429045.1 Bacteroidia bacterium | reverse complement strand
CTATGTCGGCGGTACCAGCTTCAGGATGGATATCAACACCACCAAGCAACAGGTCGTGAATATCACCAGTGCCGGTACGGGCCCTCATGTATTCCGTTATGTGAATACGACCCTGGGTCTGCCGGTCAGTTGTCCTGATCTGGAAGAATGGTATCCGCTGGTGGATTGGCATGGCGTATGTCCATCCCCTCAGGGATGTCGTGCATGGGAAGATGATGGTGACGGTTACTTCACCTTCACACAGACGATCATGGTGAATGATGATCAGGCGCCGACCTTCGTTGGTTGTGAGGATCTTGACATCTGCTCCTATGATGAGAATTGTGTGGCCGGTGATATTTCCATTACCGCTACAGCAGAAGATGCATGTACAGTTACAGGTGATCTGGCCTACAACTTTGAACTGGATCTGAATGCGGACGGAAGTGTCGACTCGATCGGGACTGGAAATGTCCTCACCGGGGTCTTTGCCATGGGTACTCATCGAGTGACCTGGAAGGCCAGTGATCATTGTGGAAACTTCTCCACCTGCACACAGAACTTTACGGTGAATGACTGCAAGAAGCCGACACCGGTCTGTCATGCAGTGGCCGTCGACCTGATGCTGACGCCGGACACCCTGATGAATGGAACGGCTCAGGTTTGGGCCAGCAGCCTTGAAGTGGGTGACAGTTATGATAACTGTACGGATTATGATGACTTGCTGATCCGCGTGATCCGCGCTGATCAGTCAGATCAACTGACACCTCCGACATCGGATGTGGTGACGGTGACCTGTGATGATCTGGGTCCGAACCCAGAAGTACTTGTCGAAGTTTGGGTCGGTGATGAAGCGGGCAACTGGGATTTCTGTACGACCACGATTACAGTGGAAGACAATCTCGGCGCTTGCGGATCATCCAAGAACGACATTGTCGGAACGGTCACGAACAAGGCCGGTGAAGCCATTGAAGATGTGGAAATGAACCTGTCCGGTTCGTCCACAGCCATTCAGATGAGCACCGCCCTGGGAAGCTACGGCTTCGGCAATCTGGATAAGGCCGGCTTCTATGTCGTTACCCCGATGAAGGATGTCCAGCCCCTGAATGGTGTGTCCACATATGACCTGCTCCTGATGCAGAAGCATATCCTGGGCATCAAGTCATTCACACATCCTCACGAGTATATCGCCGGTGATGTCAACAACACCTGTTCGATCTCAGTGGGCGATATCGTTGGATTGCGGAAAATGATTCTGGCGCCACAACCAAACTTCCCGGATAATACCAGCTGGAGGTTTGTGGAGGAAGGTTACGTATTCCCGAATCCGACCAAGCCTTGTATGTGGCAGGAGACCAAGCAGTTTGAAGGCCTGGAGAATGTGAATATCGCAAACTTCAAAGCCATCAAGATCGGTGATATCAACGGTGACCACAAACCGAATACCCTGCTCGGATCAGAGGTGCGTAACGTGGTCGGTGAACTCACCTTCCTGGTGAACGATGTCCAACTGACAGCCGGTGTAGAACAGACCATTGAGATCACTGCAGAGAACTTTGCAGATATCCAGGGGTATCAGTTCACCATGGAGCTGGATCCTTCACGGGTGGAAGTACTGGGAGTAGAATCTGTCTGGACTGACTTGAGCCAGGGCAACTTTGGTACCCAGCGTCAGGATGAGGGCATGATCACCACCAGCTGGAACAGCTTTGAAAGCGTTCGTTTGGATGATGGTACTGTTCTCTTTACCATCAAGGTGAAAGCCAGAGAAAACTGTACGCTGAGTCAGGCCTTCCGGGTCAACTCCTATATCACCCGTGCAGAAGCTTACGATGCCCAGGACGACCTGCTGGATATTCGCTTCCGCTTTGACAACGGTCTGGTGATCGGAGGTGACTTCGTCCTCTATCAGAACGTACCGAACCCGTTCAATGACATTACGCGGATCGGATTTGAGTTGCCAGAGAGCGGAGATGTTGTCCTGACGATCCATGATGTGACCGGCAAAATGGTCTATCGGACCGATGGTCAATTCAATCGCGGTTACAATGAGATCATCGTCCGCAGTGACAATTTCCCCAGCCAGGGAATGTTGTACTACACGGTACAGAGTGGTGAGCACATTGCTACGAAACGGATGACCATGCAGGAGTAATTGTCCTGAATAATAAATTGGAAAAATCCCCGATGCCAGAAAATGGTGTCGGGGATTTTTTATTGTCCCTGATCAAGCAACCAATTGACACGAAATTGCACCTGTATTTGATAGGGTGTATCTTTAATGGAAGACCCGTTCTTATTCTGTTGTCCCATGAAAGTGAAATCTGAACGACCTGACCCCCAAGGGCGGACAAAAGGCTTGTTGTCTCTTCTCCTCCTGTTCACTATAGTTTTGGTGGATGCCCAGGTCCAGCCACCCACCTTTACGAACTGCACTGACATAGAATTGTGCAGCTATGGCACAAAAGACGATTTGGTCCATGCTGATATCCAGGCAGAAGTCGTCAATCACTGTATCTCCAATCCCGGATTGTACTGGACCACCCACATCGATCTGTTCAGCGATGGAATGGTCGATTAGTCCCTGACTAAACCGGATGCCAGTGGTGAATATCCTCTGGGCGTGCATACCATCATCTTCTGGGCCGCAGATGGCTGTGGCGGGGTGAGCAGTTGCAAACGGGTGGTGACGGTGAAAGATTGTCAAAAGCCGAAGCCGATCTGTCAATCGGTGACCATAGAATTAATGCCTACATCCGGATTGGCTGAAATCCTGGCCACAAACCTGGAATTGGGAAATAGCTTCGACAATCTGACTGAATATGCCGATCTCAAGATTTTGGCAGAGCGCCTGGAAAAAATTGGAGCAGGTCAGGATGCGCCAGATGCAGATGCAGCAGAATCCATTATTGTGACCTGCGATGACTTGCCACCAGTGACCTTCAGTCCAGTAGTAGAGGCAGCTGTTTGGGTCGGAGATGAAGCCGGCAACTGGGATTATTGTGTGACGACGATAACGGTTGAAGAATGGATGGGGTCATGTGGGTCTCATTGGCCAGTCACAACAATATACTGCAGTATTTCAAATGAAGACCTTGAACCTATTAGCTTAGTTACCGTCAACTTGTCTTCTCTTAATGGGAGCCAAAGTGCAATTACATCAAGCAATGGGTCGATATCTTTCAATCCCGTTTCTGGAGAGTTGAATACCATTTCTCCAAATAAGAATATCAATCCGTTAAATGGTGTAACAACTTATGATTTGTATTTGATACAACAGCATTTATTGGGAATCAAGCCGTTTACCAGTCCATATAAACTCATTGCAGCGGATATCAATAATAATTGTGAAGTTTCCATTGCTGACATTCTGTCTTTGAAAAAAATTATTCTGAATCCGATCGATCCCGAATTTAAGAACAACACCAGTTGGCGGTTTGTAGATGGTGGGTATGCCTTTCCGAATCCAATTCATCCATGTGATTTTGCGGAAACTAAAAAGATTGAAATATCATCAAATTTTGCATTGTATTATGCCAATTTTATTGCCGTAAAAATAGGCGATGTCAGCGGGGATCACAATCCGGAAAGTGTGCAGGAGAGCAGTTCTCGGTATTCCCCAGGTGCATTGATTTTTCATGCCAAAGAGCAGGAACTCGTTGCTGGACGCGAATACGAGGTGGATATCCTGGCAAACCAATTTCAAAACATTGAGGCATATCAATATACTTTAATGTGGAACAGGGAATTGATGGAGTTATTAGATGTCAAGCCCGCCTGGGCTGACCTCCATGAAGCCGACTTTGGCTTGGCGTTTTATCCGCAAGGATTGATGTCGACCAGTTGGCATGGGACCGAACCGACAACCCTGCCGGATGGAATGGCCTTGTATACCTTGAAAATTCGAGCTTTGGAATCTGGGCCTTTGAGCCAGGCCCTGTCTGTCACATCAGGACTGACTCCTTCAGTTGCCTACCAGAATGACGGTGAGGAAATGGATGTCCAACTCCACTTTACGAATGACTCTGGAGATATTGACAAGTTCGAATTATTCCAGAACGAACCCAACCCGTTTAGTGACCTGACCCGGATCGGATTCTATTTGCCAGACGCTGGTGAAGCGACATTGACCATCCATGATGTGATGGGCAGAGTGATGTATCAAGCCTCAGGTGTTTTTTCGGGTGGAACCAGTTCCTTTGTGGTATTCCGGTCTGCAATTCCGGCACAAGGGTTGGTTTACTACACCGTTCAAAGCGGTGAAAACAGTGTGACCAGGCAAATGGCTTTATCAAAATAACCCTGATGCCGTAACCGTACAGGCAACCGATCCGCCAGTTGTTGCACCCTTATTTCAGAATAATTCCGCACATTTACAACTCACATTCCAATCCTCCCGCCAATGCATACGCCATCTGTCATTCTGAGAGCCGCCGTGATGGTCGCCCTGATCATCGGTATTGCTGACCTCCTGATCGCCACTCAGCTGGATCCCGCCCATCCTGTACAACTGGTGAGTACAGATCAGGTATTGGTCAAAGCTGTTGATCCCTATGCTGCAGATCCGGCCCAGAATGGTGTTCCCCAGGCCAGCGTCGTCCTGATCAATACCAACACACAAGCCACCGATACCCTCCTGACCGATGCCGCTGGAGAAGCCCTCTTTGCCATCGATCCCACAGGTTCCTACGAAGTGAAGATCCTGACGGGCCCCATTCCCCTGCCCCTCAAGGTATCCGTCTATGATATGCTCATCATTCAGAAACACCTGATCGGGATCAAGAGTATCGATGTCCCCCAATTGCTCATCGCCGGCGATGTGAACAACAATTGCAACCTGTCGGTCTCCGATCTGCTGGCCCTGCGTGGGGCTATTCTGGCTGCTTCTCCATTGGAGGCTTTACCCTGGAGATTCTATCCGGAAGACATCCAGTTTTTCAACCCGTCCTACCCCTGTGCAGGGAATACGGGGCTCAGCTATACCTTCAATGCCGCTGATTACCCCGGACCCGATCCTGCCGTCTTTGTCTTCGAAGGCTATGCCGGCGGCAATGTGTCAGGCATGTAGGTCCAGAAAATTGTTCAGAGGTAGGGATCTGGCTGGCCAAGGCGGTGCATAGGTGCTGTTGACCACTAAGTCACTAAGAAAATTGAAATGCTGACGAAGAATTCAGCTCTGTATTACTCCTGACCTTTTCGGAGACGGCTGAGTTCACGAAGCACCTCTTTATCAGGAACCTCTCCGTGCCCAGATGATCCCCCAGGCTCGCCCACAGTGCTCGGGAGCTGCGCTTTTGCAAGTATTGGATCGCGCAGATAAACCCGTGATTTCTCAGTGGCCTGCCTGCCACTTCAGATTTCCCACAAGATCTCTATTAGACTGTCTTTTTCACTGCGCTAGTGCCCTGAGTGCCTTAGTGGTAAAACCGACAACGGACCGTTGTATCCCGGATCTGATGCCGACCCTGGGTCAATAACCATTCAATGAAGAGGATTGGTTTCAACCGTTTCTACCCATTCAATGCCCTTCCACGTCCCCCCGCTTCGTCATTCCGGTGAATTATCGCAACTTTGAACCCGAATTACTCCAACGCTGTTTGGAGTGGAACACCACGTCATGTCACGGACCCTCGATCAGATCAAAGCGCCGGTAGCCTCCGAACTGGAGGACTTCGAAGCCCACTTTCGGGAGGCCCTGAAGAGTGACGTCTCCCTGCTGGACAAGATCACCTACTACATCGTCCGCCGCAAAGGGAAGCAGATCCGTCCCATCTTTGTCTTCCTCTCCGCCCGCATGTTCGGCAAGTGTGAAGAGCCGACCTTTCATGCCGCCTCCCTGGTGGAGATCCTGCATACGGCGACCCTGGTTCATGATGATGTGGTCGATGATTCTCAGATGCGGCGCGGATTCTTCTCGATCAATGCCCTGTGGAAGAACAAGATCGCCGTTCTGGTGGGAGACTACCTCCTGAGCAGGGGATTGCTCCTCGCCCTCGACAATGATCAGTTTGTTCTGCTCAAGATCCTCTCCCGGGCCGTCCGGGACATGAGCGAGGGAGAGCTGCTCCAGCTCGAAAAGGCTCGTCGTCTGGATATCGCCGAATCCGTGTATTACGATATCATTCGCCAGAAGACCGCCTCCCTCATCGCAGCCGCCTGTTCTGCCGGCTCCGCATCGACGCAACTCGACCCCGACCTGCAGCAACGCATGTACACCTTCGGCGAGAAGATCGGCATGGCCTTCCAGATCAAGGATGACCTTCTCGACTTTGGCGAGGAAGCCACTGGCAAACCCAAAGGCGTCGATGTCAAGGAAAAGAAACTGACCCTCCCCCTCATCTACAGCCTGGCCCAGACGGATGCCGGAGAAAAACGGCGCATCCTGCGCATGATCAAGAAGAACAGCGAATCAAGGGAGACCTTTGACGTGGTCTATAACCTCATCCTCGAAAAGGGAGGACTGACCTACGCCCGGGATAAAATGCTCGCCTACCGCGATGAAGCCTTTGCCATCCTGCACGAATTCCCGGATTCACCGTCCCGCCAGTCCCTCGAACAACTGGTCTATTTCGTCACCGACCGGAAGTATTGACCAACGTCGGAAGTCGGAAATGCGAAGTCGGAAAATGGTGGAACTTTACCGCCTCAATCCAGATTATGGGGCTTTTTAGCACTGTCACACAGACATCTCTCCAAATAACTCAATACCGAAATATCGTTTCAACTTCCGCTTTCCGCCTTCCCTAGTGAACTGCTTTCTACTGCAGCAAATTTTTAATGCTCTAACGAGATTTGGTTCTTACCTCTAAAGTGTCCTCAGTGACTGAGTGGTTATTCCTTCCGCCTTCCGCCTTCCACTTTCCACTTTCCGCTTTCAGCCTTACGCTTTCCGCCTTCGACTTTTATGAGTTTCTGAGTGAACTACATTCTGCGTCAGCAAACGAT
>JAUIEA010000016.1 GCA_030429045.1 Bacteroidia bacterium | reverse complement strand
TGGTCGCAGGGGTGGACAAAATGTCCTCCATCCTGGATTATTCGGATCGCACAACCTGCGTCATTTTCGGTGACGGGGCAGGGGTGGTCCTGCTCGAACCGGACACCGAGGGGTTTGGCATCCATGATGCGGTGTTGAAAGCGGATGGCTATGGTCGCCACTTCTTGCACATGAAAGCAGGTGGATCTGTCAAGCCACCCACCCTGGAAACGGTACTGGCTCGAGAACACTACGTGTATCAGGAAGGGAAGACCGTCTTTAAATATGCCGTCAAGGGTATGGTGGATGCCGTCCAGCAAGTCCTCGAGCGGAATGGTCTGACTACGGACGATGTCCGTTGGCTGGTACCACATCAGGCCAACAAGCGGATCATCTCCTCTGTGGGTGATGCGCTGGGATTCACAGAAGACCGGGTGATGGTGAATATTGAAAAATACGGCAATACGACTGCCGGTACATTGCCTCTCTGTCTCTGGGATTATCGCGATCAGCTCCAGCCGGGTGATTGGGTTGTCCTTACTGCATTTGGAGGTGGATTCACCTGGGGCGCCGTATTGCTCAAGTGGAAGGGGTAGATCACCTTCTATATATCGGATCGATCTTTATTCCTGTATTTCCTTTCCTTTGGTCGGGTTGTATTTGACGTTGATATGGATCCAGATGGATCTCGAAATACGAAAAAACCAGACAAAGAGAATCCCCGTCACGGCAAGCAGAAGCGCGAAGGAAGGGACCAATCCCAGGCCAAGTACCCAATGCAGGATGGCCACGAAAGACAGGCAGAACCATCCAGTGAGGATATAGGACAAAAACATGGCGCCGTAATAGAAACCGGGTTCCGGAGCCAGATCCTGTTGGCAATGCGGACAATGATCATGCATCGTAAAGGGTTCCCGAAAGGAAAAACTGCCGGTTGGAAACATTTTCCCCTGCCGGCAACGAGGGCAGGTCATGGCCAGAATACTGGAAGTGACATTGGATTTCATCCCCCAAAGGTAGGGCAAAGCCCAGGGACCTTTTCAGTGATCGGCAGCACAAAAGCAATCTATTCTGACAACAATCAGCAGTTCTGACCTCGGCATACTATCTTTGCACCCCGAACGAAATCATTCAATATGGCTAATACCTCAGATATTCGCAATGGTATGTGTATCGAGCTCAACAACGACATTTTTGCCGTGGTTGAATTTCAGCACGTCAAACCAGGAAAAGGCAATGCCTTTGTGCGCACCAAGATTAAAAGTGTGACCACTGGCAAGGTGCTCGATCACACCATTCCAGCTGGACACAAGATCAATGATGTCCGGGTAGAGCGGCGCAAATATCAGTACCTGTACAAGGACGATATGGGGTGCCACTTCATGAATAATGAGACGTTTGAGCAATTAGCGATCTCCGAAGATCTGATCGACAGTCCCCAGTTTTTAAAGGAGGGAATGGAGATCGACATCATGTTCCATGCGGAGACAGAACGACCCCTCACCGCTGAACTGCCCCAGCACCTGGTGGTCGAAGTGACCTATACAGAGCCGGGAGTGAAAGGAGATACGGCCACCAATACCCTCAAGCCGGCCACGGTCGAAACTGGTGCAGAGGTACGGGTGCCACTTTTTATCGGCACAGGAGAATTGATCAAGGTAGATACCAAGACCGGTACGTATATTGAGCGGGCTAAATAAACAGGGATAATGGACACCAAGGAAATCCATGAGCTGATCAAGCTCATCAATAAGACCAACCTCGCCGAATTCAAAATGAAGAACGGCGATTTTGAATTGACCATTCGGACAGAATCATTCTCGAAGGGTCGAATTGAGACAGTTATACCCGTCTCAGCACCGGCTCCGCCAGCATTCCAGCAGCAGGCTCCACCACCGGCTCCACCTCCTGCACCAGCTGCACCACCGGCGCCAGCAGCTGCTCCTGCAGAATCAAAAGAAGCCAAGCCAAGCAATCTGTTGGAAGTGAAATCTCCGATGGTAGGGACATTCTATCGGTCACCTTCTCCTGAAAAAGGACCATTTGTCCAGGTGGGTGACCATGTGAATAAAGGAGATGCCGTGTGTATCATTGAAGCCATGAAACTGTTCAACGAGATCGAATCTGAAGTCTCGGGCAAGATCGTCAAAATGCTGGTGGACGACGCGACACCAGTTGAATATGATCAGGTATTGTTCCTGGTTGATCCCGCTGGATAAGTTCACTCAATTCCGACCGCATGTTCAAGAAGATTTTGATCGCCAACCGGGGCGAGATCGCCCTGCGGATTATCCGTACCTGTAAAGAGATGGGCATCAAGACGGTGGCCATATACAGTACGGCAGACCGTGAAAGCCTGCATGTCCGATTTGCAGACGAAGCCGTTTGTGTTGGCCCCCCTTCCAGTAAGGATTCCTACCTCAATATTCCCCGGATCATGGCTGCAGTGGAGATCACCAATGCGGATGCCATTCATCCCGGGTACGGCTTCCTGGCAGAGAATGCAGACTTCGCCGAGGTCTGCCTGGAATACGGGATCAAGTTTATCGGTCCGACACCGTCCCAGATCCGAAAGATGGGGGACAAGATCACGGCCAAGGAGACCATGATCAAGGCAGGCGTGCCCGTCGTTCCCGGATCGGACGGATTGATCAAGGACCTGAAACAGGGCCTGAAAACGGCCAAGGAGACCGGATATCCCGTGATCCTGAAGGCTACGGCCGGAGGTGGCGGAAAAGGAATGCGCATTGTATGGAAACCGGAGGAATTTGAAAAAGCCTGGTCCATGGCCAGGAATGAAGCACAGAGTTCCTTTGGCAATGATGGGATGTATGTCGAGAAATTCATTGAAGAACCAAGACATATCGAGATCCAGATCGTCGGCGACCAGTTTGGCAATGTCTGTCACCTCTCGGAGCGGGAATGTTCCATTCAACGCCGGCACCAGAAGCTGATCGAAGAATCACCTTCCCCATTTGTCGATCAGGAACTGCGCGAAAAGATGGGAGAAGCCGCCATCGCAGCCCGGAAATGTATCAACTATGAAGGTGTCGGGACAGTAGAATTTCTGGTAGACAAATACAAGAATTTCTACTTCATGGAAATGAATACCCGGATCCAGGTCGAGCATCCGGTGACAGAGGAAGTGATCGATCATGACCTGATCAAGGAACAGATCAAAGTAGCTGCCGGTATCGAGATGACCGGAGAGAATTATTTCCCGGTCATGCATGCGATTGAGTGCCGGATCAATGCAGAAGATCCCTATAATGATTTCCGCCCGTCACCCGGAAAGATCACCTCCTTTCATACCGCGAAAGGTCATGGCGTTCGGGTAGATACGCATGTATACGCCGGATATACCGTACCGCCATACTACGATAGTATGATCGCCAAGTTGATCTGCCGGGCTCAAACCCGGGAAGAATGCATCAAGAAGATGGAACGGGCCCTGGAGGAATTTGTCGTAGAGGGGATCAAGACCACCATCCCCTTCCACCGGAAGTTAATGCGCAATGAGGCCTTCCAATCCGGGAACTTCCACACCGGCTTCCTCAACGATTTCAGCATGGATGCTGATTAAGGCCCTAACGGCCAGCTTATGAAAGACTTACGACGCCTGCTACGGCATTTGGCTCCCTACAAGAAGTATGTAGGGCTGAACATCCTGTTCAATTTCCTCATGGCCCTGTTTACAGTGGTCTCCATTCCGGTCTTTATTCCCTTTTTCAGGATTCTCTTTGGCATGGAAACACCCGTTTCCACGCGCCCCGAAGGGATCCACTCGCTGGATGATGCCATCAATATGGCCAACTATGCCTTCAGTCAGATCATTGCAGAGCACGGCGTCTCTCATGCCCTGTTGCTGACCTGCATCGTCCTGGTGTCCATGTTTTTTCTCAAGAACCTGTTCCGTTACCTGTCCATGTATTTCATCGCTCCTGTCCGAAATGGGATCGTCCGGGATATCCGCCAGGAGATATTTGATCGGATGACCATTCTTCCACTGGGGTATTTCTCTGAAGAGCGGAAAGGTGACCTCATGTCTCGGATCGTGGCCGACGTCCAGGAGATCGAATGGAGTATCCTCAATGTGCTGGAAGCCGTATTTCGATCTCCGGTGATCATCACCGGCTCCCTCTTCATTATGATCTACATGAGTCCGGGTTTGACCCTGGTCATCTTTGTCCTGATGATCTTCAGTGGTGTGATCATTGGTGGCATCTCCAGCCGATTGCGCCGTCAGTCCGGTGAACTTCAGGATATTCTCGGTGTACTGGTCTCCACAGTTGAGGAAACCCTTGGCGGGCTCCGAGTGATCAAGGCGTTTCGCGCGGAACAGTTCCAGCAGGGGTTGTTCCGCAAGATCAATGAGGTCTATCGCGATACACAGACCCGGATCATTCGGCGTCGCGACCTGTCCTCCCCGCTGTCCGAATTCCTGGGCATAGGCGTCGTAGCTGTCCTCCTCTGGTTTGGTGCACAACGCATCTTTGCCGGCGAAATAGGAGCCGAAGCCTTCATGGCCTTTTTACTGGCATTCTATAATGTCATCGAGCCGAGCAAGAGCCTGACCAATGCCTACTACAATATCCAGAAGGGACTGGCCGCCGTGGATCGGGTGGACAAGATCCTGGACGCACCCGGAGGAATGCCCGAACAGGAGGCCCCGCAACGACTGCATGACATCCGGGAAGGACTCCGATTCGAAAATGTATCCTTCAGCTATCCGAATGCAGAACAGGCGGCATTGACAGATATCAACTTCTTCCTGCCCAAGGGAAAAACAGTCGCCCTCGTTGGTCTTTCCGGTGCCGGTAAATCCACGATCGCTGACCTGATCCCCCGGTTCTATGACGTGTCAGCCGGGCGCATTACCATCGATGGGATCGATCTTCGGGACATGCGCGTAGCCGATATCCGGGATCTTCTGGGCATCGTGACCCAGGATGCCATCCTCTTTCATGAAACTGTTCGAAATAACATCACCTTCGGGCTGGATCGGACCGATGAGGAGGTCCGGGAAGCGGCTAGCCTGGCCCATGCAGCCGAATTTATTGACCAGTTGCCGGACGGCTATTCCTTCAATATCGGCGATCGCGGTGGCAAGCTCAGCGGCGGACAGCGCCAGCGTCTGACCATCGCCAGAGCCTTGCTGCGGAACCCGCAATTGCTCATCCTTGATGAAGCCACCTCTGCCCTGGACTCCGAGTCAGAGCGACTGGTTCAGGAAGCCCTGGATGTGCTGCTCGCCGATCGGACCGCCCTGGTGATCGCCCACCGGCTGAGTACCATTCGACGGGCCGATGAAATCCTGGTGCTCCGTGAAGGCCGTATCGTTGAACGAGGCACACACGATGATCTGATCGAAAAGGGTGGCGAGTACAGCAAGTTGGTGCAGCTTCAGGGACTGGGGTAGGAGGGGATACAGCTATCCCGTTCTTCTGCTATCTTTGACGGAATCATCTGTTTCATCCATGAGATTTCTACTCGCCTCTGTCTTCTCCCTTATCGTGATCACCTCCCTGCACGCGCAGGTGACAGTGACCAATTCGACGTTTTTCAATATCGGGGATACCCTGCGCATAGCACGCGCCGGCAATCCGGAAGTCATCCAGGCAGGATCTGCTGGAACGGACCTGAACTGGGACTATTCAGCCTTGTACAAGGACACGGCCGTTCAGATCGTCGTCAAGGATGCCGTCCTAGGCAATGCTTCCGCTGATTTTCCTTCTGCCGACGTCTTCCAGGATGTTGGTTTCGGGGAGACCTATTTTAAAGTAACCCCTTCGGCCATTACCAATCTCGGATTCCTGACCAACGGATTTGCCGGTGTACCGGTGATGATCTCACCCAAGTACAACCCTGCACTAGTGGAAAAGCGGTCACCGATGAACTATTTCGATGTCAACACCTCAGAGGCTTCCTTCCTCATCTCCTTTTCGACCGACATCGTACCCGATACATTCTTTACAGGCATCCCCTTCAAACCGGATTCCATTCGGGTGAATCAGATGATTGATCGCCTGGATGTCGTGGATGCATGGGGCACCTTGTCCATCCCCGGCGGCGACTATTCAGTGCTTCGGGAACGACGCAGGACGATTACGGAAACCACCATAGAATTGCAGCTTTTTGGCCTGTGGGTTGACCTGGGTTCACTCGGCCTGCAGTTCCCGGGAGTGGGTAAGGATACCACCCTGGCCTACCATTACTTTTCGGATACGGAAAAAGAGACCATCGCAGTCGTCACCGTCAACAAGGATGATGAGACAGAGACCCTGGGCGTCCAGTACAAGGATAATGGCATCTCAGGTACGTTCCAGCCAGAGCAAATGTCATCCGTATTGTTGAAAGGACCACAACCCACCTCGGGTATTCTCCGATTTGACTTTGAACCACTGACTGCTCCAGCTCAGGTGGACATTTTCTCCATGCAGGGGCAACAGGTCTTCAGTCGGTCTGGACTGACCGGTCAGTCTGTGCTGGAGGTGTACAACCTGTCTCCGGGCACTTATGTCTATCGGGTATCGGTGGATGGCAGGCTGGCAGAAAGCGGTACCCTCCTCTTTCAGTAGGACGTAATACCACAAGCATGATTTCCTATAATCCTTCGCCCTTGCAGGCGTGGGAGGACGATCTGTTTCTCAATGCGGACATCCGGGTCTGGATCAAACGGGATGACCAGATCCATCCCCTCGCAGGCGGGAATAAGGTGCGAAAACTGAAAGGACAATTGACCGATGCCGCACTGGCAGGGAAAGAAGGTGTCCTCACCTTTGGCGGAGTGGTCTCCAACCACCTGGTGGCAACAGCAGTCTTATGTCAGCAGGCAGGAATTCCGATGCGTGCTATTCTGCGTGGTGATCCTGTTCGAAATTTCACGACAGACATCCTGCAGAAAAACCAGGTCAGGATGGAATTCCTCTCCAGAAGCACATTTGATGAGGCCATGGCGCGGGAAGAGCCGGCCTGGCTGACCATCCCGCTGGGCGGGTCACACAAAGGGGCCCTCATCGGAGTCGGGGAGATCGTCGATGAAGTGGATCGAGCCCTCCCTGATGGTCCGTTCACGTATTGTGTTCCGATGGGCACCGGTGGTACTGCAGCAGGATTGGC
Source organism: Bacteroidia bacterium (assembly GCA_030429045.1). GTDB lineage: Bacteria > Bacteroidota > Bacteroidia > Chitinophagales > Saprospiraceae > JAGNXB01. Next base: position 37,808 of record JAUIEA010000016.1, on the reverse strand, counting down.
ACATCGATTGACCGACCGGGACACGCTGCTCATCTACCCGGCGATCAAGGGGCCAGACCTTCCCGGGGAATGGGCACAGGTTGTCAAGCGGCTGGAGGTTGTGCCACGAGCCGGGATTGAGATTGTGGAAGGTGCCGCAAGAGGGGGATTTGCCCGAAAGGATGCGGACCTGTGGCAGCAATTGGTCTCTCTTTCTTCCCGGATGGGAGTATGGTGGGATCCCGTCTATAATGGGAAGATGGTCCTGCAGTTTCTGGGCCAGATCCGGACCGGGTTCTTCCCGTCCGGGTCAAGGATCATCCTCGTGCATACCGGTGGCTTGCCTGGCCTCCTGGGCTATCAACAACGGTTCGGTTTTTCCCGGATGCCGCATGTACCGGATGTATCCCCATGAAAAAAGGGGGCAGATCGTCGATCTGCCCCCTTTTTTAACACCAAGCCTGTCCGGGTTATTTCCAACGGCGAAGTCGGACGCCATCCTCGTAGCGAACAATATAGGCTTCGACAAATCCAGCTGCGCGTGCTGATCGCAAGGCGGATAATGCTTCAGATTGTGTTTGGATCACGCCCACCAGAATGCGTGTCAACCCGATCCCCTCCAGGGTTTCCGTCTCCAGCGTACCCAGAGACAACACCGGGGAATAGTGAGCAGAAGACAGGTCGGGTCGATCGGTCGCTTCCAGTTGGATCCGATAATACACCCCGGCATAGGCCTTCGTTTCACTCTCGTATTTGCGCTTGTCCACACGTTTGCCATTATAGCGCTTGTCCAGGCCGCTGCCCGTAAACAGGTCACTTGAGGCCATCGTGCCATCCGAGTCTTCGGAAGCAGTGAACATCGGTGGATCTGGCAGGCTCGGCTTGGCAGGGAGAATGTGTTCCTCGATTTCAGGAGCGGACGGAGCATCTGCCACATCAACCGCCTCCATGTCCTCCAGGAGTTCTTCCGGCTCCGGGAATTCACGTTCTTCCATCACCGGTGGCTTGTCGGCCAATGGCCTTGATTCAGGCTTTTCAGGAGCCTTGGTCATATCGTGGTCAACAATTTCTTCCATGGCCATTGCCGACTCCGGAAGTTCATCGGACTCTCCTGTGTCCATGGGGATGCCGCTGGTCTCTTCTTCCATGTCTTTACCACTGGTTTCTACGTCAACCATCGCTTCCAGGGGGGCGGCTTCAGTTTCTTCCGTTGTGGTTGCGGTTTCTTCCACCACAGGGACCTCCTTCGGCGGTGTCTTGCGGTCTTTCCCTGTCGGCTTACCTGGGGCGGGGGCAGTCGGATTATCCTTTTTCGTCACAGCCAGGTCAATGGCCTCTTCGGGTCGCACGATCGTATTGGAGGCATCAGCGACGGGTCTTTCATCGGGCATGGTCTCCGTTGTCAGGAAGAAATCATGGATGATGGTGTTGCCCTTCGCTTCCCTGTAATCGATCTTATAGCTGGATGGCTCGTACTCGAATTTTTCAGCGAGGACATAAGCTTCCAGTTCATTGGGGACCACGAACTGGTATTGTCCATTCTCCGCATGGGTGGAATTGAACATCACCTTTTCGCCATTGCGAATATGGTAGATGTTGACCCGGGCATCGGTCAGGGGCATCTTGCTCATCTTGTCATAGATCTGTCCCTTGACCACGTGATCAATGGCATTGGAGGAAATGCTGAAGAGATCCTCATCCCGGGTGTGCACCTTGTTGCCCGGAGAAAGTCGGTTAGACGAAATAAAACCGAGATCACCAGTGGCGTTCAGTCGAAAATAGAGATCATCTGCGGGGGAATTCAAAGGTTGACCCGGATGTGTCAATGCACCCCAGGAATTCGGCGTTCCATCGAGAATATAGATATCCTGGCCTCCAAGGGAGACATGCCCATTGGATGAAAAATAGAGCTTTCCGCGAGTGAGGTCATAGAACGGAGCCAGCTCATCCCCCATGGTGTTGACCACATTGCCGATCGATTCAGGCAGGGAAAAGTCCATCTGGCTACTTTGCCCTTCCCGGGTCGAGTACCAGATGTCCATGCCGCCTTCCCCTCCGGGACGATCGGATGAAAAGAACAGGTATTCGATCCCATTGATCTGTGCCGCCATCGGATGGGTTTGATTGACACCTTCCAGGTTGATATAGTCCGGAAGCCGCTTTCCGGAGCTCCAGCCACTCTTGCCCTTGGTCATGACGAAGATCTCACACCGAGTCCGCAGTTTGTTACCATCCGTGTTCTGGGCACAAACAGTGTAATAGAATCGTTGGCCATCCGGCGTAAAACTGCCATTGGCGATGTGCTTGTCAGGGCTGGACGGCAAACTTTCAGGAACCTCAGCCTTACTCCATTTTCCGTCCTTCAGGATGCTGCGGAATAACTTGGACATCCCATCCCGGGTGGAAGAGAAGTAGACCACATCGTTGCCGAACGGTGCCGGGGCAAAATCCGTCGCTTTTGAATTCATGGCGGTTCCTGCATGCAGAACACGCCATGGTGTAGGCGCACCACTTTCGGTAAGCGCCTCATTGCAACCGGCGATTTCCCGGGCCACTACCGTTTGCATAGTGGACTTGTCCGCGCCCGCATAGCTTGACAAAAACGCTTCGAATGCGGGAATAGCTTCTGTATACTGACCGGACTGCTTGAGGGCCCGACTGTAGTGTAACCCGCACAGCTTATCCGGATCATTCCAGTCTGAAACCACAGCCAGACATTCTGCGGCATGTGCATAATCCTTGACCAGGCTGTAGTAGGTGCCGGCCTTATAGGCCAATTCCAGTTTGTTGGGTTTGTCCTTCCAGGCCTGGTAGTAATATTCGGCAGCTTCCCAATAGGCACCTACCTCTGCATAGTCATCGCCCTTCTTTTTCAGGGATGACCAGCTCTGGCTGAAACCTGGGAGCAGGATAAAAAGCGCCAATACTGCGCTGAGAGACAATCGTAAGTTCATGATATGTTCGATAAATAACGATCAATGATCAATGGTAAATGCTGGTGTTCCAATTGGTGGATCCGATCCGCCAGATCCCGGGCGGTATCCCCGGCAAGAACAGGACACTTTGCCTGGAAGAGGATGCGACCTTTGTCGTAGTCCTCGTTGACCAGATGAATAGTGATGCCGGATTCCTTCTCGGATGCCTGAAGAACTGCTTCGTGGACCCGTATCCCATACATCCCCTTACCCCCGTACAGGGGTAGAAGGGCCGGATGGAGATTGAGGATCCGATCTGGAAATGCCTGGATCACCAGGGCAGGGATCTTCCAGAGAAAACCGGCCAGCACGATCAGGTCAATGTTCAGATCTTGAAGTTCCCGGACAATGGGCCCGGGGTCGGATAGATCCTCCCGGGTGATCATGCGGACAGGAATGTCCTGCTCCCTGGCGAAAGCGACCACTGGCGCTTCCGGCTTGTTACACACCAGAAGGGACACCACCACATCCGTACGATCCAGGAAATGTTCATGTATCCGCCGAACATTACTCCCGGCTCCGGATGCAAAGAGAGCCAACTTTTTGGCTTGATTGGATGTACGCATTTTGTACAAAAAGGTTGTATGACGAAAAATCCTAATGGAAAATCCGCTCAAAAATAAACGAAAAGCGCAGTGAAAAGGTCTATTGCTGTACGAGCCGTCTCAGAATGGGCCGATTATCGGCAAAGACAGTCAGGATATATCGGCCATCTGGCACGTCCCGGACATTGATGCCTTCCAGATAGTTGCCGGCCTCCCGGACGAATTCGAAGGATTTGACGAGCTGTCGACGGGTATTGATCAATTCGATCCGAACCGTATGGGTATCGTCCAGGCGATACGGGATCTGCAGAGATGAGCGATGATCGAGGTTGATGATCGGAAACCGCTCTGCATCGCGAAATGCAGCTGTGAGGTCCTCCTGCGGCGCGTCAATCACGATGTGGTCCGACCCGCCGATCGCCCAGCAGGCCACACCATTGGGGAGGGCGCCTCTGGAGAGGAAGGGAAGGGGTGTCACCGCAAGTGATTTGTCGGCCTGGATGACCCGGATCTCCAGGCCATCCGGACGAAAACACAGCCAGTTGAATTGATGAAAGCTCCCGATCTCCCGCGTCCAGGGCTTGGCATCATCAGCGGGTCTGAGGGGTGCCCCCCAACTGCCTTCTCCGATGTAGACGGTTCCTCTCTGATCATCGCGAACAAATCCCTCAGAGCTGCCAGGGCCGTCACCGGGCTTGATCGGCCAGGTGATCTTGGCCACATGTGAATCGGATTCCTGGGCCAGTTGCACTCCGTGTTCATAAAACAATGTGCTCCAGGCATCCATCTGATCCAGCCGCTCCTTCTTTCGCCGTGTATGAGGCCTCATCGGAAAATGATATTGTGCAATTCGCCAGCTGAAATCCCCGCCATACTGGACCAGATCGTCCTCCAGCCACCTGGTTTGACGTCCGTGAATGGGCGCAAGAGAATTGAGGGTGTACACGCGGAGGAGCGAGCCGCCAAAACTCAAGGTATACCAGGCATCATGACTGGGAATGTCAAACATATCTTCGAGGATACTGTTGCTGGTCTCATGATTGCCCCGTGCCGCAATGATGGGAATGAGTCGCTGATCCACGGTGATAGTCAACTGCCAGTCTTCCAGCCATTCCTGCCATTCGGACGCCGTACACATGTCGGTCATGTCGCCACTGAACAGAATGGCCAGGGGTTGCATTTTACCGGCCAGAATGTTCATTCTCTTACGGGCCGATCGGTTGTTCCGACTGTCTCCGCCCGCAATAAAGGTCAGGGGGATATCCGGGGTGGCCGGCGCAGTCTGGAAGACCATGATCCGACTGTCACCCTCTGAGTCGCGTATCACAAAGCGATATCGGGTGTCCGGGGTCAGGCCATACAGGCGGGCAAAATAATTCTTCATCCCTTTGGAGGTGACCATCTTGTCCGGGTGATGAACTTTCCACGAAGCAGCATCGATCCCTTCCTCCTGGTATATGATGCGGGATTGGCGGCCGCTGATCGACTCCCAGCCAATGACCATCGAAGTAGATGGATCGTCCCGCCACATCGCCCGGTATCTGGCTGTGCGGGCTTCAGTGACCCATGACAAGCACAGAAAGAAGAGAAGGATTGAAAAGCGTTTGCTCATGGGTACATAAAAAGTCAGCCAGACTTGGGATATTTGTCAACGGTCGTCAAATGGTGGCTACCGGGAAGAACTGCGATAATTATGCCTTTTTTTGATTTTATCCAAGCCGATCCTCAAGTCTCTGGCCTCCTGGCCAACGAACTGGATCGCCAGCGCCGCGGCGTTGAACTCATTGCCTCCGAAAACTTTACCAGCAATGCCGTCATGCGAACCATGGGGACCTGGCTGACCAACAAATACGCGGAAGGGTATCCCGGACGACGATATTACGGGGGGTGTGAAGTGGTGGATGAAGTGGAGCAACTGGCCATTGATCGACTGAAAGAACTGTTCGGTGTAGCGTATGCAAATGTACAACCCCATTCCGGGGCCCAGGCCAATGCAGCCGTCTTCCTGGCCGTCCTGAATCCGGGCGATACTGTCCTCGGATTTGATCTCAGCCATGGCGGGCATCTGTCGCATGGTTCCCCCGTGAACTATTCCGGAAAGGTCTACCGGGCCACTTTCTACGGGGTTTCCAGGGAGACTGGACAGATCGATATGGATGTGGTTGCCGAAACGGCCCGCAAGGAACGACCCAAGCTGATCGTGTGCGGTGCCTCAGCTTATGCCCGGGATTGGGATTATCCCCGATTCAGGGCGATCGCCGATGAGGTCGGTGCCCTGCTCCTGGCAGATATTGCTCATCCCGCCGGTTTGATCGCTGGGAAGCATCTGGCCGACCCAGCTCCCTGGGTAGACATCATCACGTCTACGACCCACAAGACCCTTCGCGGTCCGCGCGGGGGCATCATCATGATGGGAAAGGACAGGGACAATCCATGGGGACGGAAGACCAGGAAAGGCGCAACCATCCAGATGTCCGCCATCCTGAACAGTGGCGTTTTTCCCGGCATGCAAGGAGGCCCCCTGGAACATGTCATCGCCGCCAAGGCTGTTGCTTTCGGGGAGGCACTCCAACCTTCCTTCAAGGCCTACGGGGCCCAGGTGATCGCCAATGCCCATGCCATGGCCGAAGCGCTGGTAGAGCGCGGTTACCAACTGGTCTCCGGCGGGACGGATAATCACCTGATGCTCATCGATCTGAGCAACAAGGGGGTCAATGGGAAGATCGCAGAGCATGCACTGGGTCAGGCTGATATCACGGTGAACAAGAACATGGTGCCCTTCGATACGAACTCACCCATGGTGACCTCCGGGATTCGCATCGGTACCGCAGCCATTACTACCCGTGGATTGAAGGAAGCCCAATGCCTCCAGATCGTCGACTGGATGGATACGTTGATCCAGAAACCCGAAGACGAAAAAGTGCAGGCGGGCATTCGAAAAGAAGTGAACGCCTTGATGGCAGAATTTCCGTTATATCCCAGCATACAGGGATAGATGGAGAAATCCCAAATCGCAAAAATCAAATCTCAAATAAATCACAAATTCTAATCTTCAATGACCAAAACGAGTTTGTGTTTGGGTCATTTGAATTTGAGGATTGGAATTTATTTGTTTTTTGGGTTTTGTGATTTGGTGCTTTCCTTACCCCGAGTGTTCTTTCAATTTACCCGGCTATTGAACCCAAAAAAAGCCCCTCCCGATTCCGGAGGGGCCAACCTGATGATGAGTATGAGAAAAAGTACGTCTTAGAAGAAGAACTGTACCCCGGCATTCAGCATATTATACTCGTAGTTGGGGTTGTCTTCAAAGAGATTGCTGAGTTCGTAATCGGCATACAATTGCCACCATTGCTGACCGATAGCTGCTGAGACACCGTATTGGAGCATGTTGGTCTGATAGTCATCCCGCAGTCGCAGTTCAGCCTTTTCGCCATCCATGGACTTGAATTCAAGGTCCTGGAAAGCATACAGGCGCAAGCCACCATAACCTCCGAGCATGACATTCAGGCTCTTTTTGCCTTGTCCGGCAAAACGCAGCTGGAGAGGGAGGACCAGAGATTGGCGACTGAATTCGGATTTGTCAAACGAGCTGGCATACGGGGATGGTGGTACATAATAGGGATTGCCATTTTCTACGACCAGACGGTGATCACTGCTGACCTCCAGGTAGGTGAATTTCCACAACAGGCCATAGTTGACATAGGCGATGCTCTTCTGTCCGCCCAGTCGGGTGGAGAACATCAGACCGATATTTCCACTCCAGGACTTCCAGGGCGCAAATTCAGGGGTTACCGCGGTCTCTGCTATAGTGCCCTCCAGCATATAGGTCGGGCCGAAATTGAGGAGGAAATAGGAGTTGGTTCTCTTTCTGCCTTTTTTATCGCCAATGGAGATCTTGACTTTGTTCTTCGTGCTATCTGTCAAGATGGAAACGGAGGTATCTTCATCATCGTCGCCATCAAACATGTCACCAATGGCTTCACCATAGGCTTCCATTTTGTCCTCGAATTTATCAGCAGCTTCTTCTACTGCTTCTTCAAAGGCTTCCTGGTCGATCTCACCGGATTTCAATTGCCCTTTCAGGGATTTGACCTCCGCTTCAAATTCTTTGGTAGCCGACTTCATTTTGGCAATGATGGATTGGGAATTGTCTTCTTGTGCCAGGGTGGTTCCCATTCCGAACAGGAACAGGAAGGACAGCATGCACAGGTGCAAGGCATAGCGTTTCATGGTGTAAGTTTTTTAGTGGGTTACCAGTTGACTTCAATTTCAGTGCGACGAGCAGACCCAAAGGCAATGATATCCTTGACGAGTTTGGGGCTGTTCTTTTCAAGGACATTCACGAGCCGTGCCGGCCCGGTCACATCCGATTGAGTTCTCTTTATCTTTTCGATCACGGGTACATCGGCGACGTCTGACTGTTCAATCGTCGTGATCGGTGACCATTGTACATCCGGCAGGGGTAATGCCACCGGAGCCGAGGTATGACGGACATGAGGCAGCTGCTTCCGGTTCAGTCGGGGCAGGTCCGCATAAGCTTCTCTGCGACTCTGGGGGATCAATTCATCCTGCTCTTGCATCAGTGGAGCTGATTCATGCTGATGAACGACCAGGGGAGTGGCTTTCCGGACCCTCTGCTCCAGCTGTGATTCCGGTTTTATTCCTGTTGATTCGGATTCCGTTTGGTTGGTCTCTTCAACCGGATCAAGGTGTACAGGTGTTTCAGGGATTGATGGAATGGTTGTCTCCACCAGTTCTGTCGGTTGGGTGCTCTGCTCTGGCCACAGGAGCACGCCAGCCAGAAGGAGCAGGGTGATGGCAGCAGCCAGACGAATCCAGGGAAACGGTTTGCGCCGGTTCTTTTTCTCCAGGACCTGATCCCAGAGTCCATCATCTACCGGAAACTGGTAGTCGGCAAATGCCTCCTGGAACTTCTTTTCAATAGGATCCATAATGCGTTTCTTTTTGCTTGCGTTGCTCCAGGATATCCCGGATAGCCGCTTTTGCCTTGAAGTACTGGGTCTTGCTGGTATTCTCCGATATGCCGAGCATGTCCGAGATCTCCTTGTGACCAAATCCTTCGATGGCGAACAGGTTGAAGACAGTGCGATATCCGGTCGGCAAGGCATCGATCAGGTTCATCAGCTCCTGCGCTGCGAGGGATGTGATCGGGCTGTCTATCGGGGCCACCTGGATGTTTTCTTCGGGTGACTCCTGGAAGGCATATCGCTTTTCTCTTCTCAATGTATCAATGCACTCTCTGATCAGGATCGACTTGAACCATCCTTCAAACTGACTGGTCTGTCGGAGTTCCTGAAGCCGGTTGAACGCCCTTGCAAATGCGGTTGACACTGCTTCCTGGGCGAGATCGATCCGGTAGAGGTATCTGCGGGAGACACCCATCATTTTGGGTGCCAGGTGATCAAAGATCTTCCGCATGGCGCGCTCGTCCCCGTTCCGGGAAGCCTCGACCCACACCTGTAAAGTGGGTTGGGCATGAATGGTGACGATCTTGCTCATGTAGGTGGTTTCAGGTCAATGACGGAGACAGGGGAGGAAAGGTTGTCTGGGAATCAAATATTTTTCAAAAGTTCGGCATTTCTCCCGAATGTGGTCATCCCATTCGACAGATCGATGGTTCCATTGGACCAATCCCCAGCCATTCCAGGTTCCTGCGTCCCCTGAAGTCTCAGGGGACGCTTCCCGGTTTCTTGTTGATGTTGTTAGAGATTTCGGTGAAGTTTGGCCGTCCGGACGTACCACCTTAGGTGGTAGTCTGGATCCAGACCCCGAGTCCTCGGGGCTTCAGCGGGATCGTCTGGGTTCAACGTTCAAAAGGGTTGCTGACGCAACCCCTGTTCAACGTTCAAGGTAATACACATTAAACCTTGAACATCCACACGTTTGAGACCCTCTGTCCAACCCCTGGAATCAAAAACACAGGAACCCGGAATTTCCGATAGCTGCCTTCATTATTAGATTTGACGTTGGTGCCGGTGTCTCACCGGCAGCTCGAGACGAATGCTTCACCATTTGCGCGACAAGGGCAATAGCACTTTGGGCGGTGTCTCACCGCCTGTTTGCTCTTTCTCCTGCGTGCACACATGTGATTGAAAGGTCCGGGGAAGTTTTGTCACCATTTTTGCGGAGCCGGCAAAAATGCCGCCAAAACAGCTTGTTGTGCGAATTAAAACCCGGGGCTATTCACCCGAACATTGATAGCGACATTAAACCTTGAACAGGAGGCCCCGGCCTCCCTTGGACCAGTTGGGCCGCAAGGCCCGCCTTGAACATCCGGACGTTTGAGACCCTCTGCCCAACCCCTGGAACCAGGAATTCCCAATAGCTGACCTCATTATTAGATTGACGTTGGTGCCGGTGTCTCACCGGCAGCTCGAGACGAATGCTTCACTATTTGCGCGACAAGGGCAAGAGCACTTTGGGCGGTGTCTCACCGCCTGTTTGCTCTTTCTCCTGCGTGCACACATGTGGTTGATAGGTCCGGGGAAGTTTTGTCACCATTTTGCGGAGCCGGCAAAAATGCCATCAATACATGTTGAGATCCACAAATAAAACCCGGGGCTATTCACCCGGACATTGAAAGCGACATTTAACTTTAAACAGGAGGCCTCCGGCCTCCCTTGGACCAGTTGGGCCGCAAGGCCCGACCTTGAACATCCAGACGATTGAAACCCACTGCTCAAGACTAGAAATCAGGAACCAGGAACGCAGGAATCCAGCCTTTGGCTGGCAGGTAGGAACATTTTCCGTCCTTTGTGGTTCAGGTCTTATCACGACTATGGACATCCAACTACTGCCCGCCTCCAAGATCGACCAACTGAAATGGAACAGCTGCGTCCATTATGCCACGCATCCCTCCTTTTCGGGCTATACGTGGTATCTGAATGCCTACAGCAAAGATTGGGTCGGCCTGGTGGAAGGAGATTACGAAACGGTCATGCCCCTGTTCTTTCAACGGGACTGGCTCGGGAGGACCATCTACCAGCAACCCGGTCACATCGCACCCACCGGTCCTTTTTCCATTCATGTGATGAGTCGCCCGCGTATCCTCAGCTTCCTCAAAGCCATGCCAGCCCGCGTGAAGAATGTCCTTCTTCCCTGGGAAGGCCAAATCGGGTTGTCGGGTATCCGGGATCAGGTAGAAGAGCGCTACCTGCTCCATTTATATGGCGGCTATACCGAATTGGAAAAGGAGTTTACCTGGAAAGCCGACGCCCCTGCCAGAGAATGGAATATGATCCAGCTGAAACCGGAAGACCTGGTGGATTTCTGGAACAAGAACACCTCATGGTACCAGGAGAAGGGGAAGGACTTTCATCGGTATCTCCGGATCATGTACCAGGCCATGCATCGCGGACTGGGATTTATGACGGGCATCGGCCGGGAAGCGGATCAGCTGGAGGCTGCAGCCTTTTTCATTTCCTCAGGTGGAGTGTTGTATCGCCTGTTTTCTGCCGCAATCGCCGGATCTGCAGGGCAAGTGGCTAACCGCGCCATGATTGACCTGCTCATCCAGACTCATGCGGGTCGTCCGCTGATCCTGGACCTGAACAGGGACCCACAGGCCGCATCATTCGGGGCGACCAGGCTGCAATACACCCGGATCAGCAATTAAGACAAATAGGGATACCTGACCTCGCACAAGGTCAGGCCGTCCGCAGGGACGCTCCAGCTGCCTTCCAGCAGCGATTGTTTATCCAGTGCTTCACGTACATCCTGAAGGTCAATTTTTCCTTCGGATACCTTCAGGCACATGCCGACGATCAGGCGGATCATCCCGCGCAGAAACCGGTCGGAAGTTACCCAATAGGTCAATCGGGTGCCGGAGCGATCACTAACCCAGAACGATTCCGACAACCGGCACTTGCGGGTCATGGCATCTGTGCCTGATTTGCAAAAGGGAGCAAATTCCCCATAGTGAAGCAGGAGTTGCGCAGCCTCATTCAATACATGAAGCCGGGGCTGATGCCCATGGGGGTAAAACCAGGATTGGGCATTGGCCAGTGGATCCTTGGTCAGATGGATCTGGTACTTGTACCGGCGTTGCCGGGCATCAAAACGGGCATGGGCTTCCGGATGAACCGGATGGATGGCCTGGATGGCGATGTCGGCGGGGAGAAGCTTGTTCAGGCGAACCAAGAAATGTTCAGGGAAAGGTTCTGGCCAGTCGAAATGGGCGTAAAATCCACTCGCATGGACACCTGCATCAGTACGACCACAACCGACGATTTCAACAGGTTCTCGCAGGATGGTCTGCAGGTGCTCCTCGATGACGGCCTGAACGCCCGTGCTGTTGGGCTGGGATTGCCAGCCGGAATAAGCGGCCCCATTGTAGGAAAGTTGCAGGAAGTAGCGCATCCTCGCGAAGGTAGGATGTTCTGATCAGAGGCTTGCTGAAAACAGAAAAGCCACTCTGTAGAGTGGCTTTTCAATGTTCTGTTCTGGGGCGTGATCAACCGATCACTGCATTGTCTTTCGCAATATGTGCGGCATACAACCAGGAGGCACCTGCCAGCATCAGGTCTTTCAAGACATTTCCGGTAGCGGCTTGATCGCCATCCATTGCTCCACCCAGGTGGACAAAAACGATCGTCAGCAGGAGGAAGACACCCAGCAGGGCAGTGGCCAGTTTATCCATCTTGCCGATCAGGATGCTCACCCCTGCGAGGAGCAGACAGAGTCCAGTAACATATACAAGCAGACTACTGCCAAAGGCCATCGGCGCCATTGCTTCTGCACCCATGAAGTGGAAGAGGGCAAAGACGATAAACGGAATGGCAAAAAGGTACTTACCGAGGTTCAAGATTGCATTCATAGCTTGGTTTGATTTGGTAAAGGTTGGATTGTCAGCTCTGAATATCTGATAAAAAACCGGCATACCGAAATAAAAAAGGCCCCTGTCAGAGGAGCCTTTCAAAAATCTTAGTGTCAAGAATTACGCTGCCTTCAGAAAACTGATCTTGCTTTTGGCCAGTTTCTTTTCGGCATATTCTCTGGTGACCTCGAATGACTTGATATCCTTCTTCGAAGGCAGATCGAACATGGCATCGGTCATGACCGCTTCCAGGATGGAACGCAATCCGCGGGCTCCCAGCTTGTACGTGATCGCCAGATCAGCAATGTAGTCCAGGGCATCATCCTCAAAGGTGAGCTTGACATCCTCCAGCTCCATCAATCGCTGATACTGTTTGATGACCGCATTTTTCGGTTCGACCAGAATTCGCTTCAAGGCAACCTTGTCCAGCGGTTCCAACCAGGTCAGGACCGGCATCCGGCCAATCAATTCCGGGATCAGGCCGAAGCTCTTCATATCCTGGTGATTGATATAGCGAAGTAACTGATCCTGGTCGATCGGCCCTTCGTCATCATCATTCTTATACCCGATCACATGGGTGTTGATCCGACGGGCAATATGCTTGTCAATGCCATCAAAGGCGCCGCCACAGATAAAGAGGATGTTCTGGGTATTCACCGTGATCATCTTCTGCTCCGGGTGCTTGCGTCCCCCGTACGGCGGTACGTTGACAGTAGTGCCTTCCAGCATTTTGAGCAAGGCCTGCTGGACGCCCTCCCCGGAAACGTCCCGGGTGATGGACGGGTTGTCACTTTTCCGGGCGATCTTGTCGATCTCATCGATATAGATGATTCCCTTTTCCGCCTGGGCCACATTGTAATCACAGACCTGGAGCAGGCGACTGAGGATGCTCTCGACATCTTCTCCCACATACCCCGCTTCCGTAAATACGGTTGCATCCACAATGGAAAAGGGGACCTTCAGAAACTTGGCGATCGACTTGGCCATCAGGGTCTTCCCAGTGCCGGTCGATCCGACAAAAAGGATATTGGACTTCTCGATCTCCACCTCATCCTTTGTGGTTTCCGCGCTCAACCGCTTGTAATGGTTGTACACGGCAACAGAAAGGACCTTCTTTGCTTCGTCCTGCCCGATGACATAGGTGTCCAGGTGATCCTTGATCGAACGAGGTGTAAGGCTTTTCAGATTGATGCCATCCTTGCCACCGCCCTTCTTCTTTCCAGTGACCTCCGTCTTGACGATATCAAAAGCCTGCTCGGTACAGGCTTCGCAGATATGGGCATCGATTCCGGCGATCAACATTTGTGTCTCTTCACGGGATCGACCGCAAAAAGAACATTGAGGGGCGTTTTTTTCCTTTTTCATGAATGCCGTTCAGGGGGGTGATGAGGATCAGGCCTCTTTCTTGTTTTTTTCTTTGCGCGGGTTGTTGCGATCCAGGACTTCATCCACAAGACCATAATCCTTGGCCTGCTGTGAGGTCATCCAGTTGTCGCGATCACAATCCTTTTCAATGGTTTTGTAGTCCTTGCCCGAATGATGCACGAGGATGTCATACAGTTGCTTTTGCAGGTCCTTGATCAACTTGTAGGAGATCTCCATGTCGGCAACCTGACCTTCCATGCCACCCATGGGCTGATGGATCATCACACGACTGTGATAGAGGCAGGAACGTTTACCCTTCGTGCCGGCGGCCAGTAAAACAGCTCCCATGGAAGCAGCCATACCGGTGCAAATGGTACCCACATCCGGGGAGACATACTGCATGGTATCGTAAATGCCCAGTCCAGCGATCACAGAACCCCCGGGGCTGTTGATAAACATCTGAATATCCCGTTTGGGATCCGTGGATTCGAGGAACAGCAACTGTGCCTGGATCACATTGGCAACATAATCATTGACACCCACGCCCATAAAGATGATGCGATCCATCATCAAACGGGAGAAGACATCCATGCCCACAATGTTCATCTGACGTTCCTCAATGACCTGAGGGGTGAATCCGTGAATATTGGGGACGGTGGTGTTCATGTATTTTTCGAGATGCATTTCCGACATGCCGAGATGACGGGTCGCATACTTCTTGAATTCATCCTTTGGGATCATGAGCTTCGTTTTCTAGATTAAACGTAAAAACTGAAAAAAGTTTGATCAGGCACCCGGAGTAAAGTACGCATTGATCGCAGAATAGGCTTTTTCCATCCACGGACGGAACCCTTCAGGTTTGATCTTTTCCTCCTTGACCTTGACGGTATTGCGGTACACATCGACCACCTTGGTCTGGACGATCTGATCGGCCAGCTTTTGGCGGGTTTCCTCATCCTGGAGGACTCGCTGGGACATTTGATCCAGCATGGCCTCATCCTGCATTTGTCCGAAGTATTCCAGCAATTTGGTCCGGTAATCGGCAACCAGCTCGGCTTCAGTGACTTGCAGTTTATGGTCGCGGATCACCTTGTCCCGGATCAGGCTCCAGCGGAGATCTTCGAAAAAGAGGTGGTACTGTTCATTCGTCCATTCCTTCTTTTCTTCCTGTTCCTTCTCCTGTTCATTGGTGGCGACCCATCGGCGCAAAAAGGATTCCGGCAACGGAATGCGGTTGGCCTTGAGGAGGTCTACCCGCATTTGGTCCTGCATGTATTCGCGAATTTGTTGGTCGTATTGTTCGCTGATCTTCCCCTTCAGGAAGTCTCGCATGCCCGCTTCATCCTGGATCTGTCCAGGGCCAAACGCCTTGACGTAAAAATCCTCGTTCAGCTCCGCAGGAGTCACTCGGATGATCTTGTCGATCCGGGCCATGAATTCATGGCTGGTCGGCGGGCTGGTTTCCTCCAGATGCAGTACATATTTCCGGATATAGGCTTCAGTGGCATCCTTTTCGGCCGTATACGGATCGAATACAAATGTGTCTTTGATGTTCTTCCCGAGGATCTTCTTCCGAAGGTCATCCGACATCCGTTCATTGATCAGAAAGTGGGTATGTGTATGGACACCGCCCTCTTTTTTTGCGCCATTCTCCCATTCCTCCAGATGCAATTCGATATGGTCCATTTCGCCTACAGGCTCTCCTTCCATCTCCTGGCGTTCACCGTGACGGCGACGGAGCGCATCCACCTGTTCATCGACCTCTGCTTCGGTAATTTCTACAACGGGAACAGCAAGGACAGCCTTGGCATCCATTCCCTGGAGTTCAAACTCGGGCACCAGACCCATTTCGAAATTGACATTGTAGTCAGCGGTGTAGTCCAGACTGAAATCCAGGGGTTCCTGGGTTTCCTGAAGAATCGGCTGACCAAAAAAGTTGGGCTTGGTTTCGACAAGATATGCCTGTAGCTGGTTGTTGATCCGTTCCTGAACCACATCCGCCAGAATGGACTGACCGTACATCCGCTTGACAAGAGACAGGGGGGTGTGCCCCTTCCGGAAGCCTTTCAGTTGGGCCTTCTTCCTGAATTTATGCAATTCAGCTTCGAAGCGGGGCTTGTAGTCATCGTACGGGACACGAATCGAGATGACACCGTTCAGTTCGTCCTGTTTTTCCAGGGTGACGTTTTCCATAAGAGATCAAAAAGGGTTTGTAATTGAGAAGAGTGGTCCTGATTCGGATCGTGTCGGTAGTGCCTTGCCTGAGCCAGCGTAACGTGAACACCTGAATGTATATCCTGGTTCACGTGCTGAAGACACCGGATACACTACTGTGTCGTGATCCATCAATTCGTCAGAAACGGTTTGTGCGGGTGGAGGGACTCGAACCCCCAAGCCTTGCGGCACTAGATCCTAAGTCTAGCGCGTCTACCAGTTTCGCCACACCCGCATTTGGTGTAATCTTTGCCCTTGATTGCTCAGGGACCGCAAAATTACGAAAACCCTTGCGTGTTCCAAGCCTTTTGGCGGAACCCCTTTTTTGCTATTTTTGTTTTAGTTGTTGAATGAGTAGGCACTTGTTCGACCAATCAGGTCTATGGCAGAAATTCAGGTAGTTGATAAGGAGGAGAAACTTCTCATTCAGCGGGCATATCGTGACCTGCTGAAAAGCATCCATTCACCCATGGATGAGGAAGACCGTGAGAATATCCGCAATGCCTACGAACTGGCGGTCGAGGCCCATTCGAAGCAACGCCGGAAGTCTGGAGAACCCTACATCCTGCACCCCATTGCCGTCGCCCGGATATGTGCCGAAGAAGTCGGGTTGGGCCCGACAGCTGTAGTCGCCGCCTTGCTGCACGATGTCGTCGAAGACACCGATGTCTCCCTGGAGGATATTTATTCCAGATTCGGGGATCGAGTGGCCATGATCGTCGACGGACTCACCAAACTGGACCGGTCCTATAATTCTGACAGCCCGCAGGCAGAGAATTTCCGGAAAGTCCTGTCGACCCTGGTCAAGGATGTTCGTGTCGTATTGATCAAGATGGCGGACCGTATGCACAATATGCGGACCCTGGGATCCATGCCCCGGCACAAGCAGTTGGCCATCGCAGCAGAGACCAACTATATCTACGCGCCGCTGGCTCATCGACTCGGTCTCTACAATATGAAAACCGAATTCCAGGATCTGTGCATGAAGATCACAGATCAGGCATCCTACCAGGATATCGCCCGCAAGTTGCAGGAAACCAAAGCTTCCAGGGCCACCTATATAGAGAAGTTTATCATCCCCCTGAAGAAGGAACTGGAAGAGGCGGGACTCGCATTCCGCATTACGGGAAGACCCAAGTCCATTCACTCCATCTGGAACAAGATCAAATCCAAGGAAGTGATCTTTGAGGAGATCTATGATCTCTTCGCAGTACGGGTGATCCTGGATGTCCCTCGACGCCAGGAAAAGCAGGCCTGCTGGCAAGTGTACTCCATCGTCACCGATGTATATCGACCGATCCCCGAACGACTGAAGGATTGGGTGACTACCCCCAAATCCAATGGGTATGAGTCCCTCCACACCACCGTGATCGGACCGGATGGCCGTTTTGTTGAAGTGCAGATCCGGACCGAACGGATGGATGAGATCGCCGAGCGTGGTTATGCCGCACACTGGAAATACAAGGGCGTGTCAGATTCACCGGATGTCTATGAATCCTGGCTGGACAACGTAAGGGAACTCCTGGAAAATCATGAAACGGATGCCATTGAGTTTCTCAATGACTTTAAAACCAGTCTCTTCAATGAGGAGGTCTATGTGTATACGCCAGCCGGAGATATGAAGATCCTGCCCAAAGGTGCCACGGCCCTGGATTTTGCGTTCATGATCCATACGGACCTCGGATTGAGATGCACCGCCATCAAGATCAACAATCGCCTGGTACCCATGGGTTATCGTTTGCAGAATGGTGACCAGGTGGGCGTGCAGACCAGTAAAAACCAGAAGCCGAATGAGAGTTGGCTGAAACTGGTCGTCACCGGAAAGGCCCGTTCCAAGATTCGCACGGCCCTCCGGGAGGAGCGAAACGAGCAGGGTGCCATCGGCAAGGAAACCCTGGAACGAAAACTGGCCCAGCTCAAGGTGGATATGGAACTGAATGCCGATATGCTGGTCAAGCATTTTGGATACCGCTCCAGACTGGATCTCTACAGTGCCATTACCCACGATGAGGTCAACCTGCTTGAACTGAAGAAATTCAAAGTGGACGGCCTGCGCTTGATCCCGCCCACCTCGGAAGAACCGGTGAAGGAGGAGACAACTCCGGAGCCCGCGCCGACGACCTTCAGGCGGTCCACTCCGCCAAAACTCCTGATCAATGGCGAACCGGCGGACCAATATGAATACCAGCTGGCCAATTGCTGCAATCCGGTGATGGGTGATGATGTCTTTGCCTTCCTGTCCTCCAATTCCGGCATGAAGATCCACCGCACGACCTGTCCGAATGCCGTCAATCTGATGGCAAACTATGGCTACAGGGTCATGAAGGCTGAATGGGTACAGGCCGGTACGTCTTCCTTCAAGGTTGATCTGCTGGTGACGGGAATCGATACCGGACCCGGCGTGATCGAACGACTCTCTCAGCGAATATCGTCAACTTTAGGTCTGAATATCCGTTCCTTCTATATTGATGGCGATGAAGGATTCTTCGAAGGAAAGATCAGCCTGATCGTCAGTAACAAAGACCAGATCGTACAGGCTATCCAGGCCCTGAAAACCCTGGATGGTATTTCTTCCGTAACCCGGGTAGAAGCGAACTGACGATCCTCCGCGTCCAGATAACGTACCACCATGTCCGACCATTCACAACGTATTGCCCGAGAAGAAGTTGAAGAGCAGATCCTCAGGGAAGCCCTGCGCATCTTCAACGCTCATTTGGAAGCAAACCAATTGCGTCGGACTCCGGAACGGTTTGCCATCCTGGAGGAGATCTACCGGAATACCGAGCACTTCGATGCCGAAGGACTCTATATCCACATGAAGAACAACAACTATCGGGTCAGCCGGGCCACTGTCTACAATACCCTCGAGCTGCTGGTGAATTGTGATCTGGTGCGCAAACACCAGTTTGGTAAGAATCAGGCCCAGTACGAACGAAGCTATGGCTACAAGCAACACGATCACCTGATCTGTCTCGACTGTGGCAGTGTGATCGAATTCTGTGATCCGCGAATTCAGCAGATCAAAGACATGATGGGTGATATTTTAAAGTTTAAAATACATCATCATTCATTAACTTTGTACGGAGAGTGCAACGGAGCCTGCCAAAAGACGGCACAGGTTTTGAAGTAGTCTCTTTGGTATTTGACCTGAATCCCGATCCCATGAATTATCGCTTTACTGACAGAAAGTCGGTACAGGTACTCTATCTGTATCGTCTGTTGTCCGACCTGGACAACCGCGCCATCCTCGACGAAGTCAATCGTCGGGTCCAGGATGGCAGTCGCACCTTTGTGGTGGACATTTCCCAAATGCAATATATCGACAGCACAGGATTGAACCTCTTGCTGGCGTTGTGGAAGCACCTGCGTCATTGCGGAGCGACCTTGCAGCTCACCGATCCTCATCCGACGGTGATGCGCCTCCTGGAGATGACCCGACTCAAGGCTATTTTCGACTTCGTCCCCGCACAGGACACGTCAATTCCCGTGCAATAGACCGCTTTTCCGAAAGGATCGCCAAACCTTCCCTGGATTATTGGCTATATTTCTGAAGATTGGGCGATCTTTGCCCCTCCTTTAGAAATACTCAGTATGCAAGTAGATGTATTGCTCGGTCTCCAATGGGGAGATGAAGGCAAAGGAAAGATCGTAGATGTCCTGGCATCCAAATATCAGGTCGTTGCCCGTTTCCAGGGTGGTCCCAATGCCGGACATACCCTGGTCATCAACGGAAAGAAATTTGTCCTGCACACCATCCCCTCCGGGATATTCAGAGAACATCTGGTCAACCTGATTGGCAATGGAGTCGTTCTGGACCCCATTACCCTCGAAAAAGAGATCACCCAGCTGACAGCTTCCGGGATCACGGTGCTGGACCGGCTGTTGCTTTCCCGGAAAGCCCACCTGATCCTCCCCACCCACCGGTATCTGGATGCGGCCAGTGAAGCGGCAAAAGGCACGAGTAAGATCGGTTCAACCCTCAAGGGGATCGGACCGACATACATGGATAAAACAGGCCGGAACGGCATTCGGACCGGCGACATCCACCTCAAGGGCTTTGATCAGCGTTACGAAGCCCTGAAGAAAAAGCATCTGCACCTCATCTCCCTGTATCCGGAAATTGATTTTAACCTGGAGGAGGAAGAAGCCCGCTGGATGGCGAGCCTCGATGCACTGCGGCAAATTCCCCAGGTAGATGGGGAGTATTACCTGCACGATGCACTGCTGTCCGGCAAACGGATCCTGGCAGAGGGCGCACAGGGGAGTCTCCTGGACATCGACTTTGGCACATATCCATTTGTCACCTCATCTAACACCATTACCGCCGGTGTCTGCACCGGACTGGGGATCGCCCCGCAACGAATCGGAGAGGTCTATGGCGTGACCAAAGCATACTGCACCCGAGTGGGCAGCGGACCCTTTCCCACAGAGTTGCATGATGAATCAGGAGAGTTTCTGCGTAAAGCTGGCCACGAATTCGGTTCGACCACCGGCAGACCGCGCCGCTGCGGCTGGGTCGATCTGCCCCTGCTGAAATATTCTATCATGCTCAACGGGGTGACCCAGTTGATCGTGACCAAGATCGATGTGATGAACGCCATGGCAGAGATCAAGGCAGCAGTCGCCTATCGATATGATGACAAGCGACACACTAATGTTCCCTACGATCTGAACCTCGTGACGGTTGAACCTGAATTGCACAGCTTCGCCGGATGGGAGCAGGATTTGGCCGGGTGCCAGTCCTACGACGACCTGCCTGCACCCTGCAAATCCTACCTGCATTATCTGGAAGAGTTCCTGCATGTACCGGTGACCATGGTCTCTACCGGTCCGGAGCGGGAGAGCCTGATCGAGCGTCAGGTCTCCACACAAGCTGTTTGATCTGATCCAGTTCAGAGTTCTGCCCGGATCATGTATTGATAGTCCAGGGTGGTGTTGTCCACCCGGATATTGGTATATCCCGCACTGAGCAGCTCGGCCTCGATCTGATGAGGCGCCATCCGGAGATCCTGGGCTGGCCCAACTTTCATCGGTTTTTTCTTGAAGTCTACCACGACCAGATGACCACCGGGCTTGATGGCCTGTTTGAGATTTCGGAAGTAGCGGATCCGGTCGGACATGTAGATATAGGTATTGACCACCAGGATGACATCCACCTCCCTGGATTGCAAATGGGGGTCGCCGGGTTCGGCAAGACGGGTTTCCAATCGATGGGCGAGAGAGTCCGGCAATCTGTCTACCTGGTTGTCCAGATACCGGATAAATCGCTCGTCAATTTCAATGGCGATGACCTTTTCTGCCCGGGGAAGCAGCCGAAAGGTGAAATATCCGGTCCCTGCGCCGATGTCTGCCACGGTTTTACCGGTCAGCGTCCCCAGCTGGTCAATGACCCTCTCCGGTTCCTGCCAACTGTCCCGCTCATGATTGTCTGAAGATTGATCAAGGCCTTCAGCTCCAGAGAGCTCAGATTGATCCTGGTCATGATGGTGTTCAGTCGATTGACAAGAGACCAGTCCCAGGACTGCCAGACACAGGAGGTAGGAGATCGCGTTCTTCATCATCAGCGAAAATAACCACTTCTGACGGAACTGTGCGGCTCTCCCGGGTTCAATCCGTCGACATCGCCAGTTGGATCAGCCATTGTTGGGCCAATGCCATAAACTCACGGGTCGTTCCGGTGAATTGATTTGCCAGGATGCTGAAGGCCACGCGCTCCCCATCCTGGCGGGTCATATACCCGCTCAAGCAGCGTATCCGGTTCAGTGTACCCGTTTTGGCCCAGACCTTTCCCTTGATCCGCTTGTCGCGAAGATGCGGATACAGGGTTCCCGTTTTGCCCCCGATGGCCAGCGTTTCGACAAAGCCGGGATGTGGAAAACTGTCTTGCACGCAGGTGGTCAGCAGACGGGTGATCATGCCGGAAGTCAGGGCATTCTGTCGGCTCAATCCACTGGCATCATGGAGGAAGGGCGCAGGTGCGATGGCCTGTTGCTCCAACCAGCGACGGACCTGGTCGAATCCCTGACCCAATGAGGAGGTCTTTCCCTTCACTTCGCCGATCCGTCGGATGATCGCTTCCGCATACAGGTTGTGACTTTCGGTATTGGTATGGGTTACCAGGGTACGAAGTGGTGGCGACCAAAGGGTGTCCTGCCAAATGTACCGGGCATGGGCCAGCGAAACCGAATCCACATGGAATGGAATACCCGCCCGTTGGAATAAGCGGGGAAGACGTTCCCTCAGGTAGTGAGGGACATCCGGATTGGCCAATCGGAGCGCAATGGGAAGGGTCAACCGTTCCGGTCCGCCAATCCATCGGGTAAGGTGGCCGGGAGCGCCTGTAAGGAAGTCGGGTTCGGCAGGTGCCCTGCCGGTTTCAAGTGACGGGACGACAGGCCAGGGCAAGCGAAGTGTATCGGCGGTCAGGTGCAATCCCAGACTGTCCTTGTCCAGCTGGGCCTTGACGCAGTTTTCCTGCCAGTTGACCGGCCAGATGCCAGGAGCATAACAACCACCCAGGTCACCCCACTCCCAGGTCAGGCCAACCGGCGAACCGGGGTAGTACTCCGGATCCAGGATCACCTGCCCTCGGATCTGATTGATGCCCAGAGATCGCATTTGCTTGACCCACCGCGAAAGAATAGAATCTTCGGTGGATGAGGGGCCGAACCGCCCGGATGCAAAGGATGGATCTCCATGTCCTTCCAGGATCAGGTTGCCGATAAAGGCCGAATCAACGATCAGCCCCTCCAGGCGAAGGATGGTTGGAATCCGATGATCAGGGCCAAGCAGATCCCAAGCCGCTGCTGTTGTAATGAGTTTCTGGTTGGATGCCGGGATCATCCAGCGGTCACTGTTCCTGCTGAAGATCTCCTGATGCCCTTCTATTTTGCGAACATGAAAGGAGAGGGTGGCCCCTTTACTGAGGGGATTGTTCTGGAAGGCATCCGTAGCGCGTTCCATCGGAGACTGGCCAGCGGCGAAACCCTGGGTCAGGATCAGCAGGCATCCGAGGAGGATCCGAAGACTCATACAGGTCTATGGTTTGGCTGGAAGGACTGTAGCCGCACAGTCTCCAAATCCGATCCGTACCCCATTCTTTTCGCAGGCCCCTCTCATGATGACCGTATCGCCATCCTGGATGGATTTGCGGGTAGAACCATCCTCCAGGGTAACGGTTTTGGTGCCACCCCAGCACAATTCCAGCATCGATCCGTAACTGTCCGGTGTGGGACCGCTGATCGTGCCGGAGGCGAGCAGGTCACCCACTCGCATATCGCATCCGTTGACTGTGTGGTGTGCCAACTGCTGGCACATGTTCCAGTAGAGGTATTTGAAGTTGGATTGACAGACCCGGCTGGGTTGTCCGCCGGCGGGTTGGATCAAGACCTCCAATGCAATGTCATAGGTTTTAGGTCCCGTTGTTTCGAGGTAGGGAAGTACCGGGACATCCTGGACGGGGCCGTTTGTCCGGAACGGTTCCAGGGCATCCATGGTGATGATCCAGGGTGAAAGCGTGGAGGCAAAGTTCTTCCCGAGAAATGGCCCGAGGGGAACATATTCCCACTTCTGGATATCCCGTGCCGACCAGTCATTGAACAGGGCCAGGCCAAAAATGTGCTCTTCTGCCTGATCAGCAGGGATCGTCTCACCCAATTCCGTTCCCTTGCCAATGATGAATCCCATTTCCAGTTCGAAGTCGACCATTCTGGAGGGTCCGTATTCCGGCGGTCCATCCTGGGGCTTGAGCTGCCCGTGCGGACGAGGAAAACTGTGCCCGGATACCCGGATCGAGGATGACCGTCCGTGGTATCCCACCGGGATATGCTTCCAGTTCGGAAGCAAGGGGTTGGATGGATCCCGAAACATGGAACCCACATTGGTAGCATGTTCAAGGCTGGAATAGAAGTCGGTGTAATCCCCAATAGTGACAGGTAGTAAATGAACCACCTCCGTATTCGGAACCAGCCATTGATCGCGCTTCTCCCGGATCGTGTCAAAAGGGGTTCCATCCACCAGGATCTCGGAGAGGCGGCCCCGGACCTGCGTGGTAATGGATCTTCCGAGGGAGATAAATGCATTCAGGTCAGAATGGGCAAAAATATTGTGCGGAAGGGCAATGTCCTTGAAGGCGTCCAGAGTGCTCAGGGCATGCAGATCGACGATCAGATTGCCGATAATGGAAGCTGCAAAAGGCGCCTGGTCCGATTTGCGGGCAGCCACGCCGAATGGCAGGTTCTGGATGGGAAAATCACTGTCCTTCGGGGTCGTGACCCAGGAACGCAAGGTCGGGTCGTTGGGGTTTGCACTCATCCCGCAAAGGTACCATTTTCGTGAAAGTGACCACGTTCTGAAAGGGAAGAAGGGTGGCTCGGAAGGGGAAAATTTCCCGCCTTTAATACACTTGTTCGATGATCTTTCGCGTGGTGGCGGCATCTCCCATCGTATAGTAGTGCAAGCAGGGCACTCCAGCATCTTTCAACTCCCTGGATTGGGCAACGCACCATTCAATACCCAGTGCTTTGATGGCCGCTTCGTCCTTGCATTGCTCAGCGGCCTTGACCAGATCATCCGGCATGTTGACAAAGAATTTGCGGGGAATGGAATTGAGCTGATATCCCCGCGTCAGTGGTTTCAGACCTGGAACAATGGGCACCGTGATCCCGGCCGCCCTGCACTTGTCGACATATTCGAAATATTTGGAATTGTCGAAGAACATCTGGGTGACGATGTAGTGCGCACCGGCATCGATTTTTGCCTTTGTCTTTTCCAGGTCCAGCCCGAGATTGGGTGCCTCAAAATGCTTCTCCGGATAACCGGCTACCCCGATGCAGAAATCTGTCTTCTGTCCGTTACTGATGGTGTCATCCAGATACTTGCCGGCATTCATATCCGAGATCTGTTTCACCAGATCGATGGCAAAGGGGTGTCCCCCCTCTTCCGCGACAAACTTGTCTTCGAATTGGCGGGCATCTCCCCTGAGTGCGAGCACATTGGTGATGTTGAGGAAGTTGAGATCGATCAGCGCATTTTCTGTCTCTTCCTTGGTGAAACCACCACAGATCAGATGAGGAACAGTATCAACCCCGTAGTGGAACATGAGGGAAGCACAGATCCCGACCGTACCCGGACGCTTCCGGATGGCAACCTTTTCATAATACCCACTTTGTCGTTTGACATAGAGATATTCCTCGCGATGATAGGTCACGTCGATGAATGGCGGTTTGAATTCCATCAATGGATCGAGTATATCAAAGATGGTCTGCATGCTCCCTCCTTTCAGGGGGGGCAGGACTTCAAAGGAGACCAGGGTCTTCCCCTCGGCGTTTGCAAAATGATCGGTAACCTTCATACCCCGCAAATGTAATCAACCTCCATCGTCTAACCTTTCCATTACTTTCGCGTGTAAAATAAGCACACATGAACCAGGTAGGAAGGATATTGATCCTGGAAACGGACCGCCGGATCCTGGGTGAGAGTATTCCTCGTATTCGAAAATGCCTGGCCCGACTGACACTGGAACAGGTTTGGGCTCGACCCCGCCCCGAGATGGCCTCCATCGGCAATCTGGTCTTGCATGTCGTGGGCAATGCCCGCCAGTGGATCCTTCATGCCCTCGTTGGCCAACCGGATATCCGGGACCGGGATACAGAATTTTCGACAACGGGTCCACTTCCAGTTCATGAGTTGGGCCTGTTACTGGACCAGCTCGAAAAGGACCTGAGGTCCGCCTTGCCTGCGATCACGGAAGCCCAATTGCTGGCCACATACCCCGTCCAGGTTTTTGAGGAGTCCGGGGCATCCATCCTCATCCATGCCATCGAACATTTTTCATACCATACCGGACAGATCGCTAGGGATACCAAGCATATCCTGGGGGGCGACCTGGGCTTCTATGCCCATCTGTCGCTCTAGGACCTGTCCCGGTGAAAAGGTCTGACGATGATCCGGATCGTATTGGCGTAGGAAAAGTATTTCACTGCCCAGTTGAACAACACGGCCAAACGATTGCGGAAGCCGATGAGGAAGAGGATGTGAATCCCCATCCAGACATACCAGGCCAGGCTGCCACCCAATTTCCATGACCCGATCTCTGCAACCGCCTTGTTCCGGCCGATGGTCGCCATACTGCCCTTGTCCCTGTATTTGAACGGGATGGGCTGTTTCTTTTCACTGAGGCGGAGCAGGTTCCGGGCGAAGTGATCGGCCTGTTGCATGGCTGGCTGGGCCATCATGGCATGTCCCCTGGGCTGGTCCGGAGTGGACATTTGGGCCAGGTCTCCCAGGGCAAAGACATATTCATGCCCCCGGATCGTATTGTATTCATCCACCAGCAATCGTCCATTGGTCGTGTATGCCTCCTCCTTCAGGCCGGGAATTGGATTGCCCTTGACGCCTGCCGCCCAGATCACGGTCTCCGTTGTGATGGTGCTCCCATCCGACAGGTGGACCGTGTGCCCGTCATAGGAGTTGACCTGGGTGTTCAGGACGATCCGTACTCCGAGTTCTTCCAGGTAGCGTTTGGCGCGCTGGCTGGAGATCTCACTCATGCCGAACAGCAGGCGTGGCCCCGCATCGATCACCGTGATATCCATCAACTGGGGGTCTACCTCCCGGTATTCGCTGGTGAGGATCTTGTTTTTGATCTCAGCCAGGGCACCGGCAACCTCGACACCTGTAGGACCGCCACCCACGATGGCAAAGTGTAAGGCCTTCCGTTGTTCCTCCGGTTGATTGGTATCCGTCAGGGCTACCGCTTTTTCGAAATGCTGTAGAAAATCAGAGCGGATATCCAGGGCTTGACCGATGGATTTCAACTGCATGGCCTTCTTGGCCATGTCCTGGTTGCCAAAGAAATTGGTGGTGGATCCGGTCGCCAGGACCAGGATGTCGTACTCGATGGGTCCGGTGGTGGTCTCCAGGATCTTGGCTTGCCAATCGACCGACCGGACCTCGGTCATCCTGAAGATCACGTTGTCCATCGGACCGATCATCTTTCGGAAGGGGTAGGCGATGCTGTCCGGGGTCAGACTGGCCGTGGCGACCTGATATAGGAGGGGCTGGAAAGTGTGAAAATTGTTCTTGTCCACCAGGGTGACCTTGAACGGTCTGTTCGCCAGCTGGCGCACCAGGGACAAGCCCGCAAATCCACCACCCACGATCACCACTTTGGGGTAGGGCAGGGATTCGAATATCTTCTTGGCTAGTGTTTTCATCCGAGGGTAGATGAGTGGTCTGAAGGCGAAGGTGGAACAATCAGAGGGATCCGTCTCTGAAAAAGAAAATTTAGGTTAAAACCATCCGGACTATGAACTTGTTCGATGGTAGATGTCTGAAGTTCGAAAGAAATACGATCTGATCATTGCGGGCGCAGGTTTGGCCGGATTGTCCTTGCTCTGGCAGATCCGGCAGGCAGGGTTCGTGGACCTGCAATTTCTGCTGATCGATCAGGATGAAAAACGATCCAATGATCGAACCTGGTGCTTTTGGGAAGACCAACCCGGACCTTTTGAACACCTCGTTTATCGCCGCTGGGATCATGTTCGAGTAACAAGTTCATCCGGTGAAGTATTGACCATTCCCCTCCGATCGTACCAGTACAAGATGATCCGTGGGATCGATCTCTATACGTTTATGAATGATCAGATCCAGGCAGATCCACAAACCACCCGCCTGCACGCTTCGGTCCAAACCGTTGATCCCATGGATGGCGCTGTTCGCATCCAAACAGATGGCGGGGATTTTATTGGGGAGACCTTGTTTGACAGTACACATCGAATGCCCTTGTCTGATCCCAACGCCATTCATCTCCTTCAGCACTTCCTCGGATATGTGATCCGGACGTCAGAGCCGGTTTTTGATCCCTCCAGCCCGGAGTTGATGAATTTTCAGGTTCCTGATTCCGGTGATTGTCGATTTATCTACATCCTGCCTCTAAGTGAGACAGAAGCACTGGTGGAATATACCCTTTTTACAGAGGCCCTGTTGTCAAAAGAAGCCTATGAGGCCGGTTTGACTTCCTGGATCCAGACGCATTTGGGATCGACCGACTATCAGATCCTGGAAAGGGAATTCGGAGTCATTCCCATGAGTGACGAGCCCGTTGAGGAATTTCCCTTTTCAAATGTCATCCGGATCGGTACCGCAGGTGGGTATACCAACCCGGCGACCGGATATACGTTCAGGACCACTCAGAAACGCATTGCCCAACTGATCGCGCATTATACAACCACAGGTGAGTGGAAACCGGATGCCCCACTACGGGAACCCCGGTTCAACTTTTACGCCAGTGCACTCCTGGGCGTGCTCAACCAGAGGCGTATCCCGGCGGCCAAGGTGTTTTGGGAACTCTATCGACGAAATCCCATAGACCGTATATTCCGTTTTCTGGATGGCGAATCCAATTTGCAGGAAGAGATCCGGATCATGAGGTCATCACCCTATCTGCCATTTACAGCGGCGGGAGTGAAGGTCCTGACCAACAGGATTCGCCGGTATTTGGCGTGATGGAAAGGGGTCTCCTGTTGGATCTTGGTTATCTTGGATCCATCAAATGTGATGTTCATGTCCTCAACCTTCAAGTTCACCTCAAGGGCAATTTGCCTCTCCGTTCTCGTCCTGTCCAGTCTGTTCTCCGCAACTGCACAGCAATTTACATTTCCTGATCCGCCAGCTGCAGAAGACCAGAATGAGTGGCTTTCTTTATTATACCAGGAAGATCCCAATGTCTTCCAGATCGACGATGCCATACGGGCCTGGTATGCCTCACACCCATTTGTCAGGACGACCTATACCCAGTTCTATAAAAAGTGGAGGCGCCATGTCACGCCATTTGTGAATGCAGAAGGGTTTGTGCGCTTCCCAGATGACGAGGCATTGCGACAAGATCGGATCAACTATGACCTGAAGTGGGCGGCAAATGCTACCGGGACCGGCCGCTCGGTTGCCAACTGGACCAGTATCGGCCCGTTTGAAGTCATCAATGATGCCATCGACGGAGACCAGGTGCCCGTCAGTTGGCAGACCAATATTTACGCTTTCGATCAATCCAAATCGAATCCTGATATCCTCTATTGTGGCACAGAGGGGTCAGAACTATACAAGAGCACTGATCGTGGTCAACATTGGCAGCCCGTCAGCAGGAACCTGTCCATTCAGGCCGTTCTCGCCGTGGAGATCGATCCACTCAATCCGAATATCGTTTATGCCGGAGACAACAACGGCCTGTTCAAGACTCTGGATGGCGGTGCCAACTGGATCCCCTTGTTGACCGTCAGCCAGATGGGTGTCAATGATATCGCCATTCATCCGACCGATCCGGCCATCGTGCTGGTTGCTGCCGGAAAGGGGCTATGGCGTTCGATCGATGGCGGCAACAACTGGGTCAAATTGTATGATGAGAAATGTCATGACCTGGAGTGGAAGCCGGATGCCCCCAATACGCTGTACCTGTTGAAGGATGACCCTGCTGACCAGCGATGTACCTTCTGGCGTTCAGCCGATGCTGGTGCCACGTTTACGATCCAGACCGGCAACGGATGGTTTGACGGTATGGACCCGGAACGATCGAACGGCGGAGCCCGGATGACGGTGACACCGACGGATCCCAACCGGATCTATGCCGTATTGATCGGCCAGGCCAAGGCAGGAGACAACGGTTTTATCGGGGTCTATCGCAGTGATAACGGCGGAACATCCTGGACCCTCCCCAATCCACCGGCGGGTGGGCCCTACTCTCAGGATCACCCGAACCTGGCGGTTATCAGCCCCTTTGATGGCACTGGATTTCACCAGGGATATTACAATCTCAGTATCGGGGTCAGTCATACCGATCCAGACGAATTGCTGGTAGGCCACCTGAGTCTGTGGCGCTCCACCAACGGTGGGACGACCTATTCCCGGATTGGGGGATACGGTGGATCACTGTCCTGGATGCATCCGGATGTACAGGAGATCAAATGCCTGGGTACAGACACCTGGGTGTGTACCGACGGTGGGATCAATTATTCACAGAACAACTTCAGCACACATGAAAGCCGGACCTCCGGCATAGCCGGTTCTGACTATTGGGGTTTTGGACAGGGATGGAATGAGGACCTGCTGGTCGGTGGACGCTATCACAATGGCAATTCAGGTTGGTACGAGACCTATCCGGACTCCATCCATATTCGACTGGGTGGGGGAGAGGCACCGACCGGATACGTCAGTCCGGGCGGGGGCAGGAAGGCCTACTTTTCAGACATTGGGGGGAAGGTGCTTCCGGAAACGATCGATCAGTCATCGGTGAGCTTCCCGGTTTCCAAGTCACCGAACGAGCTATATTTTGCCGCGGAATCCAGCGAGCAGGTATGGGCTCCGGACTGTTACAATCATTACTACCTGGGCAAGGATCACCAGTTGTGGAAGACCGCAGACGGTGGCTCCTATTTCGAGCTGGTCCATTCCTTTGATCAGGCAGAGGGCGGCAAGGTGACGCAGATCGCCATGTGCAGGGCACAACCGGATGTGATGGTGGTGGCCCAGCGAAACGAGAACACCTGGAGCGAAGGATGGGTGTGGCGTACTGTTGATGGTGGCGAGACCTGGTCTGCAATCCAGATGCCGCCCGGCTATAAGCGACGATTTCTGTTGACCATGAGTGGCACCGATCCAGACCTGTTCTGGTTGGGATATACGGATGGAGCCAACGGTGAAAAGGTGTTCGAAACGTCGGATGGCGGATCGTCCTGGACGAATATTTCCTCCGACCTGATGAATGGGGAGGCACCCACTACACTGGTGCATGTGCTTGGAACGGATGGCGGCTTGTTCCTGGGGACGAACCGGTCTGTATACTATCGTGCTGATCAGAATGCAGATTGGGAAATGTTCAGTGAGGGACTGCCCAAGCAGATCAATTGCAACATCCTTCGCCCATTTTACCGGGATAAGAAACTCCGACTTGCTGCTTACGGTAAAGGGATGTGGGAGACGCCCTTGCCCGATGTATTCAATACGTTGTGTCAACCGACCGTTGACAAACGAATTGCATTTTGCGAACGGGACACCTTCCAGTTTGATGACTACTCGGTGCTGGCACATGAAAATGCACAGTGGTCCTGGACCTTCGATGGCGGAATACCTGCAACTTCAGCATTGAGAAATCCCCGGGTCGTCTTCCCCGGCAATGGCGAGTACACGGCATCACTGACAGTCACGGATGGTAATGGCGTGTCGGCCACCAGGGAACTCACAGTCGCTGTCCAGAGCGAATGCCAGCCGGACACCGTTCCCGGTTATGCATTGAGAACGGCGTCGGATGGAGATGCGGCCATCATGCCCAACCAGCCCGGCGAACCGTATGAAGAATTGACCATCTCTGCCTGGATCAAAGCGGATGGAGGACAGGCCAGTTATGCCGGCATTGTGATCGGGGCATATGAAGGCAGTGCGTTCGGGTTGAACGTCCGGGACAACAATACCCTCGGATATCATTGGCCAGGCGGTGCCTGGTGGTGGAACAGCGGGTTTACCATCACCCCGGACGAGTGGCATCACGTTGCCCTGGTGATGCAGTCCGGGAGCATTACCCTCTACCATAACGGGATCGGGAATACTCATCTCACCGATGTGTTTCCTGTCAAGCTGGATGGTGTGTCCATTGGTCGCTATCGCGATTGGACATCCAGGACCTGGAAGGGCGCAATTGACGAAGTAGCCATCTGGGACCGTGCTCTCAGCCAGGAAGAGATCCGAGAGACCATGCACCTGACCAAGCGCCTGGATGAACAGCCCGACCTGATCGCCTATTATCAATTCAACAGGACGTCCGGAGAAGCCACAGACCGGGTGGGTGTCCGCCATCTGCAATTTGCTGGCGGGGCTCATCGGGAAACAGCAAATGGCCCCTGGGGCGGAGGCGTCAGCAGTCGGCAGACTATTGACCAGGGTGGCCAGTTTGAATTTGGAAATACCGGTGTGACCATGGCCTTCCCGGAGCAATCGACCTATCCGGATGGCGAGGTCGTCGTCAGCCGGATCCATCTGGCACCAGATGTCCTGCCTGACCTCGACAATCCGGTCAGTCCGCATTATTGGGTCGTCAATAATTATGGTCAGATCTTCTTTGACCCGATGACCTCGTTGAAACTGGATCGAATAGGGGAGGTCTTTGCATCCAACCAGTCAGATCCATCTACCTTGGAATTGCATTTGCGCACCTGGAACGGTGAAGGGGATACCTGGACCAAATGGACCACTGCCGTCGATGCAGTGGCCGGGCCGGAAGGGGCCGCCACATTTGCGGATATCCAGGATCTCGGGCAATGGACAGTGGTGAATACCGGGGAGATGACAGCAGTGGAAGATCCCGGATCCCCGCAGGTATCGCTCCATCGGCATGCCGTCTTTTATCCGAATCCGATTCTGACAGGGTCAACATTGTCCCTCAGGACAGATCTGGAAGGACCGCTTGATTTGCGGATCTGGGACGCACAGGGGCTGTTGGTCCTGCGGGACAGCAATATCCAGGAGAATTGGGCGTCACCTGTATCATGGACGGCTGGCTTGTATTTTTACGAAGTAACCAGTCCAGACAAGATGGTTCGGGGGACGATCCAGGTCGTCGAATAGAGCTAGATCAATAGCTATTCACACCCAACCCGATAAAATGATGAACTCTGAACAAGTGACATTCGAAAATACCAATGGCGTAGGTGAGTTGTCCTGCTCCGTTTGCGGGCACCGGGAGACCATGCTGTCCTTTACGCATGGCAATGGTCATCAGCTGGGATTTCAGTGCACCTCCTGTCACCAGCTGGTTGCCGTTGAAAATGGTTTGGAGAAACCGACGCCCCCATGTTCCTGCGGCGGGGTGCTGAGCAGGGAGGAATCGATCAAGTGTCCGGCTTGCAAGGGCGAGCAGGTAACCTTTTCAAGCCACTATATGACCTGAAGCTCCGGTCTTGTCTGTGCAAGGGGATCTGGGCCCGCGATCACTTCTTCTTGAAGTCTCCCCGCTTCCAGGCTTCGAAGAATTTTGCCCACGACAGGGGGTTGAAGATATTCATCGGGGGTTGCTGCCCGATATGGTAAAACGCATTGGATTGCTGGCGAAGGTAATAGCTGGCACTCTCCCGGCCATCATAGGCCAGGTCCTGGCGTCCGCGCTCCAGGTTTTCCTGCGCCAGGTTTTCCAGGGCGCGGCGCTGCATATCCGAAGTGACATCCATGGCCAGGAATTCGATCTTGAAATGCTCCTTGCTCGGCCAGGGAAAAACTACTGTTTCCGGGAGGTTGAAGGTATCGCGACTCATCAGTTGGACGATGGGCAGCCGGTTGTCTTTCAGGGTGTCCGGAATTTGGAATTCCACCGTTCGGTAACCGATGGAAGTGAAGGATATGACATCGCCCTTTTCGACCACAATAGAGAAGAATCCATTAAAATCGGCATAGGTGCCTCGTCCCTTGTCCTTTACGGCAATCGTGGCAAAGGGCACGGGAAGCAACTCGGTATTGGTGCCATCCAGGACCAGCCCGGAGAACTGGACCAGTGAATTGTCCGGGTCGCTTTTTTGAGCGTGCACAACAGTAGCTGAGCAGAATAGACTGAGCAGCAGGACGAACGAAAGACGGAAAGGGCTGTAGGTCATCTTCATAGCGGAAAGATACGTATTGAGAACACCCGGCAGGCGTATTCCCATGCGAATCCATATCGGATTAAGAAGATTTTAACCCAAATTAGAGATTGAACACCAGGCGCCTTCCGTTTCTTCCGGCGGTGTCGCACAATAGCAGTCCAAAACTTCGGGTGGAAAAACGCCTTCGATGGAAGACCTATCGGCGAAGTTGGAGCATGAACCGGAGGACATCGCCCATTTCGGTCACATAGCGGAATCGAAGTCCCTTTCTGTAGCGAGCTGGTACTTCTTCCACATCCTGCTTGTTTTCTGCACAGAGGACCACCATCTTAATGCCCAATCGACGCGCAGCCAGGATCTTCTCCTTGATACCGCCGACGGGTAGAACCTTTCCTCTGAGGGTGATCTCGCCAGTCATCGCGACAAGCTGTTTCAGTGGCTTGTCGAGGAACGCGGAGGCCAGGGCAGACAACATGGTGATCCCGGCAGAGGGGCCATCCTTGGGTATGGCGCCTTCAGGGACATGCAAATGAATATCGGTCTTGTTGAAGACTTCGGGGTCAATGCCGTATTCCTGACTGTGTGCCTTGAGGTAGCTCAACGCGGTCACTGCAGATTCTTTCATGACATCTCCGAGATTTCCTGTCAGTTTCAATGCGCCCTTCCCGGCAGACAGGCTGGTCTCGATGAACAGGATCTCCCCGCCGACACTGGTCCAGGCCAGTCCGATAGATACACCCGGTGGATTGTCTCCGAGGAATCGCTCGATATTGTACTTCCGGGGGCCGAGGATCTTTTCAACATCCTCAGGTGTTTGGGTCGGCTTGTACTTGGCACCGGTGGCCACCTTGTGGGCAACGGAACGACAGATCTGGGCGATCTGGCGATCCAGGGAGCGCACCCCACTTTCACGGGTATACTCCTGGATGATCTTTTCCAGGGTTGCTGTATTCAATTTGAGTTGCCCCTTTTTCAGACCGTGTTCAGCCAATTGCTTGGGGAGGAGGTGCTTTTCTGCGATCGCTGTTTTTTCTTCGGTGGAATAGCCACTGATCTGAATGATCTCCATCCGGTCAAGGAGGGCCGGCTGGATGGTACTCAGGGTATTGGCAGTGGCGATGAACAGAACCTTGCTCAGGTCATATTCCATCTCCAGGTAGTTGTCATGGAAGGTACTGTTCTGTTCAGGGTCCAGGACCTCCAGAAGAGCAGAAGAAGGGTCACCGCGAAAATCCTTGCCCACCTTGTCGATCTCATCCAGGACGAAACAGGGATTTGCCGATTTGGCTTTTTTCACCGATTGGATGATCCGGCCGGGCATCGCCCCGATATAGGTCTTTCGGTGTCCGCGGATTTCAGACTCGTCATGTAAGCCCCCCAGGGAGATGCGCACATATTCACGACCCAATGCCCTGGCGATGGACCGGCCCAGGGAGGTCTTTCCAACACCGGGAGGGCCAACCAGACAAAGGATGGGGGCTTTCATGTCCCCTTTCAATTTTAACACAGAAAGGTGCTCCAGGATCCGTTCCTTGACCTTTTCAAGGCCATGATGATCTGCATCCAGGATCTTCTTGACCTTCTTCAGGTCAAAATTATCGGTGGTTGCCTGATCCCAGGGAAGGTCCAGGTAATTCAGCTGGACACTGTATTCGGCCACCTGCGGATTCATTCGGCGGAGGCGATTCAATTCCTTGTCAAAGTGCTTTGCTACTTTTTCCGACCATTTCTTCAGGGTGGACCGCTCCATCAGTCGGTCGATCTCTTCTTCCTGGGGGTTGTGCCCCAG
Organism: Bacteroidia bacterium; assembly: GCA_030429045.1. Lineage (GTDB taxonomy): Bacteria > Bacteroidota > Bacteroidia > Chitinophagales > Saprospiraceae > JAGNXB01. The sequence continues at coordinate 2,487 of JAUIEA010000016.1, read as the reverse complement.
TTCTTCCTGGATGGTCTTGAGCTGCTGGTTGAGGTAGTAATCCCGTTGCTGTTTTTCAATGTCTCCGCGAACCTTGTTCTCGATCTGGTCCTTCAACTCCAGAACCTGAAGCTCATTTTCCAGCTGGATCAGGATCATCCTGGCTTTCTGGTTGATCGGGTTGATCTCCAGGATCTCCTGTTTGACCGCCACCTTCAAGCTCAGGTTGGACGCGATGAAATTGAGGAGGAACAGGTTGTTGGTGATATTCCGCAGGACCAGGTTTGCCTCTGCGGGAATATTGGGAGACAGCTCAATGATCCGGCGAGCCGTATCGGTAATCGTAGAGATCAGGGCCTGGAATTCCACATCATTGTCCGATTCCTCATGCTCGATCATGGAGATCTTTGCCGTCATGTAAGGCTGCTCCTGCAGCATCTCCACCAAGCGGAACCTGCGACGTCCCTGTAAAATGGCAGTGGTTGTGCCATCCGGCATTTTCAGGAGCTTGACGATGCGGGCGATCGTGCCAATGGTGTAGAGGTCACTCGCTTTCGGGGATTCGATCCGACTGTCCTTTTGAGACAGCACAGCAATGATCTTCTTGTCCTGAAATGCTTTTTGGATCGCCTTGATGGACTTGTTCCGGCCAACCGTGATCGGGATGACGATACCGGGAAAAAGCACAGTATTTTTCAGGGCCAGAACCGGCAACTGTTCAGGGAAGTCTTCCTGTATATTGCTTTCGTCTTCTTCATCAATGGAGAAGAGGGGCATGAACTCGGAATCTTCATCCGTGCCACTGTTCAGGTTGATTATGGGATCGTATATCATACAGCTTGGAAGGTCGTCAGTAATAAAATAAGGTAGAGCAGAAAATCTGCTTTTCTGCTTTGGTCAGCAGAGGTCAAACCCCGTGCCACGGGGTAATCTATGCCAAACGAGCGGTTTTTGATAAAATTATACGTCAGTTTGTCAGGCGCCGGCCAATTCGGATTCCAATTCGGCAGCAGGGGCCTGCTCAGCAGCCAGGTCTTTCTCGATCTTCAGATTATCAATGATGAATACCTGTCGCTGGGGTGTGTTCTTTCCCATATAATACCCGAGCAACTGATCGATGCGGGTGTCATCCCGAATGACCACCGGATCAAGCCGGATATTCTCACCGATAAAGTCCTTGAATTCAGCAGGTGAGATCTCCCCCAGCCCTTTGAATCGGGTGATCTCCGCCTTGCCACGCAGCTTCTGGATAGCGTCCTGCTTTTCCGTTTCCGAATAGCAATAGATGGTCTGTTGCTTGTCCCTCACCCGAAACAGGGGCGTGTCCAGGATGTACAAGTGCCCGTTTCTGACCAGATCGGGAAAGAACTGCAGGAAAAATGTGAGCAGAAGCAGCCGGATATGCATTCCGTCGACATCTGCATCAGTCGCGATGACCACCTGGCAGTAGCGCAGATCATCGATACTGTCTTCGATGTTCAGGGCGTGTTGGAGCAGATTGAACTCCTCATTTTCATAGACCACCTTCTTGGTCAGTCCGAAGCAGTTCAGGGGCTTTCCCCGCAAGCTGAAAACAGCCTGTGTTTCTACCTGCCGGGCCTTGGTGATCGATCCTGAAGCGGAATCCCCCTCGGTGATGAAAAGTGTGGTCGCCAGGCGCAATTCATCATTGACCTTCTCTTCATTGAAGTGGTACCGGCAATCCCGCAGCTTCTTGTTGTGCAGGTTGGCCTTTTTGGCCCGTTGATTGGCGAGTTTCTTGATACCCGCAATTTCCTTTCGTTCGCGTTCCGATTGGGTGATCCGCTTGAGAATGGCCTGCGCAGTTTCCGGGTTTTGGTGCAGGTAGTTGTCCAATTCCCTCGACAGGAAGTCCGCGACGTAGGACCGGATGGAAGCGCCATTCGGGCTCATGTTCTGGGACCCCAGTTTGGTCTTGGTCTGCGACTCAAAGACCGGCTCTTCGATCCGGATGCTGATAGCAGTGACAATGGAGGCCCGGATGTCCTTGGCGTCAAAATCCTTTTTGTAAAAATCACGGACGACCTTGACGATCGCCTCCCGGAAGGCGGACAGGTGGGTTCCCCCCTGTGTCGTAAACTGCCCGTTGACAAAGGAATAATAATGTTCGCCGTAGAGGTCGCCATGGCTGAGGGCGATCTCCAGGTCAGGCCCATTGAGGTGGATGATGGGGTATCGCAGTTCCTCTTGAGAGGTTTTTTTGGTCAGGAGGTCCAGCAGCCCATGCCGGGAATGGAAGACCTTGCCGTTGAAATTGATCTTCAGCCCGGTATTGAGGTAGGCGTAATTCCACAATTGGGTCTCCATATACTCCGGGCGGAACCGGCACTGTCTGAAGATCTCCGGATCGGGTCGAAACGCGACATAGGTTCCATTGGGTTCGTCGGTTTTGATGATCTTGGCATCCTGGGTGAGTTCCCCTCTGCAAAACTCGGCCCGCTTCAGTTTACCCTCTCTGGCGGCAAATACCGTGAAATGCTCGGACAA
>JAUIEA010000256.1 GCA_030429045.1 Bacteroidia bacterium | reverse complement strand
GATCCAAAACGGCCAGTCCGATCCCGGAACTTACACCGGTGATCAATATGGTAGGTTGTGCTGTTGACATAGGAATATCGGGTTTTTGTCGATTTTCAACTGCGTTCCACAACAATTCCGGCTGTTGAACGCTTCATTGTCGGAAAAGGTAGGAATTCCTGAGCTTTGTGGCCCGGACGATTCTGCTTCCAATAACAAGATGGTACGTATTCTCATTCTGGGGGTGATCCTTCTGGTCATCGACCTGTATATCTTCCAACCGTTCCAGACGGTGACCGCACCGCTGTCCCGCCCGGTACGGCTGGTGGCGTCCACCCTGTTCTGGCTGATCCCCGTCATGACCATTTCCTGGCTGCTGGCCTTTGAGTGGGGCTGGCTGGAGCGCGGTCAGGCCGGCCGGTTCCGGAGTATCTTCCAGTCGGCCCTGTTCCTGATTTACCTCTGCAAACTGATCGTCCTTCCGTTCATCATGATCGATGATCTCCGCCGGTTGGGTGCATGGGTCATGGGAATGTTCTCTTCGGAACCCGCCTATCTTCCCGGCCGTTCCACATTTCTTTCGACACTCGGGCTTACCGCAGGGCTCCTCCCCTTTTCCATGCTCCTCTATGGGATGTGGCGGAATCCATACCGCTACAAGATCCACCACACTAAACTACCCGTCCGCGGCCTGCCACCGGCATGGGAGGGACTGCGTATCGTCCAGATATCCGACATCCATTCCGGCAGTTTCACCCTGACTGAACCGGTCGAGAATGCCATCCAGATGATCCTGGATCTCCGTCCTGACCTGGTCCTCTTTACAGGCGACCTGGTCAATACCCAGGCCAGTGAAATGACACCTTTTCTTTCCATGTTCTCGCGTGTACAGGCGCCTGAAGGGGTGTATTCCATCCTCGGCAATCACGATTACGGCGATTATCATCGGTGGCCGAGTGAAGCGGCCAAGGCGGACAACTTCCGGGCACTGGTCGACACCCATGCCCGACTGGGTTGGGACCTGTTGCAGAATGAGCATCGCATCCTGAACATCCGGGGCGAAGAACTGGCCCTGATCGGGGTTGAGAATTACAGTACGCATGCCCGCTTTCCCAAGTACGGCGACCTGAAAAAATCCCTGGAGGGGTGCGAACATGTGCCCATGAAGATCCTCCTCTCACACGACCCCAGCCACTGGGAGGCACAGGTCAAAGGGCAGCAAAAGGATATCTTCCTGACCCTCTCCGGCCATACCCACGGCATGCAGTTCGGCGTTGAAATCCCGGGATGGCTCAAATGGAGCCCCATACAATACGTGTACAAGCAATGGGCAGGTCTCTATCAGGAAGAGGGCCAGTATCTCTATGTCAATCGCGGATTGGGCTTTCTGGG
>JAUIEA010000015.1 GCA_030429045.1 Bacteroidia bacterium | reverse complement strand
TGCTGTATTGCCATCACAGGCGAACAACCATCGGATCACGACATCCTGTCCGGCATACTCCGACAGATCGATATAGGTATCCACAAAGCCATCAGAAGAACCGGTAAACCCGACGGTGTTCGGTACACTGAAGGTGCTGTACTGGATCCCTCCTTGCGCATAGGTCTCCCGGAAGAGCTTATCGCGGACATCCAGCCAGTTGACACCATAGTCTGTGGAGACCTGGACAAAACCTGCATCGACCCGATACTCTGTATTATAGCTATGACTGAACCGAAGGATCGGTTGATCGGCATCGATCGTGACCGGATCGATCAGATAGAGGTTGGTGCGCAGGGTGGTATCCGAATTCAGGATTCCCCAGGCATTTGTACCACTGTTGACCAGGTAATCAGAAACTTCAAAGTAAAGTTCATTGGCACCGTCCACCCACTCTTTCAGCCAGATGTCAATATCGTCTTCTTCACATGGTTCGTAATAGATCAGGTCAGAACCATGCACTTCAGAGGTATTCAGGGTGTAGGTGATCTCCAGGGACGTGCCAGAGGCCATATTCCCGATATTAAAGATCAGCTCATCACCATTCTGAGTGGCCATCATACTGGCTGAGGCAGCGACGAATGTGGCATTCTCCGGCACCAGATCACGCACCGTTACGCCGGTGACGGCATCTGGCCGGTCATTTTTCACGGTCAGGATCACGTCGATCGGATCTCCGGCATTGATCACGGAGGTTACGGATTTACGCACTTTGAGCTCCGGACGACAGTCTGGCACATCAAAGTTCTCGACCCCGTCTGAACGACTTGCAGAGGACCCCTGATCGGCGTTTACACCGAGACCGCGCCGTGCGAAGACCTCCCAGATCAGACATTGGTTCTCCCCGTTGTTATTGGCCTGGTCGGCAGCCAGGATGGCATCCCGCCCGTCGACAAAACCAGGGGTGCAGGCCTGCATCTTCATGCCGTCCATGACCAACTGGATGGCCTTGTTATTCCCGGAATCAGGATTATCAAAATCAGGATCAAAGCCATACTTGTCCGCCATGGCCCAATACAGATCCCAAAGCATGGAACACCAGACGGATCCGACACCGTGAGGGACAGAAAATGTCCGGATATCGTTATAGGTCACCGGATTGATGGTCATATCCGTGGAGTAGGGAAAGTTTCGGATCCCTTTGCCATTGTTGGCTTCCCGGCTGACAAATGTGCCGATCCCCCTTTTCTGTTCAGGCGTATCTCCTTCTTTGGCTGTGAGGATAAGGGTCATGAAATCAGACCATCCTTCTCCCATTTGTTCTTCACCTCCGAGGCAACCTGCCTGGCCGGGGCCGCCGGTAAGACGATTGGAGATCCCATGGCCATTTTCATGGCAGATGATCCCGTTATCCAGCGTACCGTCGAGATAATCCGGATCCGTCGGATCTGTTGGAGCAGCAATGGTGGCCGAGAGGCCCATGCCCGCAAAAACCCGAAAGACAGCACAATCCGACTGACGCACAAAGACAGATGGAATGGTGACCTGGTCTCCGACGGCGCCGGCGCCCATGTTGACAAAGGCATCTTCAAAGTTGCAGATGATCACCGCGATCGCGCCTGCTTTTTCTGCATTGAGGATCTTTTTCCCAAACTCACAGTTGCCCCGGTCGATCAAAGCGATCTTGCCGTTCAGGTCATTGGTCGGGTTGAAACAGCCCTGGGTTGGATTGCCGGTGCCATCATCCACGATGACGATCTCACCGGTAGTCGGTGTAGAGGTGATTTGGGGGCCAAAGCTGGCCAGTGAGGTTTGCACCTTTCCAGCTACCTCTGAAGGAGCATCAATGTTCAGATATTCGACCGCACCTGCTGCAGAGCGATCCCAAAGGAACATGCGCATCCGTCCATTTCCGCCATCCGGAGGAGTGGAGAAGTCGGCATTGTTGATATTCTGTAAACCAACTGCACCGAATTGGGCGAGTCCGTTGACAAAGTCACCACCCTGTCCATTATTAGTGTAGTTCTTGGCCTGGAAATTACCCGCTTCCTCATTGAATCCATAGTGGTAGGTCTTGTCATGGATCATATTGATCGCATAGAACAGATTGACCGTAGCAGCATCCGTAAAGGTTTCAGGCTCCGCGTTCTCATCCAGCGGAAAATCGAATTCCAGCTGGGCACCACCATCCGGCTCATTGCCGTTACTGCTGGTGTTGGAGTTGCGGGCATCAAATGCACGCACATTATTTCCCCGGGTATAGGTGTATTCGGCACCAGGTACACCATTGACATCGTGCCAACCGAAAGGTGAGGCTACCGGATCGGCAGGATCGACCACAATACTGCGGTCACCATGGGCCGGACTCTCAATGGGAAAGGCGAATACATTATAGGAATTGGGTGCTGAGCCTGTCGTTTTCCGGGCTTGCTGACGGGCTTCTTTGACGGTAACCGTTTCACGATGTGTGACTGCATGATGGTGGTCACAACCCTCTTCTGCATCCTGGCCAAAGGAGCAGTGCACGGTCCAGGAATGCTGGTCCAGGATGTCTCCTGTAATGGCATCTACCCGAATGCTCCAGTAATCCAGTCCCTGGACAAGGTCGATCGCCATATCCCAGACCAGACGAACTGATCCGTTTTTCATGGGTTGGTAGCGCAGTTTGACAGGTACATTCTCGTGTGAGAAATCACCCTTGTCGTAGATCATCTCCCGATCGGAAATTCGTTCCAGCAGGGAAAAGGTCTTGGAGGGTGTGGTTCCCAGATGCAGGAGGGCCTTTTCCAATGCTTGCGTTGGAGTGATGACCGGCTGGGTCGCATTCACTCTGGAAGCCAGATTGGAGATCAGACGGTTTCCGGCAAATAGAACTTCGCCGTTTTGAATATTGACATTGGCAATGGCATTATACACTTCAATACCCTGATGTTGTTGGATCAGATAGAGGTGAGTGACGCCATTGGTGACCGTCTGATATTCCTTGTCGATGGCCAGATCGGAAAGATCACTTGATGTGATCCCCAGTTGTTTGGCCTGGGACTCCAGATATCGCATGGCAATATCCAGGCTCGACTGCTGCTGGGCCACGAGCATAAAGGGCACCAGCAGGATTAAAAGCAAGGTGGAGACTTGTTTCATCCTGAAAATAAGTTTGATTGAATAGTGTTCTGAAAACGTAAAAAGCGAGTACAGGTTCTCAAAATTAGTCAAACCTGATCATCATTACCTGATTCTAAGGTGAAAAACCCGTTATTTGAAGCCTGGAAGACAAAATCGATGGCTGGAAAAGGAAAAGAATTTATCGCAGGACGACATCCGGTGCTGGAAGCACTGGAAACCGGCCTTGCTGTGGATAGTGTCTGGATGTCCCGTGGGTCTCAGGGACCGGCGGAGACCAAGATCCGTGAACGTTGCCGCGAACAGCGGATTCCCATCAAGCTTGTCCCTCCTGCAGCCTTGACCCGGATCTGGAACGGGAATCATCAGGGCGTATTGGCCTGGCGATCTGCAGTACCCTTCTATCGGATCGCAGACCTGGTTCCCGCTGTCTATGAACAGGGCGAGACCCCCTTGTTCATCATGCTGGATGGCGTCACGGATGTACGTAATGCCGGAGCGATCGCCCGCTCAGCCCTTGCTGCCGGGGCACATGGTATGATCATCGGGACCCGCGACGTAGCTCGCTTCAATGAGGATGCCGTCAAGGCATCCGCCGGAGCACTGTTGCATTTGCCAGTATGTCGGGAGGCTCTTCCCTATGCCGTGGATGTCCTCCACGATTCCGGGGTCCAGGTGATCGGGGCCGCACTGGAACACAGCCAGATCCCTTCCCAGATCGATCTTACGGTTCCGGTATGCCTGTTGATGGGTGCCGAAGGTTCGGGGATTGATGCCGCCCTGCTGAAAACCCTGGACCATCGCGTCCGGATCCCCCAATCTGCGAAAGTGGATTCATATAATGTGTCGGTGGCGGCAGGCATACTCCTGTATGAGGCCATGCGCCAGCGGGGCAGCTTCCTCTAGCCCGGTTGTATCCGTGATTCGGAAAGAACAGATTACACCCGTTCCAATACCACGGCATATCCCTGGCCGACGCCAATACACATGGTCACCAGGGCATATTTTCCCTGACGGCGGACCAGCTCCCGTGAGGCAGCCAACAGGATCCGTGCACCGGTCATCCCCAGGGGGTGTCCAAGGGCGATGGCTCCACCGTTCGGATTGATCCGCGAGTCTGTATCGGCCAGCCCGAGGGTTCGCGAGCAGGCGAGGACCTGGGCGGCAAATGCTTCATTGATCTCGATCACATCCATCTGGTCCAGGGTCAAACCGGCTCGTTTCAGGGCCAGTTGAGAAGCGGGTACCGGACCGATCCCCATGATCCGGGGCTCAACACCGGCGACCCCCGAACTCAGGATTCGCGTCAAAGGGGTCAGTCCGTGTTTTTTGACAGCTGCGTCAGAGGCGACGAGCAGGGCTGCAGCACCATCATTCAGGCCGGAGGCATTTCCGGCAGTGACCGTACCCTCCTTACGAAAGGCGGGTCGTAATCCGGCGAGTGCTTCGCGGGTGGTGGTCGCTCTTGGAAACTCGTCTTCGGAAAAGAGCAGGGGCTCCTGCTTTCTGCGGGGAATGGAGACAGGGACGATCTCTTCAGCGAGTTTTCCCGCTACCCTTGCCGCTTCCGCCTTTTCCTGGGACCAGCAGGCAAACGCATCCTGATCTTCCCGGTTGATCTGGTATTGGTCGGCCAGGTTTTCAGCAGTCTCGCCCATGGCATCTGTTCCATAGAGTTGCTTCATCGCCGGGTTGATGAAACGCCAGCCAAAGCTGGAGTCATGCATCTCCGCATCCCTGCCAAAGGGCGTGGAGGTCTTGGAGATCACCCAGGGGCCTCTGGTCATGTGCTCCACACCGCCGGCAATGAACAGATCTCCTTCGTTGGCGGCGATCGCACGGAACGCATGAACAGCGGCAGACATGCCAGATGCGCACAGACGGTTGACGGTCTCGCCCGGGACCGACCAGGGTAATCCGGCCAATAGCAGGGCCATGCGGGCAATGTTGCGATTGTCTTCGCCTGCCTGATTGGCACATCCCAGGATCACGTCATCAATGGCTTCTCCGGTGAGGCCCGGATGCCGGAACATCAGCTCTCGAAGGGCATGAGCCGCCAGATCATCCGTACGGACAGGAGACAATGTACCTGTAAACTTGCCGATCGGTGTGCGAACGCCGTCAATAATAAATGCTTGTGCCATGCCTCCTGATTTTGGGCGAAGATACGGGGTGGTCTGCATATGGATCTTCGGATCACTCATTCGGAGGGAGGCCACAACTCCCGGGCACGAGGTGACCGTCAAACCGGATCAAATCATCCAGTCGAACCTGCTCGCCACCCGCCAGAAACATCCATTCGGCGCCGTCCACGATGCGCAGATCTATAATCTGATCCTCCAGATGGCGGATGACGCCATGCGCTGAAATTTCCATTCGGCAGGTTCGGCGCAAGGTCGCCGCTTCTTCCAGCCGATCATAAAATGAACAGTCGATCGGGCGATAGGGCAGGTCGGACATGGGAATAGAACAGTTGTCGGCCCGCCTCGTTCACTCGTATTGATATGTAATAAATAATTATGTGTTTGTGGCAATAGTTGCCACGAATCGAGGGTGTTACGGGATGAACTTTGACTTATCAAAATCAAGAGATTATGAAACATCAAGCACTTTTCATCATCCTGGTGATCATGCTCGCGAACTTGACAGCAGCAAATTCGCAGACCAACCCTTCTCTGGGAATCCTGGATATCGGTGTGGTCGGTTTGAACTATGATCCATCTCAGGCAGCCAACATTACCCGGGCAGAGTTGACCAAACTCGACCGGTATAACATCTTCAACCGCGAAGACATTCGCTATGAACTGGAACAGAAAGGCATGACGATCACAGACTGCTATGCCAAGGCATGTCTGGTAGACGTCGGAAAAGCCATCGGCGTTCGCAAAATGTTTTCAGGGAGCCTGGAAGCCATCGACGGCCATATTCTGGTCTCATTCCGGGTGATCGATGTGGGTAGCGGACAGGAGGAACTCACCTTCGTCAAGGAATACCTCAACTTTCCGGACCAGATCCATCTGATCATTCAGTACGCCATCCGGGAGATGTACGGCCAGCCGGTGGATGAGGCCATCCTCGAGCGGTTGACCCGAAAGAACAATTTTGAAAACAGCATCAACCTGCCGCAGACCACCCGATTGAACTTGAGTGGTCCCCGAATGGGTGTTGCCATCTTCGCCGGTCAACTGGGCAAAACCATGAAATCTGACGATGAGGGTGGATTCAATGCCAGCAACATCATGTTCCAGTTTGGTTACCAGTTCGAGTGGACCTATCTGAATGAAGGCAACTTCCAGGCCCTCTTCGAATTCGTTCCGTTGATCACCGGTTTTGACCAGGGAAAATTCTTCCCGAGTGCGTCCCTGCTCAATGGCCTGCGGGATAGCCGGTATGGGTGGGAAATGGCCATTGGCCCCTTGTTCAGCCTGACAAAACAGGCTACCGGTTATGTCAATGAATTTGGTGAGTTCATCATCGATCAACCGATCCCGGATGGATTCAAGAAAAAGACCCGGGTAGACAGCCGGGGAGAATACACTGTCAAATCGGCTTTTATTCTTTCCGTGGGCAAGTCCTTCCGGTCCGGCAATCTGAATCTGCCTGTCAACTTGTTTTACATTCCAGGGAAGGAAGGTAATCATCGGTTCGGCATTTCAGTGGGATACAATACAAAGCGATAAGAATGTCTTGTTTTCTGTTGGTTGTCCTGAGATGGGGCAGATGTGTCCCATCTCTACCAACAGCAAGAAACCCTTCATTTGATTGAATTTGGTTGAGTAGACCTGGGCAGGAAGATTCTTCCTGCCCATTTCATTTGGGCAACCCCTTAATATCCTGCGGCCAAACCGTCCTTTCTGGATTCGCTGGCCCCGTGGAAGCTCCCGGTCTCGGGGTCGACAAAAATGGCTTGATAGCCACCATAGGAGCCCAGGTCATATCCGACTTTGTGCCCTCTGGACATCAATTCCCGGATCGCGGCATAGGAAAACCCGGTTTCCAGCAACACCTCTCCTTTCTCATGCAGGATCTGACCGGCAGGATCCGAGCCCCCGCTGTGTTGCCAACGGGGCGCATCTCCTGCTTCCTGGACATCCATTCCGAAATCGATCATGTTCATCACGATCTGCACATGGCCCTGGGGCTGGAAGTCGCCACCCATCACACCAAAACTCAGCCAGGGTTTCCCTTCACGGGTGACAAAGCCTGGAATAATCGTATGGAATGGACGCTTACCCGGCGCATAGGTGTTGGCCCGCCCTTCCTCCAGAGTAAAGAGTTCACCACGGTCCTGGAGCATGAATCCCAAACCGGGAGGGACCATGCCCGAACCCATTCCGCGATAGTTGCTCTGGATCAGTGAAACCATATTCCCAGAATCATCGGCAACGGTGAGGTAGATGGTTTCCCCGGCACTGATGGTCCCGGCAGGATAGGCGCCGGCTTTCATTGGATCGATCATCGCTGCACGACGACGGGCATAGTCATCACTGAGTAGACTGTCGACGGGTACTGAGGCAAAATCCATGTCTGCGTAATACTGGGCCCTGTCTTCAAATGCCAGCTTTTTGGCTTCAACCACGGTATGCAAGTGCTCCGGACTCCCGAAGGGAATGGTGGAAAAATCCGTTTCCTCCAGGATCTGCAACATCTGCAGAGCAGCAATACCCTGACCATTGGGGGGGAGTTCCCAGACCTCATATCCCCGATAGTTGATGGATACCGGCGTGACCCATTCGGACTGATGTTCTGCAAGGTCTTGCATGGAGAGGAATCCGCCATATTTCTGGATGAAATCCGTCATGGTTCGGGCAATTGGACCTTCATAGAATGCCTTTCTACCCCCTTCGGCAATCCGTCGGTACGTCCCTGCCAGCAGGGGGTTGGCATAGATCATCCCGGCTTCAGGAGCAGTTCCGTCAGGATAATAGGTTTCCCGAATATTGGGAAGGCCACTGTCCTGGAAGCGGCGAAGGGCCCGGTTTAAATAATGGCCAATGAGTGGGGGAACCACTACGCCTTCCTCGGCATAGGCAATAGCGGGTGCAAACAGGTCTGCAACAGGCATGGAACCAAACCGATCATGGAGGGTAAACCAACCATCTACTGTGCCTGGTACAGAGACGGGCAGAGGCCCGTAGGAAGGAATTTTGGACAAGCCCTTTTTCCGAAGCATTTCCAGGGTCATTCCCCGTGGCGATCGTCCGCTGGCGTTCAGGCCATACAGCTGTCTGGATTTCGCGTCCCAAACAAGTGCAAAAAGATCTCCACCGATACCGCAGCCGGTTGGTTCGAGGAACCCCAGGGCGGCATTTGTGGCGATCGCCGCATCGATGGCATTTCCTCCCTGCTTGAGGATGTCAATACCCACCTGGGTGGCCAGGGGATGACTGGTGCAGACCATCCCATGTCGAGCCATCACCGGTGAGCGGGTCGAATAGGGTCCTCCGGTGATGCGATCCTGGGAAAAGGTGGATCCGACAGCGGAGAACAGAAGCAGAACGGTGAAGGTGACAAGTCTGGTCATCATATCGGAAGAATGGTTGTGATGAAAGTACAAACTAGATCTGACCAGTGAACACCGCGGCCAGCCCCCAAAAAGAAAGCCTCTGAACATCCATGAATGTTCAGAGGCTCTGGTGTTGGTTACAGGGCGACTACTTCGCGGAGTCTTCCTGACCTTCAGGAGAGGTAGATTCCTCTTCTTTCTTCTGACCGAGATAGGCGGGCAGGTCCATACCCGCCATATTGAACAGATCGTTCATCGGGGGGACAGACTTGTACAGGCCGGAGATGAATTTGGAAGTTGAATTGCCTTCGCCTTCCTTTTGGTTCCCTCCTTCCCAGACGGTGACCTTGTCGATCTTGATGTTCTTGATGGCTTCGACCTGGGTCTTGACCAGTTCCTCCAGCTTGTCGGCGATGAGCATCAGGACAGCATCCCGGGAGTTGCCCCCGGCTGCACTGACGACCTTCTGGAATCCGTTGGCCTGCTTCTCCAGGATCTCAAAGATGCCTCGAGCTTCCGCTTCCTTCATCAGGTAAATGGCATCCGCTTCTCCTTTGGCCAGGCGACGGGTCTGTTCCGCCTCCGCTTCCGCCATGATCTCCTTCTGACGCTTGGCGATCTCTGCCTGGACAATAATGTCAGCCTCTCGAGTGGCCATTTCCCGTTTTGCACGAGCGTCTTCCGCCTTGCGTTCAGCGGCATAGGCTTCTTCCAGAGAACGTGCAGAGGCGATCTTCTCAGCGGCAGTGGCCTGTCGGAGTGCTTCGGCTTCCTTCTCCCGACGTTCAGCATTGGATTGGGCGATCTTTACAGCGGCGAGGTTCTCCCCTTCGGTGGCGGCAGACTGAGCATCGGCTTCCCCGATCTGGGCTTTTGCCTCTGCTGCAGACACCTGGATACGCCGGTCCATGTAAGCTTCGGCTTCCCCGATCGATCCGGTTCGTTCTTTTTCGGCAACTCGTACCTTCGCTTCGTTGATGGCCTTCGCAGCCGCTTCCTTACCCAGAGCCTCAATATATCCGGATTCATCCTGGATGTCCGTGACGTTGACGTTGATCAGGGTCAGTCCGATCTTTCGCAATTCACTTCCCACATTGGAGGCGACATTGGACAGGAATTTGTCGCGGTCAGAGTTGATCTCTTCAATGTCCATGGTCGCAACGACCAGTCGGAGTTGACCGAAGATGATATCCTTGGCAATATCCCGGATCTCATCCATGGATTTGCCCAGGAGTCGTTCAGCAGCATTGATCATGATGCCCTCCTCATTGCTCACGGCCACGGTGAACCGGGACGGGACATTGACTCGGATATTCTGCTTACTCAATGCACCTCGAAGATCCACGTCAATGGAGATGGGGGTGAGGTCCAGGTATTCCCAATCCTGGATGACCGGCCAGACAAAGGCGGCGCCCCCGGCCAGGCACTTTGCGGATCCCGATCCGGTTTTACCATAGATGACGAGGATCCTGTCGGAGGGGCATCGCTTGTACCGGCTCACGAAAAAGAAGATCATCATAACGGTCAGGGCGATCAGCCCGAAAAGCAAGAATGCAGCTTCTTCCATTAGAACAGTTGGTTTTATAGTGGTTAGTATTCGTTTTCAACTTGTCTGTCCGGCGGGTCACTCGGCCTCATCCTGAGGCTCCCGCAATTCCTCCACCAGCAGTAATGTATCCTCCAGGATGCCAGTGACCCTGACAATGGTACCATTGACCAGGGTTTTTCCCTCCGTCACGGCATCGACCTCCCGGAGACCTTTGCCGAGTTGGATCATGATCTTCCCTGTTCCGGATTTCATGGCCGGGATGGTGAGATAAACCTCTCCGGTGTGGTACAGGGCCGCATCAATATGGTAATTCCCGACCTGGGTCTGTTGTCCGAACAGATACAGGAGATAGCCGACCAGGGACATGGCCAGCATGCCGAAAAGTCCGCCGATCACTACGGCCCAAAGCAGGGGCCCTCCCTTGGAGAGGACGATCACTCCGGCCCAGCCGAAAAAGGTAAAAAAGGCAATGACGCCACGGACAGACAGCCAGGCAAATCCCGGATCGATATGTGCATCGTGATCGAGGTCTGTGTCAGAATCCAGATCGGTGTCGATATCCATTCCAAACCCGATCAGGTTGATCACAAACTGAAATACAAACAGCGCCGAGAAAAACAGGGCGATCCCCCAGAACACCTGCTGTGCTCCATTCAGGGTATCCCACCATTGACTCATCCATTCAGTCGACATATCCTACACATTAAAACCGGAATCCATATTCGGTTACAGGAATATACCCAACTTCGGAGAAATGGTTGAACTGCGGTCAACTTCTTCGACCAATGCTAGGGAATCAAAGATAAAGAGTGATCCGGGGGAGGGGATCCTTCCGCTTTGTCATGTACTTGGGGGATCCGGGTCAAAAAGAGATGTACCGGGCCGGATCCACAGGTTTGCCCTGATACCAGAGTTCAAAATGCAGGTGCGGGCCGCTGGAGAGGGTTCCGGTGTTCCCGATGATGGCGATCGCTTCGCCGGCACGTACGAAACTGCCCCTTTTCTTCAACAGGCTGCTGTTGTGTTTGTAAAAGGTGACCACCTGATTGTCGTGCATGATCCCGATGGTGTTGCCGGTCTCCAGGGTCCAGTCTGACAGGATGACAAATCCATCCATGACTGCTTTGATCGGGGTGTTCTCGGGTGCCAGGATGTCCACTCCCTGGTGATCCTTGTCGGGCATGAACCCGGCACTGATCTCTCCCTTGACTGGGGGCGTGAAGTACAATCGCTCCAGGGGGATCTTTTGATTGGACATGGCTACGGGGACGCCCTGCTGTTTGCGAAGGCCCTCACCGAGCTGGAAGTTGTTCCGCAGCATCTGATCCTCTTCTACCCGTTTGACTTCCACGATGCTGTCCTGCACAAAACCCGGATTTTCTTCCTTTTGGGTGGTTTGGACCTCACCCGTCAGGATCTGGCGCACATTTTCCGTGTATCTCTTCTGCAATTCCAGTTGTTTGGTCATATCATCAACCTTGGTCCGGAGGCTGATCAATTGGGGATCCATGGAGGCATCGCCATAGCCGGGAATCCAGCGCTTGAGGGGTGTGAAGACAATGAGCATGACCAGAATGATGGCCAATCCGACCAGCAGGGAGCTGACCAGGACATAAAGGCTGAGGGGCGTGAGGGTATAGGCTCCGACCTCTTCCAGGGAATCTTCCTTGAGAATGACGAGGCGATAGGGCTTTTTTAGCCGTTGTCGCAGGCGTTTTGGGTTATTTACGGGCTGTTCTTCCATGGAACTGCTAATTTGCTGCGAATTAAAATAATTTTGCCCAATCGGTTGTTATATGCCTGTTCCAGCCGATTGGTATGGTTTTTCGTATTCTACTTTCTATTCATATCACCTCCGCCTTGAGATCATTCCGATTACCCGTCCTCTTTTTACTCCTTATTGCTGTCAGCAGCTGCGCGACTAAAAAAAGTCGGGAGAACCCCTCTCTCATGGGCCGGTTCTATCACAATACAACGGCTTATTACAACGGCTATTTCAATGCGAACGTGCTTTTGGAAGCCAGCGAGCTCAAGCTGGCGACCAACAACCAGGACAATTATACTCAGATCCTGGATGTTTACGACTATGTTCATGTTGCGGATCCCGAAACAGTGAAGGAGGACCTGGACAAAGCCATCGAGAAGGTATCGGTCGTGGCAACCCTGCACCGGCCCAGTCATTGGGTGGATGATTGCTATCTCCTGGTCGGGAAGGCCCAATATCTCAAACACGATTACGAGTCCGCCGAAGAGACCCTGGTGTATCTGAAAGAGGCATATTCACCGGAGGCGATGGATCTGCGAAAGAAAACCATCAACAAGAAAGCCCGGGCAAAAGCCAGGGAAGAGGAACGCCGGGAAAAGAAAAAGCTGCAGGAGAAGGAGCGGGAGGAGCGAAAGAAGGAACTCGAGGAGAAGCGGGAGGCCAAAAGAGACGCGGCTGAAAAATCCCGCAAGGAACGTCTTCGGGAGGCAAAAAAGGCTGCAAAAGAACGCCGCAAAGAAGCCAAGCGTCGGAAAAAGGAACGTGAAAAAGAAGCCAAGGCTCGAGCCAAGGCCAGGAAGAAGGGAAAAAAGGTGCCCCGAAAGAAAAAGGATACCCCTGCGCCGATAGAAACGGACTCACTGGAAAACAGTGGTCAACCCGGTGATGAACTAGCACCTGCCCCGGCGGCTGAACAGGACCCGGAGCCCGAAGAGGTCACAGACAAGAGTGAACCAGAGGAGGAAGACGTACAACCGGAAGAAGAAAAGCCCAAGAAGGAAAACTATCTGTTCAAGCATCGCCCTGCCTATGCAGAAGGCATGCTCTGGCTGGGGCGTACCTATACCGAACGGCATCTGTACGAAGATGCCATGCGGGCTTTTACGGAAGCGGCCACCCATCCGACCGCTTCTCCGGAGGTGATTCGGGAAATACCGGTCGCCCAGGCGCATCTCTTCATGGAACGTGGAATGTATGACAGCGCTATCCCCTACCTGCGTTCAGCCATCACCCTGGCCAGGAAGAAAAAGGAAAAGGCGAGGTACCAGTACATCCTCGGTCAGATCTATCAGCAGCAGAATCAGTATGCCCAGTCGGTGGAAGCCTTTCGTTCGGTCGTCAAATTGCGGCCGGCATATGAAATGGAGTTCAATGCCCGCCTGAATCTGCTTTTGGGTGAGTATCGTGCCGGGCATTCTCTGGTTGCTGATTCCCGGAAGGATATGGAGCGGCTGCTGAAAGACAAGAAGAATGAAGATTACCGGGATCGGATCCATTATGCCCTGGCAGAGATGGACCTCGATCTCCAGGATACGACTGCGGCCATTGCCAACCTGAAGGAATCCGCTCGTTACTCCAGTAAAAACATTTCCCAGAAAGCGGAGACCCATCTCAAACTGGCGGAGCTGTATTTCGCCCAGGAGATGTATGTCGAAGCAAAGGTGTTTTACGACCTGGTCATCAAGGAAATGCCGGCGACCGACGAGCGGTATGATCGCGCGTCCCTGCTGAGCAAGAACCTGACAGATATCGCCAGAAATATTCAGGTGATCACCCTGCAGGACAGTCTGTTGATGATCGCCGGATTGTCTGAAAAGGACCGCGTGGCCCTGGCCGAACAGATCAAGGCGGACCGTCTTGCCAAAGCCAATGAATTGGCCGCCAACCAGAACCGGCAGCCGAAGTCGACCGGTCGGAATCTCTCGGTCAGCCAGGGACAGTTCGGTGCCCGGAATACCCCGTCCTCCGGCCCGACAAAATCGAATTTCTTTGCCTACGACAGTAAAGCGCTGGATCGGGGATTGAAGGATTTCAAGGATTATTGGGGTAATGATCGCCTTCTGGAGGATAACTGGCGAAGGTCCAATCGGTCCACCAGCTTCGAAGTGGAGGAAGCGGAATCTGCGGAAGAAGCGATAGAGACCAGCCTGACCAATAGTGAACTGCAGGAGATGTTCAAGGACGTGCCCATGACCCCGGAAGCAGTGGCAGAGGCTGAGGAGAAGATCCAGACAGCCATGATCGCCCTGGGACGGCTTTATCGGGAACGATTACAGAACAACCAGAAGACCGTAGACGTGTTGACCGAGTTGTTGGCGCGCTTCCCGGCAACGGAACATGAGCTGGATGCCTGGTACTTCCTTTACCTGGCACACAATGAATTGGGAGAGAACAGTCAGGCCCGGAAGTACTATGACCTGATCATGGGTAAGTATCCTGAATCGACCTATGCCCGTGTATTGGGCGATCCCAATTACCTGGGTGAGTCCAGGGAGAAGGAACGACAGTTGAACAACTATTACAAGCAGACCTATGAGGACTTCCGCAATGCCAGGTATGACCTGGCCTGGTCGAAGCTCGAACAGGTGGATACCCTTTTTGGTCCGGACAATCGCCTGCAGGCCAAGTTTGTCTTATTGCGGGCCATGACAACCGGAAACCGCGATGGAAAGGAGGCCTATATCGATGCATTGAAGGACCTGGTCAGCAAATACCCGGATACGGAGGAAGAGAAGCGCGCAAAGGAGATCCTGCGCCTGCTGGGAGACAAATCGGTAGCGCCGAAAGACCTGCCCAATCAGAATGCGGAAGAAAGTGAGTTTAATCTCGACCCTGAAGGCACGCATTATGTGATCATCAACTGGTCACTGAAGGAAGTGGAGTTGCAGGATGCTCAAAATGCGGTCAATGCCTTTAATCGGAAATATTTCAAGGCGGACCGGCTGCGACTCTCATCGAACATCTTCCTCAGTGTGGATGTGCCGCTGATGGTTGTGCGCAAGTTCAACTCTGCCGAAAATGCCATGGAGTATTATCAGCTGATCGAAAAATACAAGGAGGAGTTTATCGGAAAAGCTGAGGCCGGTTTGAAAGTCTATCCTGTGACCCAGCAGAACTATCGGGTCATCCTGAAGAATCGCTCCCTGGAAGCCTACGATCCATTCTTTGTGGCCAATTACCTCTAACGATAGGCAGCTGGATAAGGCTGAAGAATGAAAAACGGGATCGAAGGCGACAGTCTTCGATCCCGTTTTGTCTATCCGGCACGGAACAACGGTATGGGTGACGGACCTGGTGACTGGAGGATCGTCTCAGGGGTGGTGTCCAGCCAATCCCGCAGAATCGCGGCATAGATGGATCTGAAATCGACCTGGAATGAGAGATTGTCATCGACCAGTCGGGCCAGATCCGGCGGGGCATTGAAAAAGCCGGGTTGCTGGAATTGACCCTCATTGATCATCCAGAGGACGTTTGCGGTGCCGTGATCGGTACCACCGCTACCATTGGCTTTGACCCGCCGGCCGAATTCGGAGAAGGTCAAAATGAGGGTGTCTTTCAGGAGGTCGTGTTGTTTGAGGTCGCGGACCAGGGCGGAGACGGCTTCGTCATATTGGCGGAGCAGTCGCTCCTGCCGTCCGGATTGGTTGACATGTGTGTCAAAACCGGTGAGGCTGGCATAATAGATCCGGGTGCCTGTGTCTGCGGTGATCAGTTCGGCAATGACCTTGAGATCCCGTCCCAGCTGGGAGGCGGGATACCGGGTTGTCGATCTGTGTGTCCGGCTTTTTTCGACCAGGTAGGCAGCGGATTCCTGGGTGGATGCCAGGGTCTGATACAGGTAGGAGGCCATTTCTTCCTCATGCTGCTGCCGATGGTCCGTGACAGCATCCAGAAAAGGGCTTCTGGCGGCTCGCTTTAATGATTCCGGGTTTCGGAGCGCAAAGCCCTGCCGGGATCGGCCCTTGAGTGCCAGGCCCAGGGCATTATCTACCTGGATGGCTTCATGCGGGGTACCCGGATGCAGGTCCAGCCACCGGCCCAGCCATCCAGTATCCCAATAGTCCCGGGAAGAGCTGCCCGTATGCCAGATGTCCATGGACCGGAAATGTGAAAGATTGGGCTCCGGATATCCGACGCTATTGAGGATGGAGAGCCATCCCTGATCATAGAGGGAACGCAAGCCCTCGAGGGCAGGATGGAACCCCTGGAGGTCATTGCCATAGAGTGCTTCTTTTTTTTGAATGCCCAATCGCCCTCTGGCCTTGAAGTACAGGTCATCAGAGTAGGGGACGATCGTGTTGAGGCCGTCATTTCCTCCGGTCAGTTGGATGATGATCAATCGTTTTCCCATCTCATGGCTGGCCAGTTGGGCCTGCCCATAGGAAAGGAATCCGGGTATGGTCAGGGAGGCGGAAGCAAGGGAGGATAGTCTGATGAAATCGCGACGTAACATGGGTGGCGGCTTAAGAGAGTTGATATTCTGGGAGACTACAGGTGCGGATGGCCAGGGCCAGCATCTGACGGGAGGGTTCGCCCCGGGGAAGGTAGCTGCCCAGCCAGGCCAGGTCTTCGGGGGACTGATGAGGCAGGAGATAGTGTAAGAGCATTTTCCGGGCATCGTCAATCGGCTGGCCGGAGATCATGCTCAGTAGTGGATTCGGGTCGACACTGGCTTTCAGCTGGCGGATGGTCGCAGCATTTTCTATGGCTTCCGGATCACCGGGCAGGGGGATATCGGCTTCCGCAGCTTCGAAGAGGATCATAGGCAGTTGCAGACGGAGCAGGAGGCGTTGGTTGTCGATCCAGCTTTTCCCTCCTGCCCATCCGGCTACACTGGGTGGAAAGAACAGGACCTGGCCTAACGCAGCCTGTCCAACGGAGAGTGCGATCGGATCATCAAAACGGGCATGAAAACTTTTCAGGAGCCCGGCGATGAGCTCGACCGGTGACTTGATCCGGTTTCCGACATTTTCCGGCTCATAAAACCAGTCGCTGCTCAACACGGTCCGCATGAGATCACCGATATCATACCCGGAGCGATAAAGTTGTTGCCCCAGTGCGGCAATGCGGTCCTCATGGGGTACATCGTTGACAAAATAGCGATAGATCTTGCGGGCGATAAATCCGGCTGTTTCGGGCCTGTTCAGGATCATTTCAATGATGTCCTGTCCGTTCCAGTTACCCGTTTTCCCGAAGAAGGTTTTTTGACCCTCATCGTGATCCCCTTCACGGTAGATGAATTCACCCTTCAGTGGCAGGCAGGCCCATCCCGTAAATGCACGGGCACCTTCCCGGACGTCCTGTTCGGTGTACTGTCCGCGCCCCAGAGTAAAGAGCTCCATGAGTTCACGGGTGAAGTTTTCGTTGGGCTTGTCCTTGTGATTCTGCTGGTTGTTGAGGAAGAGGATCATGGCCGGATCGGTCGCCATGGCCAGGGTCATCTCAGAAAAGCGCCCCAGGGCATGGCGGTGGAGGGTGTTGGCGTAGATCCGTGCCAATCCGCCAAAAAGTGTCTGGATGGCAAAGTGACCGTGCCAGAACAGCACCATTTTTTCCCGAAAACCCACCTGGCCGGTGGCTGCCATTCGATGGACCCAATCGCGATTGAGCCCGGTGATGAGGAGGCGTCGTTTCTCCCTGTCCAGTTTCTTTTTGGTTGTTCGGCGTTGCTGGCGGGACATCTCCTTCATCTGTTCCCGCATCACGTCAAACTCTTCTTCATATTCCTCATAGCCACCAAGGGGGAGACTGGCATCTGCTTCATGAAACAGATCATCGATGGCTTGTTCGACAGTCCAGTGCTGACGTCGTTGCCATTCCGAGGGGCTCAGTCCAAAGCCCGCGCGTTGGTAGAGGTGGTGGAGTTTCTGTTGGGAGGTGAGCATGGGCAGCAAGATTGCATTCAGAACGAAGACAATGATCACCCTATTGGAGGTGCGCCGTTAATGAAGGTTTAACGCTTGGGGCAATAAATCACACGTGCATGTGGAGGCAAGGATTCACTCCACATGTGTAAACGATTGAATTCAGTCAACGAAAGCCTATGCGTCGGGCAAAGGCAGTTTCACCCCTACGGGGCTCGAGGCGGTTGCCTGACTTTGTGCTATTATCCGTGCACCCCTGCGGGGCGCTTTGATGGATGTGCGGTTACAGGATTGACTGCAGATCCATTATCGATATCACCGTATCTGGGCTGCTAAAGACCTTGAAGCAAAAGAAAAGCCCGCCTCTGACCCCGGGTTATCGGGGGTAGAGGCGGGCTTTAATCATGGATACCCTTTGGCTCAGGTCGGATTAATCCGGTTCGAATCCAATGATGAAGTTGAACTGGCCATATTGAGACCACTTGCTGTTTGCGGGCAGGTTCTTGTCGAACCCGAATCCATAGTCAAACCCGAGCAGTCCGAACATGGGGAGGAACACCCGAAGACCCCCTCCGGCGGAACGTCTCAGATCGAAGGGGCTGTATTCGCGGAAGGTCCGCCAGGCGTTGCCACCTTCGACGAAGCCGAGGACATAGATGGTCGAGCTTGGATTCAGGGAGATCGGATATCTGACCTCGACTGTAAACTTGTTGAATACGGATGCATATCCGTTGTTGTTGGCAGGCAGATCGCCGACATCATACCCGCGCATGGAGATCAGCTCGTTTCCGATGAAGAAGGCCCCCTGGTTGGCGAGTCCGGCGCCACCCACTTCAAATCGCTCGAAGGGGATGGTTCCTTTTTCCGGATTGTAATAGCCTAGGAATCCAAATTTGGCGGCTGCCCGCAGGGTGAGTTTTTCGATCAGTGGGGTATACCACTCCGTGGTGAGTCGGATCTTGTGGTACTCCAGGTATTTGAATTTGTCTTCCGGAGATTGCAGGCCGAACTTGGTGAACGGTTGGAACCAGGAGTAGGGTGGGCTGAGCTGGGCAGACAGCTGAACCAGGGACCCACTTCTCGGGAAGGTTGGATCGACCACGGTATTCCGGGCCAGGGTCATCTTGAGGTAGAAATTGTTGAATTTGCCCTTGGTGATGGTACTTCCATCATCGAGGAAGAATCGGGAATAGTTCTGCAGATTCAGGGTCTGGAAGTTCAGCGCTCCGGTGAGGATAAAGTTATCATCGGGCCAGCGCAGGCGGTTGCCCAGTGAAACGGTCAGGTTGAAGATGTCCAGTCCACTGTAGGCCTCTGCATTCCGGCTCAATCCATTGGAAACCGAGTTGAAGAAGGCCGCTACGGTGAAGTTGCGCGGTTTCTTTCCTCCCAGCCACGGCTCTGTAAAGGAGGCATTGTACGACTGGAAAAAACGACTGCCACGTTGGGCGCGGATGGAAAGTCGCTGGCCATCTCCCTGGGGGAGCGGGTGCCAGGCTTCCGGGCGGAAGATATTCCGCATGGAAAAGTTGTTGAAGGAGACGCCCAGTGTGCCGATGACCCCCTGGTTGACCCCGCCCCAACCGGCGGATAGTTCGAGTTGATCGGAGGGTTTCTCTTCCAGGGTATATTCAATGTCCACTGTCCCCCGTTGTGGATTGATGGGGGTATTGATGGGCATGTTCTCCTGGTTGAAATAGCCCAGGTTGATGATCTGGCGTTGGGAACGGATGATGTCTGACCGGCTGAACTTCGCCCCGGGTACGGTTCGCAATTCACGGCGAATGACGTGTTCGTGTGTCCGGTCATTTCCGTTGATCACCACGCGATCAATGGTGGCCTGGGGGCCTTCATACAGCCGGATCTCCAGGTCGATGGAATCGCCGTCGATCGAGGTTTCCACGGGGTCCGCCTGGAAGAACAGGTAGCCATCATCCATATACAGGGAGCTGACATCTGCGCCATCCATGCTGAAGGTCAGGCGGCTTTCCAGCAATTCGGAATTGAATACGTCACCCTTGGTGATCTGCAGCACGCGACTCAGTGTTGCATCATCGTAGATGTAGTTTCCCCGCCAGGAGATATTCCGGAAATAGTAGACATTCCCTTCATGAATATCCATGTGGATCCGGATGCGACCATTTTTGTCGCGCCACACGGAATCCCGGAGGATGCGGGCATCGCGATAGCCCTGGGTGTTGTAGAAGGCGATGACCTTCTGTTTGTCGGCTTCGTACTCATCAGCGATGAGTTTGGAGCTGGTGAAGATCTTCCAGCGGTGTTTGGTCTCCTTCATCTGCTTGCGCAGTTTCCGGTCCTTGATGTTTTCATTGCCATCAAAGGTGATGCTGGCGATCTTGATCCGTTTGCCACGATCAATATCGAAGACCAGTTTGATGGCATTGATCAGCTGTTCATCGGCTTCTTCAATGACATCTACGCGGGCGTCGAGGTATCCCTTTTCGATATAATAGTCCCGCAAGGCATTCTGGCAGCTCACCCGGTTATTCTCGGTGATGATGGTCCCCTTGATCAGGTATTTATTGACAATTTCGTTGAGGTCGTCATGGTGAGACTTTTTCACGCCCCGAAACGTATGCCGGGCAAATCGGGGTCGTTCGACGACGACGATCTCCAGGAAAATGACATCGCCGATCCGCTTTTCCTCGACGATCTGTACATCGGTAAAGAGCTTGAGTTTCCAAAGTGCCTTGAGGGCACGGGAGATATTGTCTCCCGGCAGGTTGATCTTGCCACCGACCCTTAATCCGGAGACAGCCATCAAGGCATTGGCATCGGTGTTATTGGCTCCGGTGATGCGCAGGCCACCGACTTCCAGTTCCTTTGGATCAGAAGTATAGTCGATGGTTTGCAGGTCCTCCTGGGCTTTTCCAATGAGACAAGCAAGCAGAAAGAGGGGAATGAGGACGAAGCGCATATGGTGTAACGGGGTAATGGTCTTGCAAAAAACGAA
Source organism: Bacteroidia bacterium (assembly GCA_030429045.1). Classification (GTDB taxonomy): domain Bacteria; phylum Bacteroidota; class Bacteroidia; order Chitinophagales; family Saprospiraceae; genus JAGNXB01. Next base: position 24,970 of record JAUIEA010000015.1, on the reverse strand, counting down.
GAGAGAGGGGAATTCGCCCCCTGTCATGGGTTGTCTTAACATCATTTTAAACGTTCTGGGACGATAGTTGATCGGAAGTCTTTCCGAACCTGCGTTCCCGGTGTTGATATTCGAGGAGGGCATCTTTGAAATGCTCCTTCCGAAAATCCGGCCACATGACCGGTGTAAAGACGAGTTCTGCATAGGCGATCTGCCACAGCAGGAAGTTGCTGATCCGCGACTCGCCGCTTGTGCGGATCAGGAGTTCTGGATCGGGTATGCCGGCCGTGTTGAGGTGGTCGGCCAGGATCTGTTCGGTAATCTGGTCCGGTTTCAGGTGTCCGGAATGCACCTTTTCAGCGATCTGTCGCATGGCTTCGGTGATCTCCCACTTGGCGCTGTAATTCAGGGCCAGGATCAGGGTCATCCGCTGGTTTTCCCGGGTCGTCTCCATGGCTTCCTCCAGGGCACGTGCCGTCTTGGATGGCAGTCTTGAACGATCACCGATGGTCTGCAATCGGATCTGGTTTTCCTGGAGTGTCTTGATCTCCTTTCGGACAGTTTGCACAAGAAGCTGCATCAGGGCGTTGACCTCGCTGGCAGGGCGTCCCCAATTCTCGGTAGAGAACGCGTATAACGTCAGGTAGGAGATGCCCATCTCCGCTGCTGCTTCTGTGACCTCCCGGACAGACTTCACGCCGTTGCGATGGCCAAATACACGAGGCTTGCCATGGGCCTTTGCCCATCTGCCGTTTCCGTCCATGATTATTGCGACATGGCGGGGAAGGCGGTTCGTGTCGATCTGATCGCTTGCGTCCATTTTCTCCGAATAGCCTGCAAAGTTACGAAGAATGGTCAATGCGAGAGCCTCTGGACCCCGGCAGATACCAATTGGGTTGGCAGTCCTTTGGCAGACGGACAGCCCATCCGGCGTTCAGGCAGGCAAAAAGGGAGGGATCCGGTCGGATCCCTCCCTTTTTCAATACCGTACAGCGAGTGCTGAGCGGGCGCTTGAGGCCCTTTCATGAGGTTTCGCTGATTACTGGATCACCAGATCAAATTCAACCTGAAGGTCTGTCTCGCCACCGGCATTGGTGATATCTCCCTGGGCTACACCAGCGGCGCCTTTGTCAAGGCCATGCCGCAGGGTAACCTGCAGCTTGCCTGTGGCTGCTGCACCGGTCAGCATGGTCGTCTCCAGTCCGATGGGTGCGCCATTGGTATCGGTATCATCGTAGGAAAAGGAGAGGGAGATCCCCTGGGTGGTAGCAAAGAAGAACTGGTGTTCAGGTCCTTCATCGAGGATCTCCTGGTTGATATTGATGGCAGGTGTTACGGCTTCATTCAGCAATGCCATACTGACGGTATAAGTGGCATTGGCATCCAATGCCCCGGAAATGATCGTTGGTGCTGCCCCCCCCGGACCATCCAGATCCTTGAATTGGAAGAGAACCGGTGCTCCGCTTCCCTGGGGTGTCCAGGTCATGGTCACAGAAGTGATCAGTTCGGATTCATTGACCGGATCAGGATCCTTGGCACAACCGGTGATCAGGAGGGTAAATCCCAGGAACAGGGCCGGGTAGAAAAAGAGCTTATTCATATTCGAGTTGGATTAGAAATGATAGAAACACTTGACAAAACCATTGCGACCAGGGGCATCCGCGAAATAGCGCAGCCGATCGAGATAATCCCGGTACGACTGGTTGAACAGATTGTCAACGCCAATGTTGACCCTCAAATTACCTTTTTGCCATTCCCCGACCATGCCCACCAGGGTATATCCATCAGGAGCCGGTGCATAATCGTAGCTCGGGGCCTGATGTTGACGCATTACATGGCGCACGGAAATCTCCAGGGACCAGGAGGACTTGTCTCCTCCAGCCGGGGTATGCACCTTCATCCGATGATTGAATTGGGTCGGTGGCATGCCGAAGAGGGGCTCTTCCTGTCGGCGATCATCGGACCATAACAGGGCGGCCTGTCCGGAATAGGTCAGCCATGGGCGGATAACCAGGGCTATATCCAGGTCCGCACCTGCCAGCAGGGCATCGGTCTGGATATACTGAAAGACGGGAAAGGCCCCGCGAATGGTCAGGGCATAATCCCCGGTAGGGCGGAGGTAGATAAAGTTGTTGATCGGATTGATGTATCCCGAGATGCCGGCTTTAAACAGCGGCCGGTCCATCTTCAGTGTCAACACCGTTTTCAGGCTCCGTTCGATCTGCAACTGATCATCTCCGATTTCAAGCGATGCAGTAGCGTGGTGGAGTCCATTGCTGAAGAGCTCATGCGCACCGGGTGCACGGAAGGCACTCGCGAGCTGAAACGTAGCTTGCCAGGCTGGAGTGAATCGGTAGGTCCCTCCCAGTGTGCCGCTGAGATTGAACCAGTTGAAGGTGGGATAAATGACCTGGTCCAGAGAATCGAACACAGCTGTTCGAAGTACCCGGTAATCGCCGCGGAGGCCGGCCTCCAGGTCGTATGCAGGACGGGTGTATCGCTCGAAGCCAAAAAGGGAGACGGTGGTCGTACTGAAATTGGGGATCAGGGGTTGGACGCCTGTTCCGGAGATATTGTAGTTGCTCTGGTACTGCACGCTGCTGCCCAGGGTGCCGAGAAAATGTCGCCAGGGGCGGTGTTCGGCCAGGACCTCCCCCTGCTGGGTGATAATGGTCAGATCGAGAGCGGGGATCTGGTCGCGGTCGCCCCGGCGAATGTCGAATTCCTGACGTTCATCGATCTGCAGGCTGTATCGCCCTTTTAATGTCCACATGGCGGACACCTTTCTGCTGGCTTCCAGTTTGGCGAGATGGTGGAGGACCTTCTGGCGCGGATTGAGGATCTCATAGGTAAAGGGCTTCTGGATCCAGGGTTCATCTGCCGAGATCGCAGCTTGCAGGTCGCTCAGGTTGCCGATATGGGCAGCGCGCAGGATACCGAAGGTGGCCTTATAAAAGCTGTAGTAAAGATCGACGGTTCCTTTATGGCCGGTATAGCCACTCTGGGCCGAAAAGCCCCATTCCTGCAAACCCGTATTGGACAGGATATATCCGGGGGCTTGCTGGTCCCCCAGGAGATGTGCTGATCCGGTGGCCCGCCAGCCCCATCCTGGACGTTTGAAGCCGCCCGACAATTGGCCCGCGATCTTGCCTCCCCGGCCGTTGGTTTGGAGATGGGTCATCAGGGTGCCTTTCAGGCCTGGAGAGCGCGGTAGCGGATCGGGTTTGATCAGGATCACCCCACCGATGGCCTCGGGGCCATATCGGACACCCTCGGCACCCTTGATGACGGTCATACTGCCAGCCATGGTCGGGTCGATCTCCGGTGCATGGTCCATGCCCCACTGCTGGCCTTCCTGGCGGACATCGTTCTGGACGATCAACACCCGATTGCCAACCAGACCGTGGATCATGGGCTTGGCGATACCCGGTCCGGTCTGGACCATGCTGACCCCTGAAACGGATTCCAGCATCCGGGCGAGGGAACGGCCTTGTAATCGTTCGAGCTCCTGTCCGGAAAGTTGAGTTCTGGTCTGGGCGGGTGCTTCGGCCACTCGCGGCGCGGTCGTGATCACCTGGTCCAGCAGTTCAACATGGTGCTCAGGATAAAAATTGAGGATGGTGTCCCGACTCAGCATCAGGCTGATGGTCAGTGGATCGCAACCGATATGTGAACAGACCAGGGTCACTTTCCCGGGGCAGAGGCCTTTCAGGGTATATGCACCGAGGCTGTCGGCAAGGGTGCCCTTGCCGGTTTCCTGGATATAGATGGTGGAAAAATCCAGGGGTGTCTGGTCGTGTTGGTCCAGGACTACTCCGCTGATCTGGATGGAACATTGTCCATGCATCTGCAAAAGTCCTGTAAAGAGCAGGATACTGATCCAGAGGATCCGTTTCATGTCGAGGGTACTAGAAAAATAAACAAGCGATTCCGTTCTTCAGTTTAAACGGAAGCGGGAGGCCCGCGAAGGGCATATCCCAGCCGGACATTGTCGGGGATGACATCCAGCCAGTCAAAGCGAACGACAGCTCTGGTATGGGTGAAGGTTGTGGATGAGGAAACCTCATCAACGGGAAGGGGTAATGAGAGGATAAAGTCACAGAGGGAACAGGCTTCTTCACCCTGGTGAAAATGCAGGTCGTCTTCCGCCTGACAGGTGGGGTGATGATGCAATGCAGGATTGTGCCAGGCCCGTATGGTGTAGGCGGAGACCAGACCCAGCAGGAGGGTCAGTGAAATTCCTTTCCGTATGGCGGTGGGTACAATCATTCCTTGACCAAAGATACAAGGAAGAGGGCAGAACTGTTCAGGAATCAGGTTGCCTGCGGTCCAGCCCGGAATCGATGAGGGGTTATTTGACCACCTTCATGATCATCCAGATATCCTCTTCCGGGCGATCACCGGGCTTGGTCTTGGCGGCGGCGATCTTGTCGATCACCTCCATCCCTTCGACGATATACCCGAATACGGTGTAATCCTGATCCAGGTGAGGTGTTCCGCCGTTGGCGAGATAGGCTTCCCGTTGTTCGGAGGTATACCGAAAGCCTTTTTTGGCCTCCACCTGATCCAGTACGCCATCGCTGACCCGGTTTCCCTGGACGATATAGAATTGGGATCCGGAAGATCTTTTTTGGGGATTCACATTATCCCCGGTTCGCGCTGCAGCGATGGCGCCTTTTATATGGACCAGATTTTCTGTGATCTCGGCATCTACCTGATAGCCGGGGCCCCCTGACCCCAAACGGGTCTGGATACTGGCTCCCTTTGAATTCGGATCGCCACCCTGGATCATAAATCCGCGAATCACGCGATGGAAGAGCAGGCTGTCATAAAATTGCTGTTCCACGAGGTGCATGAAATTGTCCCGATGAAGGGGTGTTTCATTCGACAGCCTGGCCAGCATATTGCCGTAGGGCGTCTGGATCTCGACCAGACAAGGAACGGGGGCAGTGATCTGAATTGTTTTTTCCACGCGATGGGTATTGTCTCCTTTGGAAGCAGAAAGAGCGATGGTATAATTACCTGAAAGCAGATAGGTATGGGTGGGATTGGCCTCCGTGGAGGTTTCGCCATTGCCAAATTCCCAGAACCAGGTATCGGCATGTCGGGAGAGATTGGTGAAGGTGACTTCTGCCGGAACTGGATTGTCATGGCCTGAATAGGTGAAGTCGGCGATCGGTTTTGCACAGGAGGTCAGCACCAGGATGGTCAGGACCAGTAAAGCTTGACTGTTCATAAAAAGTTTATTTCTCAACAAGACGGACTTTCATTCTGATGTCATCAGTAGGACGATCATTCCGGGTAGTGGGCACTTTGGCGATTTTCTCCAGAACGTCCAGTCCTTCGACGATCTCACCAAAAACGGTATAATCCATATCCAGGTATGGCAGACCGCCTTTTTCTTTATACAATTTGCGTTGGGCTTCGGAGTATTTGATCCCTTTGCGTTCCTCCCATGTATCCAGGGTGGCATCATCTACTCCGGCGCCCCAGACCAGATAAAACTGGGATCCATTGCTTTTTCTGGACGGGTTGATATCATCACTTTTTCTGGCAGCACCGACGGCCCCGCGAATATGGATCGCTCCGATCTCCGGCTCCAGCAGATATCCAGGGTCCCCTTCGCCGAGCAGATCCAGGGGATGGGCGTTCCGGGATTTAGGATCTCCGCCCTGCACTACAAAGTCGGGCACCACCCGATGAAATAGCGTGTAATCGTAAAACTCTTCCTTGACCAGCTTGATAAAGTTGTCGCGGTGCTCCGGTGTTTTGTTATACAACTTGATGGTGATATCCCCGAAGCCTGTCGTGATGACCGCATAGGTCGTGTCATTCCGCTTGCAGGCACCTGCGAGGAGAAGGAGAACCAGGGTCAGAAGGGGAGCATATTTCATGAGGCTTCGGATTGGTTTTCACGAAAATAACGGATAATCAGCCGTTTGAGCCAGTCTTCCTGGGTTTTCAGTCCGGTGGTGTCGTGGATGCGAATCTGTTCGTAATGCGGCCATCCATCGGCGTCCAGTCCGGTGAAGGCATAATACCCTTCAAGACTGAGGAGGTGACAGACGGCAATGTGCATCAGGTCCTGTTTTTCTTCCTTGGTAAAGGAGGATTGCACTCGTCCCAATTCCTGAATACCGATCAGTAACAGGATGGCATTCATGTTGGGCAGCGAATCGTGTCCCAGGGATTCTTTTATCCGGGTCCGCACCTCCAGCCAGCCAAAATCCAGTTCCCAGTCTTCCATCGGGGGGCAAAAATAGGAAACTTGGAGGGCTTTAAATGTTTCTCGTTCCTGTGTTCCTGGTTCCAAGTTGTGTATCGCTGGGCACCTGATTACCAGGCTTGGATGTTTAACGTTCAAGGCAAGGCCTGGCGGCCTGCCAGTTCAATGTTCAAGGTGAAGGTGGTTTCCGAAGCAGAATTCTGGTTCCTGGGCCCTCAGTCCACGGTCCATAGCCCTTCGAAATAATGCAATAACGCCTTAACGCAATACCGCTTCATTCAAACCCCGTGAATAACCAATACCCAACGCCCAATACCCAACCACGGCCCTTGGCACTCATTCCTGATTCTTGCTCTCCTGCCTGCCAGCCGCAGGCTAGGTCCCTGACACTGCATTCTGAAACGCATGGTCCTCAGTCTTCGATTCCTGTGAAATTTATTGCGCCCCTTCAGGGCTTTTGCATTATGCCAAATAGTATCGTTGGGCGCTGCCCAACGCTGAGGTATTTCGCCCCTTCAGGGCTTGCTCCCTGGAATCAGGGCCAACTCCTGATTTCTCCCGCCAGAGAAGGCGCGCATCCCTCGAAATAACGCAATAACGCCTTAACGAAATAACGCTTCATTCAAACCCGGGTGATCGCCAATACCCAGCGCCGGCCCTTGGCACTCATTCCTGGTTCCTGCGTTCCTGGTTCCAAGTTGTCTGAGGCTGGGGACCCGGATGCACGGTCTGGCTTTTCAATGTTCAAAGTGATCCTGGCCCTCATCCCACATCTCTCGAAATAACGCCTTAACGCCTTAACGCCTTAACCAAATAACGCCTCATTCAAACTCCGGGAATAGCCAACACCCAACGCCCAACGCCCAATACCCGACTCCGGCCAGGCTCCTGCGTTCCTTATTCCTGATTTGTGTTGACCGTTTTGCACGAAGGCTAAACGACATAATGGTCTACTCATAACCTCATAACCTCCTCAACTCCTTTACTCCTCCTGGATAATGGCATCTACCCGGGCGGCGCGACGGGCGGGCAGCCAGGCGGCCAGCATACCGATAGAGAGCACGGTGACCAGGACGACGATGAAGTCGGGCCAGCGGATGTCCATGGGGTAGGCGTCAATGATGAATCCGGGGGGCACGGGGATCAGCCCATAGTGTTGCTGTAATCCAAAGAAGGAAAGAGCGGCAATGGCACCGAGGATGAAGGCCACCCCACAGAGGAGAAGGCCGTTGAACAGGAAGATCTGCTGGATCTGGGTGCTGGTCGCACCCATTGTCTTCAGAATAGCGATATCCGGACGTTTTTCGGTGACCATCATCCAGAGTGTACCCGCTACATTGAAGGCAACCAGGAGCAGAATGAGGCACATGATAGCGAAGGCTACCCACTTCTCGATATTCATGATACGCAGGAAGGATTCTTCCTGCCCGATGCGGTCCCTGACCACGAAATCCGGCCCGGCCAGACTCTGCAGTCTCTGGAGTGTCTGTTTGGTATGGGCCTCTGGCAGAATGGCGACCTCCACCGCACTCAATGCACTTCGCCTACCGGTGATGGACTGGACAAAGTCCAGGTCGGTCAGGACATATTGCAGGTCGACCTCCGGTTGGATGGTGAAGACCCCTGCAGCGGGCAGGAAGCGGCGAATAAAGGGTTGGTCAAATGGCCCCACCCGTTTCCTGTTGGGCATATACACCACCAGTGACTCGAACGCATCGTTGGAATGAATCCCGAGCTTTGCGGCCATTCCCGCGCCGATCATCCCCACTGATCCTCCGGGATCATCCAGGGTCCAGGTCCCGGCCAGCATAAACGAATCGATCTCAGTGACACGCGTATAGGCCTGATCGACCCCCTTCAGGATGCCAATATCCTGGACCTCGTCATAGGCGAACAAGGCATTCTCCTCGAGCACATGGCTGATAGCAGCGACTGCGGGGTCCTGTTCCAGCTTCGTCAGCCAGAGGCTGTCCGGAGTAAAGGTCTTGCCTTCCCTGGGGCCGATGTGGATATCCGGATTAAACTGATTGGACAAGCCAAAGACCAGGGACTCAAAACCATTGAACACGGACATGACCAGGATCAATGCTGCGGCGCCTATGCCCATGCCCAGAATGGATAATCCGGCCAGGAGGTGGATGACATTAGTGGATTTGCGGGCAAACAAATACCGGAGCGCCAGAAAAGGTGAAAACCTCATGAGGGGAGGTTTTGGAGGAAGGATCGGTAAATGATCGACTGGATCTTCTGGCGGTAATGCCCTTGCTGCAATTTGTTCGGGGTCATTTTGGGCCAGGTCCTGTTCGATAGAAAGATGAAGATAAGGTCGTGATCCGGGTCCGCCCAAACACAGGTGCCCGTAAAGCCCAGGTGGCCAAATGCCCGGTCCGAAACCCACTCCGAAACATGTCCGTTATGGCCGTCCTTGTCTTTCATGTCAAACCCCATTCCCCGACGGGGACAATCGGGGCACCGTGTGGTGAATTTGCGGATGGTGTTCGGTTGGAGGAATCGGATGCCACCATAAACGCCATCATTCAAGAGCATCTGGAAGAGGATGCCCAGGTCCTCGGCAGTGGAAAAGAGTCCGGCATGTCCCCCTACACCCCCCAGCATGGCGGAGGCCATATCATGGACATGACCCTGGATGTCCTGCATGCGAAAATAGGTGTCGTGCTCGGTGGGTGCGATCTGATCCCGAGGGTGGTCCACCAGGGGATGGAAGGACATGGAGGTCAGTCCCATTGGCTGATAAAAGGTCTGGCTGACAAACTGGTCCAGGGGCTGGTCGGTCACGGATTCTACCATGCGTTGGAGAAGCATGAAGCCCAGATCACTGTACACATAACGCCCTGCCTTTTTGGGTCGGATCGCCAGGATGGTCTCCCAGATCTCATCGCGATAATCGTCTTTGAGGAAGAGGTCATCTGCCACCTGCACCTGAAAACCTGGCAGGGGGGATGTCTTGTACAATCTCCTGGAAGGCCGATTGCGCTTCAGTGTCTTTTCATAAAAGGGGATCCAGGCAGGCAAGCCGCTGGTATGGGTCAGAAGGTCACGCACCAGAATGGATGAAGTGGGTTGGTTGCGGCATTCAGGCAAGTACAATCCCAGAGGCTGGTCGGTATGGATGATACCCTGATCCACCAATTTCATAACCGCCAGGGTGGTCGCCGCAGCCTTGGTGACCGAAGCCAGGTCATAGATGGTATGTGGATCGACAGCCAGGCTGGTCGAGTCATAGGTCTGTCGACCGAATGCCTTGTTGATCACCACTTTCCGATCCTTGATCACCAGGATCTGCCCGCCGGGTGCTGCCTCTTCGGCGATCATCTGATCGATGACGGTGTCGATCTGGGCCAGGGTGTCCGGCGACATCCCGACAAGTTCAGGACAGGTGTAGCCCAGCCGAAAGAGGTTGTCTCCATATTTACCATCTCCGGCCCGGATCCGGTGACTGGACGTCACTGGCAATCGCCCCTGGAAGATATGATGGCCCATGAGGCCTTCTGCAGTGATGGTCTGGGTGACAACATCTGCCTGATAGGCCTGGACGATCCAGGGGAGTTCGTCAAAATTCCGAAGTCCGTATGGATTGCCAAAGTGAACCAGGATCACCCGGGTATCTCTGGAGAGGAGGTGGAGAAATTCAATAGTGGATTCGGTAATGCCGAAGTTGTTTTTCGGATAGGCCGACAAGTCGAACAGTCCCACGACTACAGCGTCTGCATCCTTGAGCTGGTCCTTCCACATCTTCATGGCCTGGAGGCTGAAGGTCTTTGGCGCGGCATAGCGGGCCACGGAGGTATAGCGGGCCAGGGTCTGCTGAAAGGGGTTGTTGAGGGTATCTCCGATGTTGAGGGCTGCCAGATTGAGCGCAGGCAGGTCTTTCAGGGGGAGAAACGACTGTTTGTTGCGCACGAGGGTCAGGGCCTGTTCGATCAGGCGGGATTGAATCGCCCGTGCGGAGGGTGTATAGAGGTCTTCTTCCAGATGCTGCAAGTCAACGGGAGTGAGATCAGCGAGGCCCAACCGGTATTTCGCTTTCAGGATCCGTTTGACATGTAGTTCAAGTTGGGGGAGGGTCAACTCCCCCGTACGGAGGGCTTCCTGGATCCGTTCCATAGCCCGGGGCAGGTCTGCCGGGAGCAAGATGACATCATTCCCGGCAGCAAGGGCCCGCCATTCTGCCTCTCCCTTGCCGGCAAATTGAGTCACGCCCTTCATCTCCATGCCATCGGTAAAGATGATACCTTCAAATCCGATCTCCTCTCGCAAGAGCCGTTGAACGGTAAGAGTGGAGAGGGTGGTGGGCAACTGGAAGGCGTTGTCCAGTGCTGGTATGCTGAGGTGGGCGACCATGACACTCTGCAGCCCCTGGGCGGCCAGCTGGCGAAACGGGTAAAGCTCAATACTGTCCAGGCGCTGGCGGTTGTGCAGGATGACAGGCAGGGCTTCGTGGGAATCGGTGTCCGTGTCGCCATGTCCGGGAAAGTGCTTGGCGCAGGCCATCACATGCCCATCCTGGAGGCCCTGCATATAGGCGGAGCACTTCTCGGCAACCCGGATGCGATCTTCTCCGAACGAACGGAAATTGATCACGGGGTTGTCGGGATTGTTATTGATATCGGCAACCGGCGCAAAATTGATCTGTACGCCAACCCGACGCAACTGGCGGGCGATCTCCCTTCCCATCTGATAGATCAGGTGGTTGTCTTCGATCGCGCCCAGGGTGATCTGGCGGGGGAAGTCCATCACTTCCGGTCCATCCAGTCGCATGCCCAGGCCCCATTCCGCATCCATGGCGATCATAAGGGGGACGGACGAAATGGATTGATATTGATTGGTCAGTTCTGCCTGATGGCGGGGCGTGCCCTGGAAAAAGCAGAGACCTCCGACACCATATTCGCGAATCTGCCGGGCCACGTGCTCCTCATAGGCAGGGCCTTTATCCGAATGGGCCCGGATCATGAAGAGTTGGCCTATCCGTTCGCGGACGCTAAGCCGGGCATAGACGGAGTCGGCCCAGTTGGTTTCCAGGATGGCCTGTCGCTCGGAATGATAATGGGTACTGGTATAGCTCAGGTTGGCCAGCAGGGGCATGCTGCCCATGAGAATGCTGATGGTGATGACCCTGAATATCCAGCGCTTGTGGCTCATAGAGCGGATCGATTGCAGGTGGGCAAATACAGATTCATGGGCAGGCCGAGGGCTAGGAGATTGGGATGAAAACGCAATCGATGACAGGTTGGTATGAGCTGGAGAGCAAGGATACTAAATAAGCCATGGAATGGCCGTATGGATGGCCTATTTCTTGATGCCCAGCTTCTCAAAAACCTGCGGATCCCGATGTCGGGCCTTCTCATGCCAGGCATTTCCTTTCAGAGGGTCACCGGCATTGAACCAGGTGTTGCCGAGGTAGACCATCAGCTCGGCATTATCGGGTTGGATCTCCAGGGCTTTGGTAAAATAGAGCACCGCTTCATCGTGCTGACGACCTATGCCATAGGCAATGCCAAGCAGGCGGTTGGTCTCGAAATCGTCCGGACGAAGGGAGAGTGATTTTTTCAAATAGTCGATCGATGCCGGCAGGTCATTCCTGACCTCTCCCATATAGCGGCCAGCATCCCGGTAGGTGATCTGCAGATTGTTGGTGGCTTCGCGATAGTCGGGATCCAGCTGGAGAGCTTTTTGATACCACTGGATAGCGGTGGGGAATTCCTTGAGGTAATTGTGGGCATTTCCGAGCAGCAGGCATGCATTCTTGTATCCAGGATGGATCTCCACAGCCTTGTTCAGATGGATCACGGCCTGGCGGATCATGGCGTCCTTGCGAGGCTCGTTTTCGGGCAGGATGGCCTGGGTGATCAATTCCCCGCCGGTCGCATTTTGCAGTTTGGCGCTGTTGACAGACGTCTTCACATCGGTGGTGAACAGGGTATAATTGTTTTTCCAGACCGGATTGCGGGCGATGGTCAGGCCGCTCCACAGCAGGATGAAAACGGCCGTCAGGCCCCAGGTGAGGGTGGCTTTGCCGGGGAACCGGTGGACCAGCTGCCAGCCCAGGAACAGGGCGAATCCAACGGATGGCATGAACAGGAACCGTTCAGACATATTGGTCCCGACAGGGAAGACGATATTGGACACGATGGACAGGGTAGCCAGATAGTAGAAGGCCGCAAAGGCGGGCAGTGAGCGGGATCTCCAACCCCGGATGATGATGACCACCAATCCCAGGTGGAGGAGGATACTGAGCCACACGAGTGGATCACCCAGGTCATGGATGGCGATATGGCGGGGATAATAGTCGTGCGTCAGGGGGATTGGCCAGACCAGCAGCTTGAGATAGAGGAGCAGGGTGAAGAGGATGGTCCCCCAGCGTTCAGCGCCGGAGAAGAAGACATATTGGTTGCCAACGAGTTTGACAAACGGGTTGTTGAGCATTTCCAATGGTGGCTCACCGGTGGTCCAGCCGATGACCGCCCCCCGTATCACCAGGAAGGCCAGGGTGGCTGCGGCCAGAGGCCAGAGAGAAGTGGCATTGGGAAGCGACCAGTCTTTGCGAAAAAACCAGAGCGACACTGGGATGACCGCCAGGAAGGTGATCGCATTTTCTTTGCTGAGAAGCGCGAGAAAGAGGGCCAGGCCGGCACCGAGAACCAGGGCTGGACGCCGTTCATCCAGGGCTTTCAGGGTCATCCACCAGGCGGTGAGACTTCCGAGGAGGGCGAGGATTTCGTCACGCCCCTTGATATTGGCAACCACTTCGGTGTGTAAGGGGTGCGCAGCGAAAAGGCCAGCCGCCAGGAGGGCAACACGGGTGGCGGTGTTCTGATCCAATCGTCCGATCAGCAAGCGTTGAAGCGTGAAGAACAGGAGTGCACAGAGCCCCCCGTAGAGTAAGGCATTGATCAGGTGACTCATCAAGGGACTTCCACCGAACAGGGTCTGCTCCACAGCAAAAAAAATGGGTGTCAAGGGGCGGTATCGCCCCCCGGCGACCAGATTGGCCTTGCCTTCTTCCTTGAAGAACCCGTAAAACGTGTCGTATTTGGCCAGGCCCGGGATACCACTGATTCCCTGCTGCGTAAACATATTCTCTGTGATGACGATCGCATCATCCAGGGCGTAATCGTGAAAGAGGGTATTGGTATACAGGATGAATCCCAGGGCTGCAATGATCCATGGAGCACGCTGGTGCAGAAAGGAAGCCAGTGGATGGGCAGGAGAGGGGTTGCCTGACGATGGGGATTTCGGGTTGGTTTTCTTCTTCGTGGCCATGGATTGGTTTTGGCGAGGACTAAGGTAGTGGTAATATGAAATTTGTGTTCGAAGGCGGGAAGCGGAAGGCGGGAAGCGGAAAGCGGAAGTCGGAAGTCGGAAGTCGGAAGGCGGAAATCGGAAGTCGGAAGGCGGAAGTCGGAAGGCGGAAATCGGAAGGGATTCTGAGACCGTAAGAGGAATGAGGAATGAGGAATCAGGAATGAGAAAGGCGGAAGTCGGAAGTCGGAAATCGGAAAGCGGAAATCGGAAAGCGGAAGGGATTCTGAGACCGTAAGAGGAATGAGGAATAAATCGTAGCGGCTGCTTGAGCTGTCGGGCTATACCAAGGCGGAAATCGGAAGTCGGAAAGCGGAAGGGACTCTGAGTCGATGAGACCGTGAGAAGAGTGGGGCTGAATCTGGAATTAGATCATTGCGGACATTCCGTCGCACCGATTTATACTTTCAAAGCCCCCACAAAAGTATTGGATGTGTACAGGAAAATTGATTAAACGATCATTCGAAATGGCATCGGTTAGTCGGAAATAAATGGTTGCATATCCCGAATAAAATCAACGGTGGATTTTTCGATTTGGCTGGTGAGAGTCTCCGGGTGGTCGAAGTCGGGAGAGGTGAGGATCACTGAGGTCAGGATCGCATCGGTATCCGGCGTAGATAAATGATATTTGCCAAGCGGGACATGCGCAAGCAGGTTCAGATATTTCGATTGAATCTGTTTGTTTCGACCGCAGAGCCAAAGTTCGAAACGAGTTTCAGGATGGTGAAAAACCAGAGCGATTTTCAACTTTTTCTCCTGCAGTTGTTGGGTCGTTATGGAGAAAAAAGAAATATCCATCATCCCCTGATAAAGGCTGCCGATCACCCATTGGGGGTGGTCATGTGAAAACTGCGTTCGGAGACTCATCATGAATCCAAGAATGCCTCGATAGGCCCTGGATAGCATGCTTGATCGCAGGAGGGATTTGTATTCCCTGATGGCAGACTGAAGGGATGACATGGTCAGACCTGAAAAATAAAGTGTGGCAATCAATTCTTCTGGCTGTGGTTCCAGAACATGGCTAATTATTCATGCTACGAATAAGGATCAAATTTTCAGGGATTGAAACAGGGTTTTCAATTTTGGGCTGGAAGGCCTTGGCGCATCTGGCGTAACGATATTTCCATCCGGATCGATCAAGATGAATCGCGGTATGCCTTTTACCTTGTACGCTGTAACAAAATCTGATTTCCAACCGTCCGGTGCAAACAATTGGATCCCGCCCAGTTCCTTGTCTGCGATCATCGCCTTCCAGTCAGCCCGCGCTTTGTCCCAGGAGTCTCCATGCGTGCGATCGTCATCGACGGACAGGCTTAGAAATTGAATATTTCGCCCCTGGTATTCATGTTCCAGTTCTTTTAAATAAGGTATTTCCGCTTTGCATGGGCCGCACCAGGTCGCCCAGATATCGACATAGATATATTTGCCGCGGAGATCCCGAAGGGAGGTTGTCGAACCATCATAATTTTCATAGGCTTCAAATGCAGGAGAGGGGCTTCCTTTTGGCAGTTCCTTTTTCAACGCAATAGATGCGCCCAGGAATTTGGAATATGAACCCAACATAGCTGTCAGGCTTTGAATTGCGTTGCCAGTGACAGTGGTGTCCACAAAGGTTTTCGATGTATAAAACTGATGGAGCTGTTCTTTGATCGACTCAAGTGCGACGTTGAGCGTGTCCAGATCTTCTATTTCACTGAGTGCTTCAAAATCCAGAAGCTTTTCTTCCAGCAGGGCTTTTTCCGCCAGGAAATTGCTGTGTTCGGCTCCGGCTCCGGTATAGACGATTGTTTCATCAAACTCTTTTGTATCGAGTGTCAAGTAGAGATCAAAACCATTTTTGAGGAACACATTGGTGGATTCATTGCCATCATACAGATTGTATGTCCCTGGCGTGACCTGGAAGGTATCTCGAAAGGTGCCATCTTCATTGACTCGTATCATTTTTGAAAATGAACGACTTCTCACCAGCAGTGAATCGCTGCTTTGATCCGTGATCTTTCCAGAGAAGATCACATAATCAGATTGACTCTGGCCGAAGGCCAAAAATGGAAGGGTGAGTAAAATGAAGAACAGATTTTTCATGTTGTGGGGTATTCACTGATTGAACCGATTCGGAGAGGGCCTTTGTCTGGCTATAGGTATGGACCTCATCCTTGCTTTGACAAGTATAAGGATAAAGTCCGGGTATCTGATGAACTCCAACAGGGCAATCATACGGCCCGATCACCCCGTTGCATTGAATGGATGACGTTGTCCAGACCGCGCTGTGATTCGACATCGATAATTCCTCCAGCATCTGATTGAAGCCTTACCTTTGGTTCATGTCTGATAAAGGTAAGATCATTGTTACGGGAGGTGCCGGCTATATCGGGTCGCATTGTGTAGTGGATCTGCAGCTGGCAGGGTACACGGTGATCGTCCTGGATGATCTGTCGAATTCCGAAATAGGTGTGTTGGATGGGATTGCGGCCATCTCTGGCGTCCGGCCTGTGTTCCACCAGGTGGACATCTGCGAACGATCAGCACTGCGGGCAATCCTGAAAGAGCATCGCGATGCGTTTGGCGTCATTCATTTTGCAGCCTTCAAGGCTGTAGGCGAAAGTGTAGAGAAGCCACTGGCTTATTATGCCAATAATCTGGGTGGCTTGTTGAGTCTGCTGGATACGATGAGCGAATTCGGATTGGATAATCTGATCTTTTCCTCCTCCTGTACGGTATACGGTCAACCCGCAGAGCTGCCAGTCACAGAAAATGCGCCCGTCCAGCCGGCTCAGTCACCTTACGGAAACACAAAGCAAATCTGTGAGGAGATCCTGCAGGATGCGGTGGCAGCCAACCTGTTTCGCGGGGTGATCTCATTGCGGTACTTCAATCCTGTTGGTGCGGATCCTTCTGCCTTGATCGGGGAGCTTCCGCTGGGTATTCCCAACAATCTGATGCCCTTCATCACCCAGGCAGCAGCGGGATTGCGTACAGAGTTGAAAGTTTTTGGTGGAGATTACAATACACCTGATGGCACCCCGATCCGGGATTATATCCATGTCAGTGATCTGGCGGAAGCGCATCGGCTGGCCCTGGAGCGATTGATCAACAAAGAGCAGTCTTCCGCCTACGAATATTATAATATTGGCACGGGGAGAGGCTCTTCGGTCCTGGAAGTGATCCAGGCCTTTGAGCGGGTCAGTGGAATCCGGTTGAAATACAAGATCGTGGATCGTCGACCCGGGGATGTGGAGCAGGTTTGGGCGGACACCACCAAGGCCAATGAGATTCTCGGTTGGAAGGCGCGACGAACCCTGGATGAAATGGCTGCCAGTGCATGGGCTTGGGAGAAGAAGAGAGTAGAGAGTAGAGAGTAGAGGGTGGATCGTCCTTCCTGTGTTCCTGGTTCCTGCGTTCCATGTTCCTGGTTTGTCAATTGTGGCAAAGGTTGATTTACGCAGGCCAAGAGATTGTCGAAATAACGAAATAACGCCTCATTCAAACCCGGGTGATCGCCAACGCCCAACACCCAACGCCCAATACCCAATACCCAATACCCAATACCGGCCCTTGGCAACTCATTCCTGGTTCCTGGGTTTCTGACTCTGCATTCTGTAACGCTTGGTCCTCGGTCTTCGATTCCTGTGAAATTTATTTCGCCCCTTCAGGGCTTTTGCATTATGCCAAATAGTATCGTTGGGCGCTGCCCAACGCTGAGGCATTTCGCCCTTTCAGGGCTTGCTCCCTGGTATCAGGGCAATCTCCTGATTCCTCCCGCTCGGAAGGCGCGTATCCCTCGAAATAACGCCTTAACGAAATAACGAAATAACGCCTCATTCAAACCCGGGTGATCGCCAACGCCCAACACCCAATACCCAATACCCGACCCTGGCCCTTGGCACACATTCCTGGTTCCTCCCGCACCGGGTGGGCCCGCATTCCCCGGTCCTGATCCCTCTTGTTTCATTTCCCCTTACCTTTGCACCTTCAACGCCAGATTATGTCTCAAACCCTATTTGATACCGTGCAGTCCCTGATCGAGGAGATCAAGGCTACCCGCCCTGCGGACAAGGATGAACTCGAGCAGTTCAGGATCCGATTCCTGGGTTCGAAAAACATTCTCAAGCCGCTGTTCGGTGAGATCAAGCAGGTGGAAAACACCCGAAAGAAGGAGTATGGCCAGCTGGTCAACGAGGCGAAGACCACTGCAGAGAGTATATATGAGACCCTGCAGGCAGAGATGAAGCGGGCTGGTCAGAAAGCGGCCTTTGCCGACCTGGATCTTACTGCGCCGGGTGAACCCCGTCCGCTGGGTTCCCGTCATCCGGTCTCTCTGGTGATGCAGGAAATGATCGACATCTTTTCCCGCATCGGCTTTACGGTTGCAGATGACCGGGAGGTGGAAGATGACTGGCACAACTTCACCGCGATGAACACCCCGGAGGATCACCCTGCCCGGGATATGCAGGATACCTTCTACGTCGTGGATGCCCCGAAAATGGTGTTGCGGACCCACACGTCGAGTGTCCAGGCCCGGGTCATGACCAGTCAGAAGCCACCCATCCGGATCGTCGCTCCAGGCCGGGTCTACCGGAACGAGACCATTTCTGCACGATCTCATTGCCAGTTTCACCAGATCGAAGGCCTGTATATCGATGAGGGTGTCAGCTTTGCGGACCTCAAGCAGACCCTGCACTATTTTGTCCGGGAATTCTATGGTGGCGACCGCCAGATCCGGTTGCGTCCCTCCTATTTCCCATTCACCGAGCCCAGTGCGGAGATGGATGTATACATGGGGCTGAACAGCGAAAAAGACTATCGCATTACCAAGGGCACCGGTTGGTTGGAAGTACTGGGCTGTGGTATGGTCGATCCTGCCGTATTGGAAAATTGTGGTATTGACTCGGAACGGTACACCGGATTTGCATTTGGTATTGGCATTGAGCGGACAGCTATGCTGAAGTATAATATTGAAGACATCCGGCTGATGTTCGAGAACGATGTCCGCTTCCTAAACCAATTCCAGTCGATTATTTAACGCATTGATCAATCTCCTCAACTCCTTTCCATCTCAACTCCTCCCCTAAATGAAGCCCAGCATTCCAAAAGGTACCCGAGATTTTGGACCGGATCAGGTGGATCGCCGGCAATACATCTTTTCGGTCATCCGGGAGGCATTCGTCCGATATGGTTACCGCCCGATCGAGACGCCTGCCATGGAAAGTCTGAGCACCCTGACCGGTAAATACGGCGAAGAAGGTGACCAGTTGCTGTTCAAGGTCCTCAACAACGGGGATTTCCTGTCCAAGGCAGATGAACAGGCCCTGGCGGATCGGGATAGCACCCGGATCGTGCCTTCCATTTCCAAGCGCGGGTTGCGGTATGACCTGACCGTTCCATTTGCCCGGTTTGTGGTCATGAACCAGAATGACCTTTCCTTTCCGTTCAAGCGCTACCAGATCCAACCGGTCTGGCGGGCCGACCGTCCCCAGAAGGGACGATATCAGGAGTTCTTTCAGTGTGATGCCGATGTGATCGGTTCGGACTCCCTGATGTATGAAGCGGAATTGATCCGCCTGTATGATGAAGCTTTTCATCGTCTGGGTATTCCGGTAGAGATCCGGGTAAACAACCGGAAGCTGTTGGCGGGACTGGCTGCCGTATGTGGCATCAGTACGCATTTTCAGGCCATGACCATCTCGATCGACAAGGCCGACAAGATCGGTTGGGAGGGCGTGCGAAAAGACATGGTGGAAAGGGGTATTCCGGCAGAGGGCGCAGACCGGGCGATCCAGTATTTGGCCAAACCAGATCTGGAAGCGCTTCGGCCAATTCTGGCAGGCAACCCGGAAGGGGCATTGGGACTGGCGGAAATGGATCAGGTGTCGACCTATCTGCAGGATGTGTCACTGAGTAATCCCTGGGTCCTCGATCTTACCCTCGCTCGTGGATTGAACTATTACACCGGCTGTATTTTCGAAGTCAAGGCTGTCGGTGTAGAAATGGGTAGCATCGGGGGTGGCGGCCGGTATGCGGATTTGACCGGCGTGTTTGGCCTGAAGGGAATGTCAGGCGTGGGCATTTCTTTTGGAGCGGATCGGATCTATGATGTCATGGAAACATTGGCGCTCTTTCCAGCCAACGCGGTGACCAGCCTGCAAGTGTTGTTATGCGCGTTTGATGCCGAGGATCACACCTATGCCTTCGGCGTATTGAACAGGCTTCGCGATGCCGGGATCTCTGCCGATCTGTATCCGGAGCCGGTGAAACTGCAGAAGCAGATGAAATACGCCAATGCCCTGGGGGTGCCCTATGTTGTCCTGATCGGGGAGACGGAACGAACCAGTGGCCGGCTCAGCTGTAAAAATATGCAAAGTGGTGACCAGCAACAACTTGATATACAGTCTCTTATTGCCATATTAGCCTCTTGAAATTTCGTTAATCAATCGTTAACGGGGGGCGATCAGGGGTGAAACGGGGTATCTTTGCACCGCTATTCGGCATGGAATAGCGATTTGGGATATTGCTATGGAAAAAAAAGGAACACGAATTGGATGGCTGATTGCCAGTGTCTGGGCCTTGAGCCTGGTGTGGGGATTTGCAAACAATGGCGATCCTGCCACGGTGAAATCCACAGAAAAGGAGGTCTACACCTACTCTGAATCTGAAGTGCGCAACCGCTTCAAGCAGATGCCGAGTATCCTGACCAAGCGCTATTCCGGTCTGACCAAGAGCCGTATCAAATCCTATGTGGATTCACGTCGGGACATTACCGAGGAACTCCTTGGGAAGAGCTCCATGTTCTTTCCGATCATTGAACAATACCTGAAAGCCTATAACCTGCCCCTGGACCTGCGGGTGTTACCGATCATCGAGACCAAGCTGGATCCAACAGCCATTTCGCATGCCGGAGCAACCGGCCTGTGGCAGTTCATGGAGGGAACGGCAGCGGAGTACGGACTGACCATGGATCATCTGATCGATGAACGGTTTGATATTCACAGGTCGACCGAAGCGGCAGTGCGGTACCTGGCCAAATTGTACAACAAATATGAAGACTGGGGCCTGGCCCTTGCAGCATACAACTGTGGTCCCGGCTATGTCAACCGGGCTATCCGACGGGCAAAGAGCCGTGATTACTGGTCCATTGCCCGATACCTGCCCAGGGAGACCCAGAAGTATGTCCCGAAATTTCTGGCCGCCACCTATCTGGTGAATTATTATCACGAACATGGCCTGATCCCCGCATTTCCGGATCTGGACCTGCAGATCACCCAGGAATTACGCGTGTTCAAGGCGGTCTGTTTTGCCGAGATCTCCCGGATCGCACAGGTACCTCTTCCGATCGTACGCCGCCTCAATCCGGCCTATACCGAAGATTGCCTCAAGGCCAGGAAAGAAGGCACGGTGATCACCCTGCCCAAGCGATCTGTTCGTTTTGTTGCCGGATACTTACAAATGCCGGAGGAAGGACATAAGTATTTTGAAGAGCTGACCATCCCGGAACAGGAAGAGGAGAGTTTGACGCAGACTGGATATCGTCTGATCCTCTACACACCGGAAACGGATTCATCACTGACCTATGTTGCAGAGCTTTTTGGTGTTGAAGAGAGCCTCCTCCGCTTGTGGAATGCGCTGGAGCCGGAGCCCGTTTTTGACGGTGTTCGGGAACTGCAGATCTTTGTTCCGGAGATCAAGCCTTTTCACCTGCCCAAGCCGGCCAGGATTGAGCTGATCCCGCAAATTGGTACAGAGATCGCCACTGCGCTCACCAAGAAGTATCAGCATGAAATTGTGGAGTTGATGCACGGTGTCGGGTCGGAAAGAAAATATGACCTGTATACATTGAGTCTCGCCGATACGCCGGAAGATGTGTGTCGCGCTTACCCCACTGTTGATCCTCAGGACCTGAAGGACCACAACCCGAAGGCGTTATGGGTTCCGGGTGAGATCATTCGTGTTCCACATTCCCGCCAGAATCTGGCGATCCGGTAGCAAGCCCTTTCTTTATTGACCAGTTTGGTTCACCAGCCAAAGATCAGCAGCAGGAGGATCAGCAGTCCGATCAGGGCCCAGATCCAGGGCATCCACCTCTTTCTCTGGTGTTGTTTGCGCAGGTAATCGATCTCCTTATGGTCGATCTCCCGAAAATCTTCGTCTGTCACCTGATCCGATGTCGGTTCAGTATGAAGGATCTGCCGTGCGATCTCCAGATCTTCTTCATTGACCCAGAGCTGGATGGCAAGGGCCTGAACAGGCAGGATGCTGTGGATGGTCTCATTCCGCAGCATGGCCTGTATGCCTTCATTTTGTAATCGGGCAAGGGCCAATCCAGCTTCGGTGGCATTGGCGTAGGTGTGAAACTTGATCAACATGGCCCGCAAGATCGGCAATGGTCTGATAAAATGCTGGTTGGTGGGTCGATTGGTCGGTAGAGAGGCCAGAATAATCCGCGTTAAGGTTGCACCTTTGCAGAAACATTGTGTTATGAAATTCGTCTCCGAAACCATTATCGATCAAGTCATAGAAGCGCTTGACCAATCAGACGAGGCTTTGGAAAAGTCTGATCAGGAAATGGCTGACAGTCAGCCGGCCTTACTGGACTTTCTGACCCAGGAAGCGTTTGATATCCTCACCGAAGAAGAACAGGATTATATGCTTTTGCTGGGGCTGACCATCTGGGAATCGGCTCGGAAGGTCAATGGTCCGCTTCCCGAGTTGACCGCACAGGACCTCGGGAATGCCGAGGAGGCGAATTATGGTGCACTGGAGGGCACAACAGGAAAGAACTTCCGTGAGCGGATGGATGTCTTTTTTGAGGATTACCCACAAGAGGACCTGCTGGCATTCATCGAAGATGCCCTTGCCGATGAGGATGAAGAGCTGGTGACCTCCGAAGGGCGGGAAACACTGTTTGTCACCATGAAGACCGTGGTGGATGTGTTGCACGCATCCTGCTAGGATCGCTTCTCCACCATCAGGTTTCAGGTTGGGTTTGAGATGTTTGTTCTGGCAGGTCCAGAATGATCCAGGCAAACCAGGCCAGAAAGAGAAAGAAGGTGACTTTCTGGAGGATGGGCAGGAACCTGATGCCATCCAGGGTATTATAGATCCAGTAATTGCTCAGACAGAGGCCCATACAAAAAACGCCAGCCAGGACGAGGTGCCATCGGCCCGAGCGATAGAGTGCATGCAACGTGCCTGACAGGGCGATCATGCCGAGGAGACCGGCCAGGTGGATCACCAGGTCATGATAGGGGGTGGGCAGGAACCCCGTCACCACCATCGATCCGATCCCACCCCAATGCAGGCTTGCCTGACCCATAGCGGAAAGCGGGACCTGCCGAGGAAGGGCATACCACATCCAGGCCAGTGAGGCGGTGAGGATATACAGGGCCAGCAGGGCCACGGGACGCGCCGGGTTGGGACCTCCGGCCCGGGTCGAGGTCGCGATCAGATCGCACCAGTAGCTGTCCCGAATTGAAAATCCCAGTTCTGCATTTGCCCAACGAATGCCACCGGGATAGATCGCTGTAGCGAACAGGTAAAGGAGGCAGTATGCTGCGATGCCCAAGAGGGGGATGTTCTTCCGGGAAAACAGATGTTGCCTTGCCGTAAACCGGGTCATGAAGACCAAGATACCGATTCTGGAAAATGGAGGTAGAAGACATGATCTGAAGGCCAGGAAGGGGGTGGTCCAAAAAAAGCCCACTGCAGGTATGCACCTGCAGTGGGCTTTTGATTCGCGAGACAGCGGGATCAGGCGTTACTTGGCAGCGCTGATAAAACCGTCCACCGTGGAGGTGAATTCACCAACCGTCTTGGTATAACCTGTCTTTCCAAGGGCTTGCAGTGAATATTTGCCGGCCTTGTCCTTATTGGCCTTGAAGACCCAGACAGTCGGGAATCCGGTGACCTTGAAGGACTGCTGCATATTGGCATTCTGTTGTTGGATGTCCGCTGGCAATTTGAATCGCTTTGGATAATCCAGTTCAAGTAGTACGACATTCTGCTTCGCCCAGGCTTTGAATTCGGGCTTGGAGAAGACAGATGCAGTCAAACGCTTGCACCATCCGCACCAGTCACTACCGGTAAAGTTGGCCATGATCGGCTTTCCGGTCTTTTGGGATTGGGCATAAGCTTCATCCAGACTGACCAACCAACCTTCATTGGAGGCGGTATATGTTCCATTCTGGGCCATAGCCATGGAAGAAATCAGGAGGAGGGAAACGAGGATGGAATAGGTTCTCATGAGTTCAGATTTGCGAACGAAGGGTTGTGATTTGTGTTTCGTTCGGAATAATAATGGACAAAGATAGGGGTTGGTTTCAAGTCATGCTTGAAGTTAACATCTTCATAACCTCAAGGTGTGCGGGAAGTTACATGTGGAGTGATAACTTTTTCACCTTTTTGGAAGTGGCGAGGCGAGACCCTTTTCGCACCTTTGCGCCATGGACCCCACCCGTCGTGCCTGGATCGAAATGCACCTGGCTGTGCTCTGTTTTGGTTTTACCGCCATTCTGGGCGCATGGATCTCCCTGTCGGCCCTGAGTCTGGTCTGGTGGCGGGTACTCTTGACTTCGGTGTCTCTCCTCCTCTTGTTGCGCGGATTTGGCAGTTTGCGGCGGATGCCCGCCCGATTGGTGCTCAGTTATGCAGGGATCGGAGTGTTGGTGGCATTGCACTGGGTGGCCTTTTACGGGGCGATCAAGCTGGCGAACGTGAGCATTACCCTGGTGTGCATGGCTACCACTTCCCTGTTTACCGCTTTTCTGGAGCCACTCTTCACCCGGCAGCGCCTACGAGGCGTCGAAGTGGTGCTGGGCCTGATGATGATCCCCGGGATGATTCTAGTGATCCGGCATATCGAACCGGGCCTGTGGTATGGCGTTGTGGCAGGACTGGTCGCTGCCCTCCTGGCGGCGGTCTTTTCCATCTTGAACAAGCAGCTGGTCTCCAAAGCCAGGGAAATGGAGATCACCCTCCTGGAGCTGGGTTCTGCCTGGATCTTTCTGTCCCTGGTCCTGGGTGTGTTGGCCCTCTTCGGGATCACGTTTGAGTTGGAACCCGCACCGGCGGACTGGCTCTGGCTGATCGTGCTGGCCCTGGTCTGTACGACCCTGGCCTATATCCTGGCTCTTCGTGCGCTTCGGCATCTTTCCGCTTTTGCCTCCAATCTCACCATCAATCTGGAACCGGTGTACGGGATCATCCTGGCCATCCTGCTGTTGGGAGAGCACCACGATCTGGACCTGCGGTTCTATCTGGGAGTCGCCATGATCCTGGGGGCTGTGCTCCTGTATCCGTGGTTGAAGCAGAGGTGGGTGTGAATTTCGCTATTCGCTATTCGCTATTCGCCGTTCGCTGTTCGCAGAGTACGTTCGTGGCTGGCGCCCTGTGGATGTCCGATGTTCGTTTAGCAGGTAAATGGTAAAGGGCGAAAGGTAAAGGGACCAATACATA
>JAUIEA010000167.1 GCA_030429045.1 Bacteroidia bacterium | reverse complement strand
CGAACACCATGAGCCCAGTAGTCGAAGTGGCTGTATGGGTAGGTGACGAGGCAGGCAACTGGGATTACTGCGTAACGACCATCACCGTACAGGATTGGATGGGCGCTTGCGGAGGCACCATGAATGCAGAATTGACCGGATATGTGTCCGATGAATCTGGAGAGCCTGTCGAACTGGTCGAGATAGACCTGACCGGCAATGGCACTAATATGTCCATGCAAACGACTGGTAACAGTGGTGCCGTGTCCTTCGGAACGGTACCCACAGTCGGGCAATACACGGTAACTCCGCAGAAGGATATCAATCCGCTGAACGGCGTATCTACATATGACCTGCTTTTGATCCAGAAGCATTTGCTGGCGATCAAGAGCATCACCAGTCCGTATCGGTTGATCGCTGCTGATGTCAATAACAATTGCGCTATTTCCATCAGTGATATCATTGAACTGCGAAAGATGATCCTGGCTCCGGGTACATTATTCGCCAACAATACCAGCTGGCGTTTTGTAGAGGCCGGCTATGCATTCCCGAACCCGAACAAGCCCTGTAATTTCATGGAGATGAAAGGTTTCAACGGATTGCAACTGGGCATGAATACGGCGTCCTTTATCGGCGTGAAGATCGGTGATGTGAGCGGTGATGCCCAGCCCAACAGTCTGCTGGGTGTAGAATCCCGCAACACCGTAGGAGCGCTGGAATTTGCCATTGACGAACGGGTCTTTAACGGTGGAGAAACCTTCACCTTCGATGTCACGGCGGGCAACTTCCGGGATATTCAGGGCTATCAATATACCCTGGGCCTGGATCAGGATATGCTGGAATTTGTACGGATCGATGCTGTATGGACCGATCTGAGCGGGACCAACTTTGGTCAGTCCCGGACCGGAGAAGGTCTAGTCACCACAAGCTGGAATGCCAGCATGCCTGTCAGTCTCGGAGAGGATGAGATCCTGTACCGGGTGACCGTAAAAGCCAGGGTGTCCGGTAAGCTGAGCAAGGCGGTAACGGTGAACTCCAAGGTGACACGAGCCGAAGCGTATGACCAGGATGAAGAATTACTGGATGTGCACTTCCGCTTTGACAATGGCGTCATCGCCGGTGGCGACTTTGAGCTCTATCAGAACGAGCCTAACCCGTTTGGCGATCTGACCCGCATCGGGTTCCATTTGCCAGTCGGTGGAACGACAGTACTGACCATACATGATGTGACCGGAAAGGTGGTCTATCGCACTGAAGGTGACTTCAACAAGGGTTACAATGAGTTTGTCCTGCGGGCAGCCGAAGTGCCTGCTTACGGCATGCTGTATTACACCGTGCAGAGTGGCGAACATGTGGCCACGAAGCGGATGATCATGCAGGAGTAGTCATCATCATAGATCGGCTATCCAAAAGAGCCCGGCAATGTGCACATTGCCGGGCTCTTTGCCGTTCAGGGGCAGGAGAGAGACGGTTCATCCGGGGTGAGCAAATAGAATATTCTTTGGAATTCTGCTTGACCAAAATAATTTTGAAATCCACCCAATATGCCATTCATTCGGGAGTAGAATCCGCCTGTTGGAAGCGAATAATTGTTGGCATATTAAACTCGGGGTGGTATATTAATCGCTGTCAGCGAGTGTGGTCAAAAAATAATTTTAGATATGAGGATAGATCATTATGCATAAAATGCTGATAATGGTTTTTGTACATGTATGAAAATAAATATTATCTGTTGCGGCAATCGGCCTGATGCGCAACATTGTTTCGCAGCATAACTTCGTTCCGGTTTTCATCCCCACCTGTTTTCAGGGTTTGAATAGTCAGGCCCATCTTCCCTCCCAAAGACCGATTGTAAAAGATTTTCAACGGACAAGATTGTCGACAGGAGTCCTGTCACCAGTCTGGACCATTGGTATGTATTGACTTTTTTAATTCAGATCCCATGAAGAAGTTTTTACGTCTTTGGACAATTCTATGTTTGATCCTGAGCTACGGTATTGTTCACAGTCAGGTGAATATTTCCGGAGGCTCGGATGTCAATGGTCCCTATGCCACCCTGTCCGCTGCGATCACGGCCTTGAACGGTGCAACGATCACCGGTCCGGTTGTGGTGGATGTCAATGCTGGGCACACGGAAACGCTCACCGGTCGGATCAATATGACAGTCACGGGTACAGTGGTGAATACCATCACCATCAAGAAACTCGGGGCTGGTGCCAATCCCCTGCTCACAGCCTATGTCGGAACGAATCAACCGACCAGCGCAGAGCGGGATGGCATGTTCAGTCTGACAGGAAGTGATTATATCACCATCGACGGGATTGACCTGACCGATGCTCCAGGGAATACAGATGCCATTACCACCATGGAGTATGGGTATGGACTGTTTAAGGTGGATGGAACGAACGGTTGTCAGAACAATACCATCAAGAACTGTACGATCACGTTGAACCGGGTGAACAATGCAGCCTGGACAGGGAACGGACATAACGGATCCATAGGGATCACGGTCAACAACTGTACGCCGGTCGTCAACACCAGTTTGACGGTCACGGCAGTCAGTGGTTCTCATTCCAACAACGGTTTCTTTTCCAATACCATCCAGAATTGTAATGCGGGAATCTCCTTTTCAGGGTTTGCTGCCGCTAGTCCGTTTGATCTGGGTGATACGAACAACAACGTCGGTGGTGCCAGCGCGATGACCGGGAATACCATCCGCAATTTTGGTGGCGGTGCAGGAGCCACTCAGCCGGCAACAGGTGTATTTGCAAATAGCCAATGGGGCTTCAATGTATCCTATAATACCATCAACAACAACGATGGCGCTGGTGTAAACCACCCGAACGTCCTGCGTGGGATATTTTTGAATTCATCAAGTACAAGCGCAAGTGTCGATTGTAACAATAATACGATCACCATCAAGAGTGGTGCAACCACCAGCCAGATGTCCTTTATTGAGAACTCATTTGGTTCTACACCGGCGGGCAACACCATCAATATCAATAACAATATCTGTACAGGTGATTATCTGACCGCTACCTCGGGTTTGTTGTATGGTATTTATAATACCGCAACTCCTGCCACATTGAATATTACCGGAAACTCACTTTCCAATATTAATTACAGTGCAGTTGCCTTGACCGGTACCGGTTCAAACTATCTGATCTACAGCACGGCCAGTAATGCTGCCACGACGAAGAATATCAACAATAACACCATTTCCAACTTTGCACGTACAGGTACTTCAGGCGGTACCACGATAGGGATCTATGTGTCTTCTGGCACTACGGGAATGGTGGTGAATGTCAATAATAACACCATTGACAACCTGAGTATTGACGGTACGGGTACAACAAGCACTCTGTATGGTATCCAGGTCGCCACGGGGACCATTACCATCAACGACAACATGATCAACAACCTGACCTGTATCAAGACCACCGGGTCGAGTGCACTGTATGGCATTTATGATATCTCTTCTCCTGTGAATGAAACTTATTCGGGGAATACGATTTCCAACCTGACCCATAATGGAACGGGTACCCTTTACGGCCTCTATGCCAATACAGTGACGGGTGTACGTACCGTTTCAGGCAACCTGATCCATTCACTCCGTACTGGAGGAACCACGATTGCCGGCATGCTGATGACCAGCAGTTCACCGACGATCTACAGAAATAAAATCTATAATATTCAAAGTACTTCTGTTGGTGCACCTACGGTATCTGGTATCATCATCTCCAGTATGGGCACCTCCGGATCAGCCCTGGTGTACAACAACCTGATCGGTGACCTGACCGCTCCTATGGCCAGCTCGTCCAGCGCAACGACCCCGACACTTCGCGGGTTCAATCTGACGACAACCACATCGACATCCACAGTCACCCTGGCCTACAATACGGTCTACCTCAATGGTTCTACTTCCGGGGCAAATTTTGCAACGGCAGGTTTATTTGCCACGACATCAACAATTGCCACGACATCGAATCTTATTCTGCGGAATAATATCATCGTCAATGCATCCACCCCTTCAGGTACCGGAAATGCCGTGGCTTATCAGCGCAGTAGCACGGCTCTGAACAACTATGATAATTCATCCAATAATAACCTCTTTTATGCAGGTGCCCCAGGAGCGACCAATCTGATCTTTTTTGATGGTACCAATGCCAGTCAGACCCTGGGTGCGTTTAAAACGCTGGTCTCGCCACGCGAAGCCGCCTCAATCACAGAGAACCCTTCCTTCCTGAGTACTGCCGGTGTTTCCCCTGTGTTTCTGCATATCAACCTGGCTCTTCCCACCCAGGTGGAAAGCGGAGGAGTCAATATCCCTGGGATCTCAGACGACTATGATCTGGATATCCGTCAGGGGAATGTCGGTTATGCAGGTACGGGAACCGCACCGGATATCGGTGCAGATGAAGGGGAGTTCATGGGGGTCGATCTGAGTGCTCCGGTGATGACCTATGCACCGATACCCAATGCCTGTGGCCTGGGGAATATTTTACTCGCCGGCGTGGTGATCACCGATGCCACCGGAATCCCGTTGGCTGGTCCGGTGGTACCCAGGATCTACTACCGTAAACCGGCCGGGAGCTGGTTTTCCCAACCTGGAACATTTGTCTCCGGTACGACCAATAACAGTACCTGGAATTTTGTGATTGTTGTCGCAGATCTGGGAGGCATCGTGATTGGGGATATGGTTGAATATTATGTGATCGCCCAGGATAATGCAGCACCGATCAATATCGGGTCCAACCCTGCTGGCGTGGTGGCGACAGATGTGAACACCATCATTACGCATCCGGCTACACCCAATGTCGTGACAGCCGTAAATACACTGTCCGGAACCTATACAGTTGGTGTGGGCGGTGCATTCACCACCTTGACCGCTGCTGTGGCCGCATATAATACTTCCTGTCTTGGCGGACCGGTGATTTTCAGCCTGATCGATGCGGCATATCCTTCAGAAACCTTTCCCATCGTGATCAATGCGAATGGATTTGCATCTCCGACCAACACGTTGACTATTCGTCCGGCTGGAGGGAATGTAGCCTCGATCAGTGGTCTGGTCAGTGGTGGTTGCCTGATCAATTTCAATGGAGCCGATTATGTCACTATTGACGGATCGAACTCTGGAGGGACGGATCGCAGTCTGACCCTGGAAAACACGGCAGCGACGACCAACTCCGTAGTGGTTTGCGTGACCAGTCTGGGTGCCAATCTGGGCGCGACCAACGATGTCATCAGAAATACCAATATTCGAGCCGGTGAGATCGGTTCGACCACTTCTATTAATACTTTCGGCATCTATGTGGCAGGTCCATCCATCAGCACCTCAGGAACGGGAGCTGACAATGATAACCTCACGATTCAAAATAATGCCATCACAAAAGCACGCTATGGCATTTATGCTCGCGGTTTAGCCACGGCCACAGCCAATGACAATCTGGTTATCCGCGGCAATGAGATCGGTTCAAACGATCCGACAGAATATGTGACATATCGTGGGTTAGATATCACCTATGCTGAAAATGCCTTGATCGAAACGAACAGAGTCTTCAATCTTCGCATGGCGTTGAGTGCATCAAATTCAGGAATGGAATTTGGTGCCGGCGTAAACAATGCCCGTATCTCCCGAAACAATATCAGTTCTGTCTATAGTGAATCCACCAGTGGATATGGCGCTTACGGAATCAACTTTGCATCGTCTACGACGGTCAGCAATAACCTGATTTCTAACAACTTCATCTCGGATATTCGGGCGGTGAACTATTCATCCGGCAGTACCACTTTCAATGCATTCGGCATCAGGCTCACTGGTGGAACGAATACCAGGATTTTGAACAACTCGGTGAATTTGTTTGGTGATATCACCATTATTTCTGGTTCACCTTCGCAGCCCAACTCTGCCAACCTGGTGATCACCTCCAGCCTGGTGACCGGCCTGGAAGTAAAGAATAATATTTTCAGCAACACCATGACTTTTGTGTCTGGTACACCTAAGATCTATAACATCTGGTCCAGTATATCTGGATACTCATTTGGAACCATAGATAATAACGATTACTATGGTACACCTGGATCAGGAGGTAATCCAACCCTCTATTTTGTCGGAAGGATTTCATCTACGGATTATG
Organism: Bacteroidia bacterium; assembly: GCA_030429045.1. GTDB lineage: Bacteria > Bacteroidota > Bacteroidia > Chitinophagales > Saprospiraceae > JAGNXB01. Next base: position 947 of record JAUIEA010000167.1, on the reverse strand, counting down.
CCGGATTGGTCGATTGGCAGGGCTATACAACCCAGGATGCCAACTCCAAGGCAGTTGCCCCTGTCTTTGTTTCATCAACCGACCTGCACCTGGCTGCGGGCATGAACCCCATGCTGGTCGGTGCGGCTATGCCCCTTGCCCTTGTACCAGACGACTTTGACGGCAGTATTCGTTCAATCCCACCAACCATCGGTGCTGATGAAGTGAATACTTGTGCAGTGAGCATCACCTCTGTCACCAGTGCCAATACATGCCTTGGATTCAGTACTGGATCCATTTCCATCGTTGCCAGCTGTAATGGCTGTGTGGGTGCCCTGGAATATTCGATCAATAACGGCGCAAACTGGCAGGCCTCATCCTCATTTACGAATCTGGCTGCCGGTAATTATAATGTGATTGTCCGCGACAGCGGGAATCCGCCATGTCAGCAAGTGTATGGAAGCAATCCTGTGGTCATTAACAGCAATCCTTTACCAGTAGTGAACATTACCAGTTCAGGTGCTCCAATCTGTGCTGGATCTTCACGGACGATCACGGGAACACCGGCGGGTGGCATTGTGACCGCTACCGGTCCTGTGACTGTATTGGGTGACGTGATCACCGCCACCGGTGCCGGCACGATCATGGTGACGTATACCTATACCGATGGCAATGGCTGTTCAAACAGTGCAATGCAGTCGATCACAGCTACGGCATCACCTGGAGTCACTTCTGTACTGACTCAGCCGACAACCTGTATCTCTCTGGATGGTGCCATCGATCTGACAGTGACTCCTGCAGGCACCTATTCCTTCAACTGGACAACACCGAATGGAATTGGTCTCAATGCGACCAGTGAGGATCAGGTCAACATCAGTGTGGGTACCTATTTTGTCACAGTAACTGATCAGAACACTGGTTGTACTACCACACAGACGATCGCTCTGGTGGGTCCCGGCAACTGCTCC
>JAUIEA010000014.1 GCA_030429045.1 Bacteroidia bacterium | reverse complement strand
TTCTGGGCTATCCGGGACGGGTGGGTATTCTGCCCGAAATCACCCTGCTCGAACTGACTGCGGAGAAACATACCGGGGACATATCCTAAATTGGCCGACTTCGTTCTATCTTCGCCTTATCATGATGATGCGTACTCCCCTAGCTGTCTGTCTGTTGTCTTTGGGATTGACCCTTTTCAGCACCGGTTGCCAGTCTGAGGCAGAAGCCCCTGTCTGGAGTGCTTATCCCGAGATCATCAGTGGCCGATGGGAGCTGATCACCGCCTTTCGAAATGAGCGGGAAACGCAAACCCTGGATGGCACCTTTTTCAGTTTTTCCAAGGATCAGTCCCTGTCGACCAATCTGCCCATTCCGGTAGGCAACAGTTCCAGTGGCCCCCTGTTCGTGGCCAAATACATCTTTTCCCAGGATACCATCCAGGTAGAGGGCCAGGTGCCCTTGCAGTTCATTGTCCAGCAACTCGACAGTCAATACCTGGTTCTGATGACCACCATTAATCAGCAGAACTTCCAGTTTAATCTGTCGCGCAACTGACACAATTTCCTCCCTGCCCAGCATGGAGTTTCAGGCGAACTCCCTTATCTTACGATATGTACGCCCCTCATTTTCGCATACTGACCTTCCTGACCCTGTTCGGGCTGGTCCTGGCCTCCACTCCTCTGTTCGGTCAAGTCCAGGTTCAGGTGGACCTGGCTCGTTTTTACAGCCAGCAGCAGCCGGTGGTAGAAGTGCAGATGTATTTCAGCGGCAGCAGCCTGACCAGTATTCCGACTCCCGACGGACAATGGCGATCCTCGGTAGATGTGCTGATCTATTTCAGCCGGGACAGCCAGATCATCCAGTATGATCACTTTGTCCTGCACAGCCCGAGCATGCCTGTACCCGAACAGGATTTTGTGGATGTCCGACGCTTTGCCGTACCGGAAGGAGCATACCGGGTTTACATGGAAGTCTTCGATCTTCACCAGGCGAGTGATACCCTTTCATTCTTCAGGGATGTGACGATCGGGGGATATCAGAATGGCCTGGCATTTGAGCTTTCTGATCCCGTCCTGCTGGCCAAAGCCTATGCCAGCAAAGAGACCAATGCACTGGTCCGGAACGGCTATTATATGGAGCCCATCCCGCACCGGTATTATCCGCATACCGCAGAATTGCTCTATTTCTACCAGGAGGTCTATGCCCATGTTCCTGCCTCGGAACTGAATACCTATCAGTTTGCCTATTATCTGGAAGGGGTCCAGGGGGATGGCAAACCCCGCCGCATTCAGCAGGCGATCACCAAGACAAGAAAGACCCGTCCGCTGGATCCCATCCTGATGCAGATGGATATCCGGAACCTCCCCTCCGGCAATTACCAACTGGTCACGGAGGTGCGCGACCAGGACCTGAACCTGATCAACAGCAGCGCCGTATCGTTCCAGCGGTCCAATCCAAACCTGGAATGGGCGGAAAATGACCAAAAGAAAGCGGGCACACCCGGAATGCTGGACAGTTTCCTCTATGACATGTCCATGGAAGACCTCAACTATTCCCTGCGGGCCATCGCTGCCAGGATTCCGGAAAAGGACGTTCCCATTCTGAATGCTACGATCCAAAACCCGAAAGCCGAGTCCAAGCGCCAGCTCCTGTTCTCCTATTTTATCCAGGAAAATGCCAATCGGCCAGACAAGGCCTATGCCGCCTACATGACCAGTGCACGGGCCGTTGATCAGAAGTTTCGATCCGGGTTTGGCTACGGCTTTGAGACAGACCGGGGCTATACCTGGATGAAATATGGCCAGCCCAATGATATCGTCCAGGTTGAAGATGAGCCACATGCGCCCCCGTATGAGATCTGGATCTACGACGAGTTTCCATTCACCGGACAACGCAACGTGAAATTCCTCTTCTACAATCCCAACCTCGCGCCGGGAGACTTCCAGTTGCTGCATTCCACCGCCCGCAATGAACGACAGAATCCGCGATGGGAGATCGAGCTGTACAAGAAGGTGGGTGCGAATGATATCCAGGGGATCAATATCCAGGATGCGACCGGTGTCCAGGACCAGTATTACCGGAATGCCCGGCGATACTTTAACGACTTCTAAACAATTAGAACCCCGGAGGGAAGGTATCTTGCAGTCTCAAGTGGCCCGCCGTTCGGACCGCCCCCTTTTCATACAGCCTTGTTGAAAGGCCGGACAACAACCGAATGAAGCAATAATCCAGTGTTGACCCAGGTTAATGTGTATATATGTTAAGATTTCTTCACTCGTTCTGCTTTGCACTTTTTCTGGTGTCCATTTCCTTCGGCCAAACCAAGGAGGGAGGATCCGAAGGTCCGCCTTCCTCGGCGGAGGAGTATGAAGCCCGGTATCAGGAACGCATCCGCTTATCCGAGATCGCCGGTGTTTATATCCCCACAGATCTGGAGGATGCATTCGACCAGCTGGAGAAGCTGGCCCCACCAGAATCACTGGCATTCTTCCGGGAGCAGGAAGAGGCGGAAGTCGTCCGCAAGCTCTTTCCCAAACTCGGTCGCTGGATCATCCTGAACTGGGGTTTTGAAGGAGGAAGCCGGATGTCCCACTATCTCAGGGGCCAGGGCATATACCTGCCGGAGGACATGGGAATGGTGGTCATGCGCAGCTGGCATCGCCACCTGAACGGCCTCCCGGTCGACCTCGAAAGTCAGGTGGAGGTCATCCAGGAACGCATCCGACTCGAACAGGAAGAGCGGCTCCAGAATGCAAAGGTGATCCAGGAAACGCGGCGAAAGGTCGATCCTGCAACCAGAAAGCAATGATCTGGTGATTTCCGGACGTCTCGCACCGCACTAGGTCATTTTCTTTACCTTTGCCCCCCATCGGAAGCGCATTCCGGCAAAATCCTCTAGTGAGCATGGGCAAACATCTCCTGATTGTTGAGTCGCCGGCCAAGGCCAAAACCATCGAAAAGTATTTAGGGAAGGACTTCACCGTCAAATCCAGTTACGGTCATATCCGTGATCTGGACAAGGGTGACAAAGGGGTCGATGTGGACAAGGCGTTCGCTCCCTCCTATGTCATCACCCCGGACAAGCAGAAGGTCGTCAAGGAGTTGAAGGCCCTGGTGAAGAAGTCCGAAGAGGTCTGGCTCGCCACGGATGAAGACCGCGAGGGAGAGGCCATTTCCTGGCACCTGTGTGAAGTGCTGGGCCTGGATGCGCATACGACCAAGCGCATCGTGTTTCATGAGATCACCAAGCCGGCTATCCAAAAGGCCATCCAGGTGCCCCGCACGGTAGACCTCCACCTGGTCGATGCCCAGCAGGCTCGCCGGATACTGGACAGACTGGTGGGATTCGAGTTATCCGAGCTGTTGTGGAAAAAAGTGCGTGGCAAATTATCCGCCGGACGGGTACAGTCGGTGGCGGTCAAGCTCATCGTCGATCGAGACAAGGAGATCCAGAAGTTCGAGACTTCCGCATTCTGGCGGGTACTGGCCGAATTCACCGTCCTGGATGCTGACGGGCGGGCGGCAGTGCTCAAGGCCGAACTGCCGGGTCGACTGAAGGACCCCAAGGAGGCCCGGGCCTACCTGGAAGGGGCGCTGGATGCGACGTTTACGATATCTGATATCAATGTATCTCCGCTGAAGAAGAAACCCGCTCCCCCGTTCAATACCTCCACCCTTCAGCAGGAGGCCAGCCGGAAGCTGGGCTTTTCTGTCCAGCGGACCATGAGCGCCGACCAGAAGCTTTACGAGTCCGGACATATCACCTACATGCGTACGGATTCGCTCAATCTGAGCAGTATGGCCATTGCCGCCATGGCCCAGGAGATCGAAAAATCATATGGCCCTGAATATGTGCGCACCCGCAAATTCAAAAGCAAGGGCTCCAATACCCAGGAGGCACACGAGGCCATCCGCCCCACCTATATGGAACGCCGCACGGTCACAGGTGACCGGGACCTCCAGCGCTTGTACGAGCTGATCTGGAAACGATCGCTGGCCTCACAAATGGCCGAGGCCAAGCTCGAAAAGACGACGGTCACCATCGATGTTTCGGGAAATCCCGGACAACCCCTGCAAGCCGTCGGGGAAGTCCTGATCTTTGACGGTTTCCTCAAAGTCTATCTCGAGGGGCGCGATGATGAAGACGAAGACGAGGCCAAGGGTATTCTCCCTCCCCTTTCTGTCGGGCAGCAACTGACCATGGAGCACATGACCGCCCAGGAGCGCTTCACGCGACCCCCGGCCCGGTATACAGAAGCCAGCCTGGTGAAAAAAATGGAGGAATTGGGGATCGGCCGACCATCCACCTATGCCCCGACCATCTCCAAGATCACTGAGCCGGGACGTGGATATGTGGTCAAGGAAACCCGTGAAGGCACACCGAGGGACTACCAGGTCCTGGAGCTGGCGAAGGGTGTGATCACCGGTAAAACAATGACCGAAAACACCGGCGCTGCAAAAAACCACCTCTTCCCGACCGATATGGGCATCCTGGTGACGGAGTTCCTCGATGAACATTTTGAGGGGATCATGGACTACCAGTTCACCGCCGATATCGAAAAGCAGTTTGATGATATCGCGGAGGGCACCAAGGCCTGGCAAACCATGCTGGAAGCATTCTATTCTCCCTTTCACAAGCAGGTCGAGTTGACCCTCAACGAAGCGGACCGGGCTTCCGGAGAACGCATCCTTGGCACAGATCCCACTTCCGGACGCACAGTTCTGACCCGCATGTCGCGATTTGGACCAGTGGTCCAGATCGGCAAGCCGGAGGAACTGGGAGAGGATGAAAAGCCGGTTTATGCCAATCTGAATGCCGGTCAATCCATGACCTCAATCGAGTTGGCAGAAGCATTGGAACTGTTCAAACTCCCCAAAGATCTCGGAGAGCATGAAGGCAAACCCGTGATCATTGGCGCCGGCCGGTTTGGCCCCTATGTCAAATTCGGCGACCAGTTTATCTCGCTGGCCAGGGGTGAAGACCCGATGTCGGTAGATATGGATCGGGCGATCGAGCTGATCACGGAAAAGCAAAAGGCTGATGCTCCCATGACCACCTGGAAAGGAGAACCGGTGACCCGGGGAAAGGGCCGATTCGGACCCTTTGTGAAATGGAAATCCACCTATGCCAACGTGCCTGCCCGGATCGATTTTGAAAACCTCACCCCTGAGCAGGCTATTGAACTGCTGGAGGCCAAAGTAGCCAAGGAGGCCAACCGCTATATTCATCAATGGGAAAAGGACAAGATCTCGGTGGAAAATGGCCGATGGGGACCCTTTATCAAGTACAAGAAGAAGAACTTCAAATTGCCCAAGGGAAAGGATGGGAAGATGACCGCTGAGGAAGCGGCTGAGCTCACCCTCGAAGATGTGAAAAAGATCATCAACGAGCAGGAACCCGGCTCCTTCAAAAAAGGGTGATCCTATTTTCGAGTGGGCACCACTGCCAATATGTGCCTGGCGGCTGTATCGGAGGCTTCCTTCTGCCCCAACCGGGCACGCAACTCTTCATATCCGGCGAGCATAGCCGCCCGTGACTCTTCCTCCAGCAATTGTTGGAAGGCGACCTCCAGCTGAGGGATGGTCAGGTCGGTCTGGATCAGTTCCCTCACCAGCGGCCGGTCGAGCAGCAGGTTGACCAGCGAAATATAGGACAGCCTGACCAGCCGTTTTGCGATCCAGAATGAAATGGCACTGCCTTTATAGGCCACCACCTGGGGCACATTGAACAACGCTGTTTCCAGGGTGGCGGTACCAGAGGTCACAATGGCAGCGTGGGCCCGGGACAACAGTTCATAGGTCTTCCCGCGAATACTCTTCAGGGACGGGTACTGGTCGAGGATCCGGGCATAGACATCGGCGGCCAGTCCGGGGGCTTCAGCGATCACCCAGGCGAAATCCGGGTATTTCCGCGCCAGGGCAGCCATGATGGGCAACATGTTTTCTACCTCCTGGCGACGGCTGCCCGGCAAAAGTGCGATGATCTTCTGATCTGGTGAAAGTTCCAGTTCCTTGTGGACATCCAGGGACGGGGTAAACTGTTCCACTACCTCCACCAGAGGATGTCCCACGAAATGGGCCTTCACCCCTTCCCCTGCAAAAAAGGCCTCTTCGAAGGGGAGGATCACCAGGAGGTCATCCACGGCCTTCCGGATGATCTTGACCCGGCTTTTATGCCAGGCCCATAATTGAGGGCTGATATAGTAGATGGTCCGGATACCCTTTCCCTTGGCCCAGGGCACCAGCCTCAGGTTGAATCCGGGGTAGTCGACAAAGATGACCGCATCCGGCCGAAAGGCTTCCATGTCTCGTTTGGCGAAGCGCAGGTTACCCAGGATGGTGGGCAGGTTGCGGATCACCTCGATAAATCCCATGAAGGCCAGGTCCCTGTAGTGTTTGACCACATCACATCCGGCTTCTTCCATCAGGTCACCACCCCAGCCCCTGATCTCCAGGGTCGAATCCTGCCGAAGGAGGGAACGGATCAGATTGGAGGCATGCAGATCTCCGGATGCCTCACCGGCGATGATGTAGATGCGGCGTGACAAGGATCAATCGATCAGGGTGGCGTAATACCGGACGATCCAGAACAGCGCCAGGAGGACCGTCACGGTGACCACTCCCCTCAGGCTGGCAACCTTTCGGTAGTGGTTGAAGCGCCGGAAAGGGATGAGATTCAAGCAGATCACCAGGAGCAGAAGGGTGCGTTCACGGATGGGGAGGTTCATCCCTACCGGATCCAGGGAGGTCCAGATCAGATTGACGATCCATAGAAAAACCAGGCCTGCGATCGGGAACGTGATCCCCATGAGCATGCCCCATCCGATAGAATTGCGTTGAAACATAGGACTAGTGTTGTAAATAAGACAATTCAGGAATAGCCTTCCGTATGGTCAGGTCATGGCCGGAGGGTACCACCGAAATATACCCGGCTTCCAGGGCATGAACATCTGTATCGTTGTCATGATCATGATTGACAAATTCCCCGGTCAGCCAATAGTAAGTCTGCCCCCGAGGATCTTTGGCTTCCTGAAATTCCTCGATCCAGCGCGCATCTGCCTGTCGGCAGACCCGTACACCTCTGATCTCGCTCCCACTGGGAATATTCACATTCAACAGGAGGGTATGTTCCGGTCGCTTGTGCAGCACATCCTGCACCATTTTGCGGATGTAGGGCTTGGCCGGTTCGAAATCCGCATCGTAACCGTATTCCAGCAGGCTGAACCCAAACGAAAAGATCCCTTCGAGGGATGCTTCCATCGCCGCCGACAAGGTGCCCGAGTAGATGATATTGATGGAGGCATTTGACCCGTGGTTGATCCCGGAAACGCAGAGGTCGATCTCCTCGTTCTTCAAGACCACATGCTTGGCCAGTTTGACACAATCCACGGGTGTGCCGGTACATTCCCAGGCTTCGATCCCGGGAAATACATCCACCTTGTGAATACGCAGCGGGTCGTTCATGGTAATGGCATGACCCATGCCTGATTGAGGAGAATCCGGTGCGACCACGACGACCCGACCGATCTCGGACATCACCTCGACCAGGGCCCGGATCCCCGGGGCGGTAATCCCATCATCGTTGGTCACCAGAATTAATGGTTTCTTCATTGGCTCAAAGGTACACACAAGTGAGAAGTCAACTTCCATCCATGCGGAATCATATGGAGGGTGTACTTTTGTGGCATGGCCGCAAAAAATGCCTACCTGGATATTCTCAAGGACCTCAAAAAAGGTCAGTATGCTCCCCTGTACCTGTTTCATGGTGAGGAGTCCTACTTTATTGATGAGCTGGCGCATTTTATCGAACAGAATGCCCTGGCTGAATCCGAACAGGCCTTCAATCAAATGGTGGTATACGGCCGGGATGTCGATGCCGTAGCCCTGCGTGACATGGCCTCACGGGTGCCCATGATGGCCCCGCGCCAGGTGATCATAGTCCGGGAAGCCCAGGACATGAGATCGCTGGCCGACCTTGAAGCCTACGTACAACGGCCGGTGCCCACGACGGTGCTGGTGTTGTGCCACAAGAAGAAAAAGATCGACGGCCGGTCCAAGATGGCCAAGGCCCTTCTGCAACAGGGTGTTGTCTTCGAGAGCAAACGGCTCTATGACAATCAGGTGCCGGGGTGGATCACCGAATGGTGCAAGCATCACAAATACCCGATCTCGCCCGAAGCCGTCACCCTGCTGACCGAATACCTGGGCAACCAGTTGGGAACCCTGATCAATGAGATCAACAAGATCGTCCTCAACCTGGAGGAGGGCAGTACCATTGAACCCCAACATATTCAGGATGCCATTGGCGTTTCCCGGGAATACAATGTCTTTGAACTCCAAAAAGCCCTGGGATTCCGGCAGGTACAGGAGATCTACAAGATCCTGCATTTCATGGGTCAGGATCCCCGTTCCAACCCGGCGGTCATGGTGATCGGAAGCCTGTCCAGTTACTTCATGAAGGTGTACCTGGTCAGTCGGATGAGAGGGGCTACAGACAAGGAATTGATGGCGGCTATCGGCGTCGGTTTTCCCAAGTTCCTCCAGGATTACAAGATCGCGGCGAGCAAGTATCAATCTGTCCAGATCGAGCGCATCTTCGGACTCCTCCATCAGTTTGACATGCGCAGCAAGGGTGTCCACAACAGATCCCAGGGCGATGCGGCCCTCCTGAAGGAACTGATCTACCAGATCCTGCACGCCTGAACGGTATCAATACCCGCCGGCGTGGTCATCCCCCCTGGGGTCCGCAGCACCGGTGCGCCGGCCATTGGCATCGATCCAGATGGCATCCACCCGCCCGATCGGACTCCGCTCGATGACCTGATGCCCCAGGGCCCGAAGTGCGGATAGCGTGTCCGGATGAAACCTGTCTCGTTCGACAAACAGGGTATCCGGCTTCCATTGGTGGTGCATTCGGGGCAAGGCCACCACCTCTGGCAGGGGTTGTTCGAGTCCCAAGGTATGCAGGATGATCTGGAAAACGGTGGTAATGATCTTGGAGCCACCCGGCGACCCGACGATCAGGCGGATCTGGCCCTGATCGACGACCATACTCGGAGTCATGCTACTGAGCATTCGTTTTCCGGGAGCAATGGCATTCGCCGACGATCCGATCAATCCGAAGGCATTCGGCACCCCGGGCTTGGCGCTGAAGTCATCCATCTCATTGTTCATGAAGAAGCCTGCGCCCTGGACGATGACCTTTGAACCGTATTCCAGATTGAGGGTCGTGGTCACCGAGACGGCCATCCCCGCCTTGTCGATGATGCTGAAATGGGTGGTTTGTTCTGATTCGGTGGTATCCCAGTCACCCTCCTGAACCTGCGTTGAAGGGGTCACCGAATCCGGACGAATGTCGGCCATCCTGGCCCGGATATACAGGGAATCCAGGAGTTGGTCTACCGGGACGGTCACGTGATCCGGATCACCCAGATAGGCCGCCCGGTCGGCATAGACCCGGCGCATGGTCTCCGCCATGCGATGCATGGAGGGGACCGTCAGGAGATCGTCTGCTGTCATCTGTTGATCCTCCATCCCTTCCAGGAGCTGGAGCAGGGCCACACCGCCACTGGATGGCGGGGGCATGGACAGGATCTCCAGGTCGCGATACCATCCGCGGATCGGGGTGCGCCAGACGGACTGATATTCGTCCAGATCCTGCTGGGTCAGGATCCCACCACCAGCGCGCTGGTCCTCCAGGATCAGACGTGCGGTCTCTCCTTCATAAAACCCCGCTCGACCCGCATGGGCGATCCGCTCCAGGGTATGGGCCAGATCCCTCTGGATGAGCAGGTCACCCGTTTGCCAGGGATCCATCTGAACAAATGGTGCGGTAGACAAATTGACCTGCTCGATCTCCGCCCGCGCCAGGTTCAGTTCTTCTGCTTCCCTGGCGGTCAGCAAGATACCGTTCCTCGCCAGGGCGATCGACGGCTCTAGCAGATCCCGAAGTTCCAGGGTTCCGTAGCGGGCATGTGCCGTCATCATCCCATCCACTGTGCCAGGCACGCCGATCGCTCTGTGGCCCAACGTACTCATGCCATCGACGATCTGCCCGGTGGAATCGAGATACATATCCCTCGATGCCGCCAGTGGGGCTCTTTCCCGGTAATCCAGGGCCATCGCTTCTCCATCGGGCTGACGGACGAGCATGAAGCCTCCTCCCCCGATATTGCCGGCAATCGGATAGACCACGGCGAGTGCAAACTGCACGGCAATGGCTGCATCGACCGCATTGCCTCCTGCTTCCAGGACCTGAATGCCGACCTCTGTGGCCAGCGGGTGTGCGGTCACCACCATGGCCGAAGCTGTCGTTGCAGATTTGGCGATCGAGTAAGGCTCTTCGGGGGTCCGAAAACAACCCACTCCAATAAATAAGATAATTATTAATACAATATATTTTGATATAAATAAATTTGTCATATATTTGTTTTGAGCACTCGTCTAAAGATACCGGAATCCAGGGTTCCGACATCAGACCAGGGCTCACCACTGGCTTACCCCTCAATCCAGACCATGCCTTCAATTACACCCCTGTTCCGTTCCGGTTATGCCGTACTCCTCCTCAGCCTGATACCGCTGATCGGATTACAGGCCCGCATTGAATTTCGCCAGACCCTTCAATTGGAAGAGGTTGAAATCGGCAATCTTCTCACCTGGAGTACCACCTCTCAAGGAAATGCGACACACTTCACTGTCGAGAAATCACTGGATGGTACATCCTATTCCAGTATTGGTGAGGTTCCTGCCCGATTCTCCGGCGCTGAAGAGATCGCCTACAGTTTCCTGGATCTGAGCCTCGGTGAATCGGCTGCCTATTATCGCCTGGTCTGTATCCAGGGTACCGGAGAGGACACCCGGACGCCATCCATTTATTCCAGCCGTACGACCGGCAATAACCTGCGCATCAGTGGCATGACCAGCACGGTCACTCAAAGTCCCTTCGTATTCCACATCGAAAGTGTGTGTCCCTTCCCGGTGACCATCACATTATATGCCCTGGACGGAGAGGCCGTCCTGCACTATCCTGCTACGGTCAGGGCCGGTGAGAACCGCATGGTACTGGAAATGGAAAGCCTGCCTTCCGGATACTATCGCATGGAACTGAAGGCGAACAGCGAAAGAGAGCAACTGATCATTCAAAAGGTCGATCCGGAAGATATCCTTCAGGGCGGCTATGTGATCAAGGGATAGACCAACACAAGAATGTCGTTTTCTTAGTTTTCAAGGTCGAAATGCCATCTGTCTCCTGACCGATGGCATTTCATTTTTGAATATCGGGATACAGAGGTGTAACCCTATTTCCTGGGTGCAAACGCGGGATCTTCGTCAGGGAGATCATATCCCTTGTCCTTCTTACCAAAGACGGAAACGTTGATATAGCGTTTCGGATTGAGGCGGACATCCTGCAGGAGGAGCTCCACATTCTTCGTGGTTGTCTTCAACTGCTCATACAGTTCCGGCTCATTGATCAGCTTGCCCAGGGTTCCCTCGCCTTTTTCGATCCGAGACAGCACCGTCTTCAACTCCGTGGTGGCCTTCCCCAACTCGGCCGTGGTCTTCTCGACCACTTTCAGGGTCTCCCGGGAATTCTCGATGGTCTTGCCCAGGTCGGCATCGACGACTTGCTTGCTGACCGTATTGGCATTGGCCAGCAATCCTGCAATATCCTGATTACTGGATTTGAGTGTCCCGGTGACTGCCTGCAGATCATTCATGATCGCCTGCATCTGGCTCCCCAGCCGATCGACCATGATGGCCAGTTCGGCGGTGGTCACCCGGGTATTCGACAGGATCTGGCGGGTATCATACAGGCTTTGTCCGACCAGGTTCTGACTGGACCCGTCCTCGCTCATGACCGTGAGGGTATCCACCAGGTCATTCATGCCGTCCCGCAATTTTCCCAGGTAATCGTCGATCTCACCGCCCCCCATCATGTGTTGGATCAGGCCCAACTGGCGACCCGCAAGCACGGCTCCGTTTTGGGCGCAATCGCCTCCTGAACAGACACCGTCAAATTCCAGGTCGATCGCCGCGCCGCCCATAATACCGCCGGGGACGATGACAGCAACCGTATTGGCCGGAATGGAGATATCCTGGCGGACAGTAAAATCGGCCACGATCGTCTGCATGTTTTCTTCTTCCAGGTAGACACGTGTGACACTGCCCACCTGAAAACCGTTGATCTTCACCGGGGATGAGACCATCAGATCCCCGATGTTCTCATAATGTGCAGAGAAGACCTGTGTCCGCGACAGCAGGTTATTTCCCTTCAGGTAGTTGTATCCCCAGATCGCACCGGCGATCACCACAAAGGCAAAAATGCCCAGTTTCGTTTCTCTTGACATATAGGCTGTTTCTGTTTGTCATGGCCTTGGCCACGCCACAGATTATCGAATTCGGTCCTCGCCACGATAAGCGACCGTAAAAATACCCTTATAGCCCGATTGAACCAGAGAATTCTTGACTTTCTCCGCAGCTTCCGGGCTGGCAAAGGGACCCGCCAGATATTTGAACAGTCCTTTTTCCTTGCGTTCGATCAGGGGATGGACATCTTTCCGCATAGGATGGTCGGATGGAAGGGCGGTACTGAAGGCCCCCATCTGGATCCCATACCAGACCTCATCTGCCGCAGGAGCCGTACTTTTCGGTGGACTGGCAGCCGGCTTCTTTCTGGTCTCATCCACGACCTTGACCGGAATGATCTTGTGGCTTTCGGTGGGTCCGGCAGCAGCCGGCTTTGGGGCCTGCGCAGGTTTTTGCGGAGGCGGAGCCTGAGCCACACCCTGTGGGGGAGCGGCCTGCCCTGTCTCCATCATCGTTTTATATTCACCGAACGCTTTCACCAGGCATTCCGCCATCTTGATCTGGCCGGCCTCCGAGGAAAGAAATGCCTCATCCGAAGGATTGGTCAGAAACCCGGTTTCGACCAACACGCTGGGCATGGCATTTTCCCGAAGGACCAGGAATCCGGCCTGCTTGACACCTTTACTGGGACGCTGACCATGTTGTTGAATGGCCTTTTCCACCAGATCTGCAAATACGATGCTCTTGTCCAGATAGGCATTCTGGTACATGGTCATCAGGATATAGGCCTCGGCTGAATTGGGGTCAAAATCACCGTAATTCAGCTGGTGGTTATCCTCCAGGAGGATGGCCCCGTTCTCGCGTTGGGCCACTTCAAAATTATCCTGGGCCCGATGCAATCCCAGCACGTAGGTCTCCGAACCGGAGATCGCCCTGGCAGAAGGGGCCAGGGCATTACAATGCAGGGAAATGAAGAGGTCTGCCCTGGCTTCGTTGGCGATCTCCGATCGTTTGTGCAGGGGGACAAAGGTGTCCTTATCCCGGGTGAGCACCACTTTCACGTCCGGATACCTGGCCTTCAGTTGATCACGGAGATGAAGCGCCATTTTCAGGGTGATCTTTTTCTCCTGGGAGTCCGACCCCAGGCATCCCGGGTCATGACCTCCATGGCCGGCATCTATGACAACAGTACGGATGGGATCTCCGCGACTTTCCAATACAGGTGCAACCTCCCCGGTCGACGAAGTGGACAGGGACATACACAAAATGGCGAGTATAGACGTTAATAGGGGGAACATACGATACCTTCGCGCAGGATTTGGTGTTTGATGAATAAAGGTAGCGGACTCTTTCATAAACTCCGGACACCGCCGTACCCTTGCACTGGATAACGCCCCTGAACCCGGGTTTACTATGCTAAAAACTGTCTTTCGTCTATTTTGGTTCAGCCTGTGGCTCCTTCTGAGCATGCATTCCGTAACCGGACAGATCGACAGCACCCTCACCTTCCCACCCGATACGAACACATTACGGCTGGATACCACACGACTGGATGGACAGGATGGCCTGCGGATCCGGATCTCCAAGAACGCTATAGAATCGCCCGTCAGTTATAGCGCCGTGGATACCCAATGGATCGATATGCGCCGGAAAGAGGTCCATCTGATCGGCCAGGCCCATGTGACCTACCAGGATATCGAATTGAACGCCGGGTATATCATCTTTTCATTCGAGACCAATGTGGTCACCGCCCGGGGGATCCTGGACAGTGCCGGGCAGCTGGTCGAAAAGCCGCATTTCCGACAGGGCAGCCAGCAATTTACCGCGAAGGAAATGCGGTACAATTTCAGGACGAAAAAAGGCTTCAGCCTGGAAAACACCACTGTCGAAGGAGACCTTCACGTCCTCACCGAGCGCACCAAGTTTGTGGGTGCCGCCGAAGATTCCCTGGACAATCAGATCTATGGCAAAGGGGCGATCATCACTACCTGTGATGAAGAGGTGCCCCACTACGGCATACGAAGCACCAAGCAGAAGATCATCCCTGACAAATCGGTGATCATCGGGCCGTCCAATCTGGAAATTGCCGGTGTTCCGACACCGCTCTGGCTGCCGTTCGGCTTTTTTCCGATCACCAAATCCCGAAAGGCCGGCCTGGTCTTCTCGCTGGATTATGATTATCGTGACGAATTGGGGTACGGTTTGAGAGGCATCGGGTATTTTACCCCGCTGGGGCCCTATGCCAACCTGAGCATCCTCACGGATATTTATACCCGGGGCAGTTACCGGGTGAGCATCCGCTCGGATTACAACCGCAAATACCGCTTCAGCGGAGGGGGTGAGATCACCTGGACTGACCTGGGTCGTGAAGTGCCGGAGACAGGTGAGATCGAACGGGAGCGGCTCTTCAAGGTGATCTACAATCACCGGCAGGATCCCAAGGCCAATCCCTACCACAATATCTCCGGGCGCATCCAGTTCGAATCCAGTGCCTTCTCAAGGCTGAACTACTACGACGCCAACAACGTACTGGCCAATACCATTTCTTCATCCATGAATTACCGGCGGACCTGGCTGGGAAAACCCTACCAGTTTACCGCCGCACTGACCCAATCCCAAAACCTCCGTTCCGGACAGATCGATATGACCCTGCCTGAAGCATCCTTTGTGGTCCAGCGACTGCAGCCCTTCAAGCGGAAAGGCGGAGGTGGGCAGGAGAAATGGTATGAACGGATCGGGATGACCTATTCTGCCAATCTGATCAGCCGCCTGAGTGGGCCGGATTCCACCTTCTTCACCCAGGAAACCTTCAAGAAGGCCCGCCCGGGGATCCGGCAGAATGCATCTATCAACTCGAACTTCAACGTTCTGCGATATCTGAATGTCGTCCCCAGTGTCACCTATACAGAGGTCTGGAACTACAATACATTCCGCCGGGAAAACGACATGCAACCCGTGATCGTCAAGGATACCACGTACAACACGGATGGCAGCATCTTTGCCGTCACCAGTGATACGACATCCTATGGGACCCAGCAGACCCGGTATGTCCAGGATTTCCAGACCTACCGCAATGTCAATATGGGGGTCAACCTGAACACGGCCATCTTCGGCACCATGCGCTTCCAGAAAGGTTGGCTGCGAGGTTTACGGCATACGATCAAGCCCAATATCAGTTTCAACTACACCCCCGGCAATGACCATACCTCCTGGTTTGAGGAATACTCCCGCGGCACCACGGCTGACTATTCCGACCTGCAGCGATATTCCATTTTCGAAGGTGGACCATTCGGTGCGCCGTCCTACACCACCGGGGCCATGTCGCTCAACTATTCACTGAACAATATCTTCGAAGCCAAGTACTACAGCACCAAAGACAGCCTGGCCAAAAAGGTCAACCTCTTTGACAACATCGTCGTCTCGGGGTCCTACAACTTCATGGCCGACAGTTTGAAATGGAGTGGTGTCCGCATTGGTGGAGGCACCAACCTGTTCAAGCGGATCTCCAGGCTGGATGTCAACCTGATGTTTGACCCCTATGCCCAGGATGAGGACGGCAAGACCATCAACACGTTTTATTGGGATACCAATCGTAAGCCCCTCCGATTTGTCAGTGCCAATTTCCGGATCACCACGAATCTGACCATCGGAAAGATCCGGGAGCTCCTTGGCGGTGAACCCAGCCGTGAACCCAAGGATGATGTCCTCGGGTTGTTCGAGGGGTTTGGTATACAGCACAATATCAACACGTCCCTCATGCCGGTCAATGGCAAGGACACCTTCCTGATCACCACACACACCCTGAATACCTCCGGAAATATCCGGATCACGGACAAGTGGATGATCAATGTGGGGAATATCGGATACGACTTCCGCTCAGAACGGATCACCTACCCTTCATTTACCTTTATTCGCGACTTGCATTGCTGGGAGATGAACCTGGGCTGGTATCCGGAGATCGGGGCCTATACCTTCATGGTGAAGGTCAAGCCATCGACGCTGGATTTCATCAAGATCCCCTACCGCCGGAATGGCGTTGGCAATTTTGTGGGCTTCGGCTATTAATCCCGCTGATCCAGTTTTTTATTGAAGCTGGCCAGGACGACCTGTCCATCTTCCCTGACTCGCTGGAGGAGCTCGTCCGGATCCACTACAGACTGGTCATAGCCCACCAGGATATACTCCCCGCCCTTGACGATCTCCCGGATGACATGCAGCCCGACATCCATATAGGTTTCCAGCCAGATGGCCATGTCTGTTCCCGGTTTGAGCTGGATGATCAATTCCTTTTCGATCAGGTAGTCGGCCTTGATCCTGAATGCGTTTTCAGGTTCCAGCCAGCCTTCATTCACGGTATACTCATCGAGGAGCGCGACCAGGTTGTGCAAGATCGCCGGCTGCTGGCTGTTCCAGCGGATCTCCTTGTCCAGGTATTTCAGCCGGAAGGACGGGATGTCGGCCACCGGCCTCATGTACTCATCATTCAACAGCTCCAGTCCGGCTGCATCAAATTGCCGGATGATCTCCCCGACCGGCCAGACTGCGCTGACGGCAGAATCGACGGGGACAAACCTGCGTGGTGTCATCACCACCCGACCATCCCGATACAGTTCAAGTGTATAGGCAGGGCATTGGCCGTAACATGACCCTTTGTACAGGCGGATCACCGCAGCCTCGTCCGGGTTATCCGGCTGATCGGGCTTGTTCTCTGAAACGGTGGTCTTGGGCGCGCAGCAGGCACACCACAGGACGGGTAGAATGAAAATCAGGTGAAAGGGTCTCATAGTGTTTCAGTTCATTTGATCCGGATCGGGCCTTGTATTCATCATATCGTCCATCACCCGGATTCGCTGTTCAGAAAACGTCAATCCCTGATCGTTTTGTTGTTCCAGTCCAGTCATCCGTGCTGAAGATCCCGGGACAGTGATTATTTCCCGGCGCCGATCATCTGGAGGATCTTCTCCAGTTTGGGCGCCAGGATGATCTCTACCCGGCGATTTCTAGCCTTTCCTTCGGCTGTGTCGTTACTGGTGAGAGGCAGGTAGAAGGCCCGGCCGGCAGCGGTGATCTTTTCTGCAGGCACGCCTTCCCGGGTGAGGATCTTCACAACCGAGGACGCCCGGCTCACACTGAGATCCCAGTTGAGGTCGGCACTGCCATCCGTATCCGTATGTCCTTCTACCAGGATCTCGATATCTTCCTGCACCTTGAGCACACCGGCCAGCTGACGAAGGGCCTTGACCCCCTTGGGGTCCACCACGTCGCTACCGGAGGGAAATAGCAGGTTCTGGCTCATGGACACATACACCCGGCCGTTTTCTTCCCGGACGGTCAGATCGGCAGAAGAATACCCTCTCAGGGCTTCCAGCAAGCCTGTCCGGAGACTGGACAAGGCTTTTTCCCGGTCGTCCAGCAATCCATTCAGCTCGGCGATCCGTTTTTCCTTTTCGGCCAGATCGGCCGCCAGTTGGTCGGCCTGCTTCTGGCGTTTATCCATGGCCCTGGCCAGGCTGTCCTGGACCATCGCCCGCCGATCGATCTCCGACTCCTTGGCCAGGATCTCATTCACCAGCGCCTGTTTTTCATCGGAGGAGGCATTGAGCAGGGCCTGGTTCTGGGCAATCATATCTTCTAGCCGCCGGCTGAGATCATCTCTTGCGGCTTCCAGGCCCTGAAGAATGCCTTGTTGATGTTTCATCTCTTCCTTGCAGACCACCAGATCCTGCTGAAGATTCCGTCGTGCTGCCTCACATTCGTTTTTCTGGTCACGCACTTCCAGCAGGGCCCTGTATTCGCGATCGAGCAGGTCTTTGGACTGGGCCAGTGTATCATACTTGCGTTGGGTCACACAGGAGGAGAGGACCGCAACCAGGAGAAAAAAGGAAATGGTAGATTGGATAGACATGGGATGAGAACTTTGGCATAAAAATACATGGATAATAGAGATGCCCGTAATTTGTCGATAATTCGATGGCCCGTTGAACAAACACCCCGGTTCTGAACGTTTGACTACCATGCAAGCACAAGTCCCTTCTGTGATCACCACTGCCCAGGACGTCACGATATCCATTCTGAGGTCCGTCAATGAGGATCCAATCGGGTGGGACCAGGCTGTTTCGCATGACAATCTGTTTCTCCAGCGACCCTATCTCTCCGTCCTGGAACAACACCCACCCAAAGGCCTTCAATTCCGATATGCTATCATACGCAAGGGAGGCCGACCGATCGGAGTGGTTTATGGTCAGGTATTGTACTTCAACGGGGCTGAAAGTATTCGCTATCAGCAGGCTTCCGGGCCGACAGCCTGTTTTTTCAGTACGTTCGGACAGTTTTTACGAGGTCTTGTGGCCCGACAAGTCGGGTTCTATTCCCTGGTTTGTGGCAACCTGATGCTTTCCGGTGACCACGGCTATTCCTTCCATGAGGAGACTCCGGATATCACAGACCTGGTCGATCAGGCGATGCGATTGATGCGAAAGGAGCTGGAAGCGGAAGGATGTCCTGTCTCCATCCTCCTGCTCAAGGATTTCTATCCGGAGCAACTGGAAATCGTGGACGGGTTTCGACAACACCAGTATCATTCCTTCCACATCCTGCCCAGCATGGTCATGACCCTGCGACCGGAATGGAAGCACTATAACGACTATCTCGCTGCACTCAGCAGCAAATACCGGGTACGGGCAAAAAAGGCCAGAAAGATCCTGGCGAAAGATGTGATCAGGAAGACGTTGAGTCTGGCAGATATCCAGGCGCAACAATCCCAGATCCATGCCTTGTACCAGGAGATTGCCGATGATTCCGGATTCAATGTGATCACTCTGGAAAAAACCTACTTTGAAGGCATGAAAGCCGCCCTGGGAGACGACTTTATCGTCCAGGGGTACTACAGGGACGATCAACTGATCGGATTCCTGAGTGGTGTGATCAACCACGATGGCGAATTCGAGGCCCATTTTCTCGGGTATGAAAATCGCTGGAACCCGGTCTACAAGTTATATCTCAACATGCTCTACGACCTGATCGAATTGGGCATTTCGCATGGCGCAAAGCATATCGTCTTCGCCCGAACGGCAGAAGAAATCAAGAGCTCTGTCGGTGCTGAGGCTATCGACCTCACTTGTTATATCCGGCATCGGAGCTCGTTTACCAATCGTTTTATCCGGCCTTTACTGGACTATCTGAATCCGATCGATGACTGGTCGCCCCGTCATCCGTTCAAGCAGGTCGATCCAGCCTGATCACAGGCTTCCGGACGAATCCCCGGTCGTGGGCATATTGGAAAAACTCTCTTTGAACCCGGCATTTCCAGGCCCCTCTACCCGGCTCATCTGATCCTGTAGACTCTGTGCAACATCGAGATAGGAGGCAAAGTATGCCGGGTTGTCATTGACCAGTTCACTCGTTAACGGTGGGGATTTCTGCTGACCATCCAGCACCCACCAGAATCCGGCGGCGATCAGCAGGATGGCTGCAATTCGGGCCAGGATGATACCGATCCGATAGACCGATCTTTTCTGCTGCTGATGCTGGTCCAGCTTTGCAGTCAATGTCCTCCAGCTGGATGTCGCTGGCTGAACCCGCATGTCGTCACTGGCAGTGCGCATGGATCGTTCCCAGGAGGGGTTTTGTTCTTCGAATGAAGATGAATCAGGAGATTTCATGATGCGGTTTATTTTCGTTTGGCCTGATCCAGGATGCCAGTCGTTTTCTGGCCTGGATCAATTGGGATTTGGAGGTATTCAGGCTGATATTCAGGAGCTCGCCGATCTCCCGATGGGTGTAGCCTTCCAGGACATAGAGATTGAAAATGGTGCGGTAGCCCAGGGGTAACTTGTCCAGCAGGCTCAGTACTTCCCTGGCCTGCAATCGTTCCTGGGGATCCGGATCAGGTGCTGGCATCCGTTCAGGTAGGTCGTCAGACCACTCCAACTTCTTCTTTCTCAGGATCATCAGACATTCATTGACTGCGATGCGGCGTATCCAGCCATGGATGGTCCGCGGGTCACGCAGGGTATCCAGGCTGGTCAGGCTTTTGTACATGGATTGGATCATGGCATCTTCCGATTCTGCATCATTGGGCAGGTAACGCCGGCAAGCGCCCAGCACGATCGGTGCGAATTCCTGGTAGAATCGGGCCTGCGCCTGGCGATTTCCCTGGCGGCATTGATCGATCAGAACGGGTAAATCCATAGCTGCTTTCAAGATGCGCGGAAATGCTGATTTGGTGGTTGGATTCGACCAAATTGCCTCCTCCGGAACAAAATGACCTATTTTTGCGACTTAAACCAGACACATGCACCTTCAGGACGGACAGTATCAATTTTCCGGCGGGCTCTCTGTAACGGATATCGCCGCCAAATACGGTACGCCACTCTATATCTATGAAGCCGATCTGATGTACCGGCAATATCGCCGGCTCTGCGATGCGTTTTCCATCCCCAACGCCAGGATCTACTACGCCTGTAAGGCCAATACCAATTTGCAGATCCTCCGGCTGTTCAACAGCTGGGGAGCCGGACTGGACTGCGTGTCCATCCAGGAGGTTCATCTGGGCATCCGAGCCGGATTCACACCGGAGAATATCCTGTTCACCCCCAACTGTGTCTCTTTGGAGGAATACGAACAGGCCTACCGGATCGGGACGCTGATCAACATTGACAATATCTCCATCCTCGAGCAATTCGGCCAGTCTCACCCGGGTGCCAAAGTGTGTATCCGGATCAACCCGCACATCATGGCGGGTGGCAACTCCAAGATATCCACAGGTCATATTGATTCCAAGTTCGGGATCTCCATCCACCAGCTTCCCCACGTTCTTCGGGTGGTGGAATCGACCGGCATCCATATCGCCGGGCTGCACATGCATACCGGTTCAGACATCCTGGATGTCGAGGTCTTCCTCAATGCGTGCGACATCCTTTTCGGGGTGGCGGCCAGTTTCCCCGACCTGGAATACATCGATTTCGGTAGTGGTTTCAAGGTGCCGTACAAGGAGGACGATGTCTCGACAGATGTCGAAGAGTTCGGCCAGGAGATCAGCAAGCGGTTTGAACATTTCTGCCGCTCCTATGGGCGGGAGCTCACCCTGATGTTCGAACCCGGCAAGTTCCTGGTCAGCGAATCCGGAACCTTCCTGGTGCGGACCAATGTGATCAAGACGACCGTTTCGACCGTCTTTGCCGGCGTGGATTCCGGGCTCAATCACATGATCCGGCCCATGTTTTACAATGCCTGGCATTCCATTGAGAACGTCTCCAATCCGGATGGGCGAACCCGGATCTATACCATAGTCGGTTATATCTGCGAGACCGATACGTTTGCAGTGGACCGGAAACTGACCGAAGTCCATGAGGGCGACATTCTGGCCTTTCATAATGCCGGAGCGTATTGCTACAGTATGGCCTCCAACTACAACTCCCGGTTTCGCCCACCGGAAGTATTGATCTGGAAAGGCAAGGATTATCTCATCCGCAGGGGAGAAACACTGGATGATTTACTGGCCCTCCAGCAGGGAGACCCCCTGCCCCTGGAGCCAGCGACGGCAGCCCCTGATTCAAAATGAGGGGTCTCCTGAAGATCTGCCTGATCTGCACCGTCTGCCTGGTGATGGCCTGCCAATCCCCGGATGGGGATCTGCTGATCGCAGTCGGGCAGGATGGCCTTGTCTTTGACCAGGGTCGGGTCTATCCCCTATCCCTGACGGATACAAACACCACCACGATCTTCCTGGCGACCTACCAGCCGACCCTTGACCCCGATGCGTTGCAACTGCAGGCGGAGTCGTTGAACAGCCTGTTTCGCGAGACCCCGTTATCCGGCATTCACCTCCTGAACCGGCCCACGGTTTTTGAGCTGGTGGCCCCCTTGTCGGATGCCCATCAGCTGGAACCCCGGGTCTTTGCCTTGCAGGACGGACCCGATGTTCTGGACCGTTTATTGCTTGAAGAAAAGGGCCGACCTCAACTGGTCATCACCAGTGTCTCTGCACGGCTGGCGATGATCTCTGAACGGATAGAACCGGAATGGCTGGAGGCAGAAGATGACCAGAATCCGCGATTGGTGGTGATCATCCATCATCCGAATGCCGGCATCCAACTGATGAAATTCCCATATTGACCACCAGATATGCGGAAAAAATTAAATATTTGGCACAATAGCTGAATGCAACAAAGAAAGACAACTATGGAATCCCATTATCAACCCTCCGCCATCGAACAGAAATGGTATCCTCACTGGATGGATAAAGGGTATTTCACTTCAGTTCCCGATGAACGGGAGCCCTATACGATCGTGATGCCCCCTCCGAATGTGACGGGTATTCTGCACATGGGCCATATGTTGAACAACACGGTCCAGGACATCCTGATCCGCCGTGCCCGACTGGAGGGTAAAAATGCCTGCTGGGTGCCGGGTACCGACCATGCTTCCATTGCCACTGAGGCCAAGGTGGTCCACATGCTCCGGGATCGGGGCATTAAAAAGAGTGATATCAGCCGCGAGGAATTTCTCGGATATGCCTTCGAGTGGAAGGACAAGTATGGCGGGATCATCCTGGACCAGCTGAAGCGACTGGGGGCCTCCTGCGACTGGGATCGCACCCGGTTCACCATGGAAGATTCCCTTTCTGACGCTGTCCTCAAGGTCTTTGTGGATCTGCACGGAAAAGGCAAGTTGTATCGCGCCCTGCGCATGACCAACTGGGACCCGGAAGCCAGGACGGTGCTCTCCAATGAAGAGGTCATCTACTGCGAAGAGAAGGACACCCTGTATTACCTGACCTATCCCCTGACCGATGATCCGAAAAAGGGGATCACCATCGCTACGGTCCGACCGGAAACCATCCTGGGAGATACTGCTGTGGCCGTGCATCCTGATGATCCCCGCTATCAGGACCTGATCGGGAAGACCGTCCGGGTGCCCCTGATCAACCGGGACATCCCGGTGATCGGCGACACCTATGTCGACCAGGAATTTGGAACGGGGGCGCTGAAGATCACCCCGGCACACGACCCGAATGACTATGAGATCGGTCAGCGGCATAACCTCGAGACGATCAACATCCTCACTGAAGACGGCCGCCTGAACGAGGCCGCTGGCATGCTGGTAGGAGAAGACCGCTTTGCCGCGCGGAAGCAGATCCTGCCCCTGCTTGAAGAGGGAGGCTTTCTGACCAAAACGGAGGACTATGTCCACAAGGTGGGGCGTTCAGAACGCACACAAAGCATCGTCGAGCCTCGGCTGACCCTGCAGTGGTTCCTGGACATGAAAGATTTTGCGCGGGACGCCCTCTCGGCTGTCCAGGATGGGGATGTGGAATTCCACCCGCCCCACTTTATCAATATGTACCAGAACTGGCTGAACCCCGACAATATCCGGGACTGGTGTATCAGTCGCCAACTCTGGTGGGGACAACGGATCCCTGCCTGGTATCTCCAGTCGGAACGAGAGGCTGAAAACCCGCAATCCTTTGTGGCGCTCACTGCCGAGGAAGCCCTCGAACAGGCGCGCCAGAAGACCGGCAATGCCGGCCTGACTGCTGCGGATCTGTATCAGGATGAGGATGTAGTGGACACCTGGTTTTCCTCCTGGCTCTGGCCGATCAGTGTATTTGATGGATTCCAGGACACCCGGGAGCTGGACTATTACTACCCGACCCAGACGCTGGTGACCGGATGGGATATCATTTTCTTCTGGGTGGCCCGGATGATCATGGCCGGATACGAGTGGGCCCCTGCCCTGCTGGGCAAGGAGAAGGTCATGCCCTTCGAGCACGTGTATTACACGGGTATGGTCCGCGATAACAAGCGTCGGAAGATGAGCAAGTCCCTGGGCAACAGTCCGGATGCGCTGGCCCTCCTGGAAAAGTATGGCGCGGACGGGGTCCGCTTCGGATTACTCTCCGCCGCATCAGCCGGTGGAGACATCATTTTTGATGCCCCTTTCGACCAGAAGACCCAATCCATTGTCAACGAAAGTCAGCTCTGCGACCAGGGACTGCGCTTCTGCAACAAGATGTGGAATGCGCTGCGGCTGGTCAAGCAATGGGAGCTGGTCGATGAGGCCCCTACACCTGAAGCAGCACAGATCAATGCGCTGGCGACGAGTTGGATGCAGGAGAAGTTGTCCATCCTTCAGCAGGAGCTGACCGAAGACTATGCCCAATTCCGCCTGTCTGACGGGATCAAGCGGCTCTACCGGTTTATCTGGGACGATTTCTGCAGCTGGTATCTGGAACTGGTGAAGCCTGTCTACGGCTCACCCCTGGATCGGGCCACGTACGAACGGACGGTCGACTTTTATGAAGAATTGATGAATCTGCTGCATCCGTTCATGCCTTTTGTCAGCGAAGAGATCTGGCATCTGTTGCGCGATCGGGCCGAGGGTGAGGATTGTATCATTACCGCGGTCCCCTGTTCTTCCTCGGTCGATCCCCGACTGGTGGATGACATGGCCCTGATGAATGAAATGGTCTCGCGTATCCGGGAGCTGCGTGCAGAAAAACAGATGCCGATGCGAGAAGCACCGGCAGCGTGGTATGTCCGTTCCGATAAAGCGGACACTTTGTTTGCCCTGCCGGGCACCGTTGCACTGGTATGCAAAATGGCCAACCTGGAAACCTTGACCCCGGTCACGGAAGAGCCGGATCAAAGCCTGCCGGTCATGGCCGGTACGGAAAAGCTCTATATGGCCTACACGGCAGCGGTGAATGTCGAAGAGGAAAGGCAAAAGCTTCAGGAGGAGATCCAGTACACCAGAGGATTCATCCAGTCGGTGGCGAAGAAGCTCTCCAACGAACGGTTTGTAGCGGGAGCACCGGCCGAGGTGGTCGACCGTGAGCGGCAGAAGATGGCAGATGGGGAGAGCAAGCTGAAGAGTCTGGAAGAGAGCCTGGCGGCGCTGGGGTGATGGGAAATGGGTATTGGGTAATGGGTATTGGGTTGACCCTGTATATCCGGTTTTCTGATTCCTGATTCCTGTGTTCCTGTGTTCCTGTGTTCCTGGTTCCTGTGTTCCAAGTTCCTGATTCTTCCGACTTCCGACTTCCGCTTTCCGCCTTTCTAATTCCTGATTCCTTTGTTTCCGCCAGCTGGCGGATTTCAGGTTGCCTACTGATGAACACCTTGATGGAGTGCCTGGCAGTTCAACGTTCAAAGCATGGCCTGACGGCCAGCTTGTTCAATGTTCAACGTAATGCTTGTCTCCGGCACATCGGTCAACGGTCAACGGTCCTCGGTCCTGATTTCTGGTTCCTGCGTTCCTGCGTTCCTGGTTCCTGTGTTCCAAGTTCCTGATTCTTCCGCTTTCCGCTTTCCGCTTTTCTCATTCCTGATTCTTGCGTTCCTGCGTTCCTGCGTTCCAAGTTCCTGATTCTTCCGATTTCCGCTTTCCGCCTTTCTCATTCCTCTTTCCTGATTCCTCTTTCCTGATTCCTCATCCTTCGAAATAACGAAATAACGCCTTAACGAAATAACACTTCATTTGAACGCGGAGGAAAGTCAAAACCCAACGCCCAATACCTTTTTCATTCCTGTGTTCCAGATTCCTCATTCTTCCGCCTTCCGCCTTCCGATTTCCGACTTCCGCTTTCCGCCTTTCTAATTCCTGGTTCCTGACTTGAGAAATATCTCTCAAAGATTTACCTTAGGTGTACAACACACATTCACTCCACTGTGCCATGAGAATCATATTATTTGCTTTTTTGGGGATACTTTTTTCTATTCCACAATATGGCCAAGGGCCTCATCCGAAGCAAGACGAATATGGCAAGTGGGGTCTTGTTTCCGAAGATGGCATATCACTAACTGAACATATATATGATAAGATGCAGGTGGCTGGCCCCTACTTTCTAGTCGAAAGTTGGTTTTCCTGGGGGGTATTAGATCAAGAGGGCCAGGAGATTGTCAAACCAAAATACAGTGAGATTCGGGTCAGTGGACCCGATATGTTCATCGTGAAGTACCTACTCACCTATGGTGTACTGGATCAGCATGGCCAGGTTGTCATGGAAACTGAATCAGAGGCTATAGATCACATTCGGAGTGATGGCGCCATTCTGGCAAAGCAGGAAGGGCAATGGTCTTATTTCCTGGATAATCAACGGTTAGTTGACGAGCCCATCTTTGAACAATATGCCAGAATGCCAATGTTCAGCTCATGCCCTTCATGTTCACGGGAGAAAGCGGAGCATAAAGCAACAATGGATATGTTGACCTATATCTATACACATATCAAGTACCCGGGTGACGCCCGAGAAAATGGGATAGAGGGAACCGTAGTGGTCAGCTTCATTGTAAACAAGTCTGGCCAAATTAGCGAACCTGAAGTGGTTTACTCCTTATCTGATGACTGTGATGAAGAGGCATTGCGCGTCATTTTGTCCATGCCCAATTGGGTGCCGGGTGAAATCGATGGGAAACCTGTTAGTTGTCGATTCAAACTACCCATAAAGTACAAGCTTCAGTAATCCAAATTGCCAGGGGCCAAACTCCTTTCTATACTAAATGCAGACTTTTTCTTAACCGCCTTGTGTCAAATCATTCGCCCTGCATCCATGTTCCTGCCAGAATCAGAATGTATTCATCGTTCCAGGTGCTTAAAGTTGGGCACTTGGTTTTAAACGTCTGGCTGCCCGGACGTTTCGCGCGGCGAAAGTCCGGATCCAGACATACACCCCTATTCATTCTGGTGAATCGTCTGAATTCAACGTTGTGCCTTACGGCCCAACTGGTTTAAGGGAGGCCGGGGCCTCCTGTTCAAAGTTTAACGTGACTTACGTTGAACGTTGAACAGGGGTTGCGTCAGCAGCCCCATTGAACGTTGAACGGCCAAACTTCTCATTGATCTTTGACCTTGGGGAAAGCAATTCCTGGGTTCCTGGTTCCTGATTCCAGGTTTGGCATCTGCAATCGAACGACATGTGTGCACTAAGGAGACAGAGCAACCAGGCGGTGAGACACCGCCGAAAGCACTCCTCACCTGATCAAGTACGTATTGAAGCCTTCGTCTTGAGCTGCCGGTGAGACACCGGCACCAACGTCAATAAAATAATGAATACGGGATATTGGAATTCCTGTGTTCCTGATTCCTGATTTCAGGCGTTGGGCAGAGGGTTTCAACTGTCTGATTGTTCAAGGTCGGGCCTTAGGCCCCACTGGTTTAAGGGAGGCCGGGGGCCTCCTGTTCAAAGTTTAACGTGAAACAGGGGTTGCGTCAGCAGCCCCATTGAACGTTGAACGGCCAAACTTCTCATTGATCTTTGACCTTGGGGAAAGCAATTCCTGGGTTCCTGGTTCCTGCGTTCCAAGTTCCTGATTCTTCCGACTTCCGACTTCCGCTCCCAGACGATCCCGCTTCAGCCCCGAGGACTCGGGGTCTGGATCCGGAACTTCAGATCCAGATCGTAGCATCTGGACATGGTGCCAAAAGCACCATCGTCCGGGTTCCGCCTTGTCTTATCGTCTCAACGTCACACAGTCTCAGAGTCTCACTTTCGCCCCTTAAGGGCTTGCAACCAATTTCAGGCAAAGACATCGACAGATTTGTGATCCCGGCACCTGGGATCCATGAAAAGAAAAAAGCGCCATCCACCGTAAGGCGAATGGCGACTTCTATGATCTAAGAACGGATATTCATTACAGCTTAGTGCTGGATGACAAACTTCTCGGTGCGTACACCCTGTGGCGTGGTTACATACAGGAAGTATGAACCATTTGCCAGGTGGCTGACGTTGTGTGTCCAGGTGCTCTGCTGCATACCCGAGAGGTTCTGTGTCATTACTGACTTACCGGTGATATCGCTGATTCGGATGTAAACCGGGTCTAAGGGATAAATAAAGTCTATATCCACAATTAACATGTCTTGAACAGGGTTTGGGTGAATCATCACTAATAATTCTTCAGAATTTACAGGTGCGTTGAAAGGGTCAACCTTATCAAGATTCATTCGAATTACAGGTACTGCAGAAAAATTAGATATCCCATTCCTCATTATATTGTCCGTTAGACCAACATTGATAAACTCGGCATATGTCGGCCGACACAAATATTTTCCTATGGGATAAGGTAATGAAGCAGATCTATTTCCAGAATAATCGTACTCTGGATTGAAAAGGACATCCAAAGGGACTGAAGGATCATCGGGAGTAAAATAACGGACGATGATCAAGTAATCCGTACTATCTGTCAACATCAGACAGTCATTGGTATTTAGATCAGTTATTGGCACTGCAAATAACATCTTAATGGCATCTTCTTCTTTGAATTGATATTTACCTTTTCCAACCAATAGAGCCTCATCCTCCAAATCTATATCACCATCATAATTCTCATCTGCCCATGTGTATACCAAAATATCGAATTCAATCGGCACATTGGTGACTGATGGAACCAATGCATTGGCATTACCAATTCCAACATCGATCTCACAAACATTAAATCCATCTCCATTCGGAATAAAAAAGACATTTCCGATAGCCCAATTCAAACTATCTTCTGATTCCCCTGGATGGTAAGAGACAGCATTTTGAACTTCACTTTCCTTAGCCATCAAATCCGATGTCACCGAAAATGGAAATGTGAGACTGTTATCGGCAGGAATTAAATCTTCATCTTTGCTTCGGGCCGAATAACGAAGAAAATAATTTCCAGGTGACAAATTCTCATGGAATAAACACTCATCCGCAAAGCCGGATTCTCGAACCTCATCAACTTGTATTTTGGCAATATCTATTGAATCAACGGCCAGGACATCGCCTGCTTCGGTTACCAATTCAACCTTACATGTCACTTCGAATACCGCGCAAGCTCCACGATTATGGAGACTTATCCACACTGGAAAATCATGTAATTGATCGACATGCCATAATCGGTTTGCCGGCAACGCACATGTTGATTTTACTTGCAAATTTTGACATGCTCCGCTAATTATTTGAACATCATCAATCATCCAGAAATAATATTCTCCAATACAACGAAACCGGATCCGAAGCTGGTCTTTCACATCCACAACAGGCAATTTAACCTCAAATGGACCTTTAAACATGTTTGCATTCCCAGGTGGAAATCCAGGATTAAATGGGAACAATATATTTGTCAAATCAATTGATGTCCAGATTGAATCATCAAATGTATACTCAACAAAATATTTCGATTCAAAATGTTGTATTTGCTGATAGAATAACAACGAAACTTCACTCATGCCCGCTACACTTAAATCGATCAAAGGCGAAGTCAGTGTAGCTTCTTGAATAGTTGGGCAGGGGCCCTTTCCAAAATTATCTTTCAATCCACCATTGTCCATGTAATCCGAGTCAAATACCATGGCACCAAGACACCCTGTTTCTGAAGCGATTTGTTGGCCACCCCACAAATTTCCCTTTGTCAATCCACCGATTGCCCAGGTCCACTTTGCAAAAGAGGAGTCCACAGGGTTCTGGTTGGCATCATTCCCACATTGAATCCCCTCCACCGTCCACCCATTCAGACCGCCATTAAATCCACCACCGTCCCAGATCACATCCAGGGCTTCAGGTACAGGATCGTTCACAAAAGCGGCGATCCGGAATGTACCCCACCCCAGCGTCCAATCTGCAGCTGTGCCTGATGCCGACCATACCCGTACATAATAGGTCTCCCCAGGTTTCAAATCCGGGCAATATCGACCAAAGAACAGACGATCTCCATCCGGATTATTTTTACAGAACAGAGGTTGATTGTCGACACTGCCTTCACAAGAAGAGTACAGAGCTACACCCGGAATCTCGATATCATCTACTAATTCACCGAAATAAAGTTTAATCGACATTCCCTGTGAAGGAACAGTATCCGGTGCAATAAATTTATACCATACCGCATCCCGATAAAAATTAGCCGAACAAACCGGGATGCTATCTCCCTTTTCATCCACTGTATTTCGGGTATCTCCCGCTAGTTTGATTGCCGTTGCTTCTGAGGATGCAATGTCCAAATGGATGGCGTTACCGCAGTCGTCATTCTGCGGCTGTGCAAAAATGGAACTACTAGTAGCTACCAAAATCAATGTAAATAACCGTGTAGTGAGTGATGTCATGATCCAGGTATTATTATATCCCTCTTTGGGATTCCAACGTTATCGTTGAATAAAGAATTTCTCGGTGCGCACCCCATCCCGATAGCGCAACGTGGCGAAATATGCCCCGGGCGGCAGATGGGCAACTGATATAACTCCAGGACTATTATCTGAGCTGCCCATCTTTTGTTGATAGACAATCGCCCCATCCAGTCGGACGATCATCAAGGTTGCGTCCTTGGACATCACAGGCTCAATCCTGACAGTGACATAATCATGTACCAGATTAGCCACTAATAATGAGGTTTGGGGTTTTATCTCCTCCTCAACTTGACTTGGAGTATGGCATGTAAACATAACGCGAATCAACGGAACCGTATCCAGGGGAAAGGCACCTAGTTTTATTCCCAGAATATCTGGTTCAGAAATCAATTGGCCCATTCGTTCAGAGCAATCTGGATCTATAGTGCCATAGGGTTGAAATTGATTCCATTCGTTATTCAGAGTATAATCATGTTCTACGCTATACAACATTTTAGGCACCTGTATTGTATCCTGCCCCTGATCAATCACTGCTGCCACCAGGTACACGGCATCGTGGTCTAATGCGACCCCGAATTCAAAATCTATTGTTTTAAGGATTTCCATACGAATCAAAGAATTCGGTTGTTCATTCTCTTCAAATTCATGTACGCCAAATCCTACATTATTGGTTTCGCCTTCCCAATCCCAAAATCCGTCCTGGTTCTTATCCTTCCATTCATATATCAGTGCAAGTATGTACCCTTGCTCGCCCAGGACACTTGGTTTGAATGCCTCCGGATTCGCCATACCCACTTCAACACAATCCAAGAAATGAGAAATATCGATATCAAATGCCTCGTTAATAAAAAAATAAGAGCCAAATAGTGGCCGATCTTCTGTTAGTTCCAATGTGATGTATGGCTGGAATAATATTTCCTTGGCATACCGATGCCCGCCAATCACAAAATGAAAAAACTGCTCATTATCCGACAGGTCATCCCCGGGCAGGTCTGAGGTCACGGTATACCGTCCCGTATAATTCCCCCAGGGTGCATCTTTCGGGAAGGGCAAACAATAGGGTGTCCCCAAAGATTCGAGATCTGGAATAGAAATAAGCGTGTCTCCCCCTTCCTGCCAGATGTGGAAAGCAATCTTATACTGAACTGGGCCACAGGATGTATCCACTTCAATCTCCTGATACACTGAAAAATCGCGGAGCTGGGAATAATGCCACATGGCATAGGGCGGGATGGCAAAATTGGATGTCGCCCTTACACCTTCACACTGACTGAATGCAATGACAGGTCGTAACATGCTGGATAAAACCAGCAGGAAAATGAGGGCAAGGTTTAAACGGGCCGGGTAGATGGCAGAACGCATCATCGACAGATTTGTGATCCCGGCACCTGGGATCCATGAAAAGAAAAAAGCGCCATCCACCGTGAGGCGAATGGCGCTTTCTATGATCTAAGAATGGATGTTCATCACAGCTTAGTGCTGGATGACAAACTTCTCGGTGCGTACACCCTGAGGTGTGGTCACATACAGGATGTAAGAACCGTTGGCCATACTGCTGACGTTGTGTGTCCACGTGGTCTGCTGTACACCAGAGAGGGTCTGATTCATCATGGCCTTACCAGTGATATCGCTGATACGGATGTTCACCTGGTCCATGCTCTGCACGAAGTCCATGTTCACACTCAACAGCTCATTCACCGGATTTGGCAGGATGCTGATCTTGTTGTTCTCGGCCAGTGGCTCATCTTCGATGGAAACTACAGGCTCCATGTTCAGACGCAGAACTGGTACTTCACCTGTGGCGAAGGCACCATTACCCATAAGGTCATCGGCCAAACCTGCATTCAGGAATTCACCATATGCTTCTGTGCACATGCCCAGACCACCTGCATCAACAGGAGCTGTGAGCAAGCGAGTCGCAGCATAGTTGAAATCACTGCTCATCAACATGAACAATGGAAGGGTCTGAGGCGTGATACCAATAGGCTCTTCATAGCTCATGACCAGGATGTACTTTGTGTCATCTTGCAAGTTGACACATTGTTCAAAATTGTCCGTATTATTCAATGGAATGGTGAAGATGGTATTTGCAGGATCACCATCCTGGAACAAATATTCACCAAAACCGACGAGGAAACCTTCGTCCCCAGTTTGGAACTCTGCGTCTCCATCATCTTCCCACTCATAGAGGTAGATAAAGATGCTGACATCTGCACCGACCACACTTGGGCCCATGTCGTCCGCATTGGAAATTCCAACTTCGACCTCGCATGCTTTCCAATCTGCACCGTTTGTGATGTAATAGTAGTTACCCATGGAATAGTTCAGGCTTCCGCTCGTGGCCACAGGACGAAGTCCTGAGTACTGACCACCAGGGATTTCCTTGGCCATCTGGTTTTCACTGATCATGAAACGGAATGACTGCGAGTTATTCGTTTCATCAAAGTCCATTGAGTCAGAGCGAACAGTATAGGTACCTGTGTACATGCCGGAAGCATCCGATGGCAGGGTGAAGCAATCTGCGAATGGATCGTTTTCAGCAATGGAGTCATTCATGATGGTACCATAGTCTTTCGTACCGGAAGCGACTACATTTCCAGCCTCATCCTTAACCTCATAGTCAACGGCAACACCGGTCTGTGAGCAAGCACCGACATTCTCGATGTCGATCAACGCACCGAAGTCATGCAACTGATCCTTCTGCCAGGTGGCATTCGGCGCAATGGCCATGAATTCGTTCGCACGCATGTTGTTACACTCGGTCTCTACGATCTGGACATCATCGATGATCCAGTAGTAGTAGTTGGCCTCAATGCGGAAGCGTACCTGCAGGTTGGTCGAACCAGCAGCACCGGGTAGTGGCACACGGGTCTGTCCGTCAAACGTAGGGTTCACACCCGGAGGGGTTGCGGTTGTAAAGGCTTCCACATCCTGGTTGATCTCGATGGAGATCCAGCTGTTGCCACCATCCAGGGAGTACTCTACAAAGTAGGTGCTCTGGAACTGCGTCGTCCGCTGATGGAACAGCAGAGATACACCGGAAACGCTGAAACCACTCAGGTCGATCGGAGGAGAGGTCAGAGATCCTTCCTGCGCAGCAGGACATGGACCAAATCCGAAGTTGTTTGCCACACCACCGTTGTCGAGGTAGTCAGAGTCAAACACCATCGCACCATTACAGGCGGTACGTGAAGCAATACGCTGACCCGCCCACAGGTTACCCTGAGTCAGACCATCGATCGCCCAAGCCCACAATGCATTGGAAGCATCTACCGGATTTCCTTCGCCGTCATTGGCGCAGATGATCCCTTCAGTGGTCCAGCCATTCAGGCCACCATCGAAGTCACCTTCATCCCAAAGGACGTTATACACGTCTGCGGGAGGATCGTTTTCAAAGGCTGCGATACGGAATGTACCTGCACCTGCCTGCCAGTCTGCAGCCGGGCCATCATTGGACCAGACACGAACATAATACGTTGCACCTGCTACCAGTTCAGGACACAGTTCTCCGAAGAGAATAACGTCATTGGCCGGGGCATTAGCACAGAACAATGGCTGGTTGGCAGGATCGCCATCACATGATGCATACAAAGCGGCACCAGGGCTGGCGAAATCATCGGGCTCATCGCCGTAGTAGATCTTGATCGAGAAACCATTGGGATAAGGTGTAGCCGGAGCTGTAAACTTATACCAGACAGCATCGCGATAGAAGTTGCCGGAGCAAACGGGAATGCCTGCAGACGCTTCATCCACAGTTTCGCGGGTATCCCCGGCCACCAGGACGGCATTGGCTTCACTATCCGCAACGGTCAATTCAATTGCACCGGAACAGTCATCGTTGGCAGGCTGGGCCTGCACAGCGATGGTGGCCAGCACCAACAGTCCGGATAGTAAGACATTCATCAATTGTAAAGGTTTGATTCTCATAGGAGCACAGTTTTTTTTAGTTGTAAAGAGAATTGCCGAAAAATAAGGAGAAACTTTCAAATGAAGGGGACAAAAGCACCATCTGTCGGGAATGTTACATCACATTTGTCAATCAATTGACAAAACTGTTCGATTTACCTCTTCCAACAGGGCTTTAGCATCTACTGGCACCACCCCTACCCGCTCACAGACCAGGCCGCCTGCCAGGTTGGCAACAGCCGCTACTAGGGAAAGGGGTTTCCCCATAGCCAGGACGAGTGAGGCGACAGCAATGACGGTATCACCCGCTCCGCACACATCCACGATATCCCGCATTTCGGGTGGTACAATACCCCCTTGCTGCGACTGGTGATCAAACCAGTAGATCCCTTTATCCGACACGGTAATCAGAGAATACCGATGTGGCATCATACCTGCGAGTTCTCGCACGGCCTGTTCCAGTTGAGGCTTCGTCGGTGCAACCTCCCTGGCCAACCCCTCGGAAAGTTCCTTCAAGTTGGGTTTGAACAGGGTACAACCGCCATACATCATAAAATGCCGGAACTTCGGATCCACCGTCACGGGGATCTCATATTTCCTGGCCAGGCTGATGACCTCACGGATCATCTCCGGTGATAAAACGCCCTTGTCATAATCCTGCAGGACGATCACGTCGATCCGCTCTCGTTTGACCTCTGCTTCCAGGCGTTCCATGAGCTGGCGGACGCTCTGTTCACTGACCGGATGAGTGTCCTCCGAGTCCACGCGGAGCAGGTGTTGATTCCCGGCGATGATCCTGGTCTTGATGGTGGTTTTTCGCCCGGACTCCCGGACCAGAAAACTATGAGAGGACAGTCCGGCCACCTCCACCAGTTTTTCCAGTTCTTCGGCTTCAGCATCGTCACCGACCACGGCGACCAAGACGGGTTCGGCACCCATTTCACGCACATTCAGCGCAACATTGGCGGCGCCACCCAACCGGTTGGAACTCGACCGGTATTCCACCACTGGCACCGGCGCCTCCGGTGAGACCCTGGTCACCTTTCCCTGCACGTACCGGTCGATCATGACGTCACCCAGAATGAGGACTCTCATTCCAGTGAAGGATTGCAACCAAGGATCGGCTTGTGACATCAGCGGCGAAATTACGGATTATTCATGGAGGATCTGCTGACATCGGTCCAGGATCAAACGCGTCGCCCCCTGGTGATCCAGCAACCATTGTCTGGCCGCCTTTCCAGCTTCGTCACGCAGGGCAGCCTCACGCAATTGCTCCAGGCATGCCTGAAGACTCGGGCTATCCTGTACCTCAAAGCCTCCTCCTGCCTGCATCAATCCCCGGGCTTCCGGAAACTTGTGGTGATACGGACCAAAGAGCACAGGCTGGCCATAGGCTGCCGGCTCCAGCAGGTTGTGTACCGACCGTCCGAATCCGCCACCAACGTATGTGATCGCAGCCCATCGATACACCTGATTCAACATCCCGATGGTATCCAGCACCAACACCCGGGCATCTGCCGGGTTACTTGATCCATCCCGCGTATAGCGTACGGCACCAGCACATGCCTCCAGAATGTGATTGATCCGTCCTTCGGCCAGGTCATGGGGGGCCAGGATCCATTTCCATCCGGTCAGGGGGCCATCCTTCAGCACAGGTAAGAGCAGCTCCAGGTCCTCCTCCCAAACGCTGCCACAGACCATGACCGGCTGGCCGGCGATAAAGGACTCGATCCACGGATCTTCGAACGGGCCTTCCGCGATCCTGAGGACCCGGTCGATGCGCGGATCTCCTGCCACCAGAGCACCGGAGACCTGCCACTTATCAAGCATCCGGAGACTGTCCTCATCCTGGACACAAATGGTGTGTGCCCGAACGATGATATCCCGAAAGGGCGCACCCCAGGCCTTTGCCAGGAACTGATCCTGCCGGAACCTGGCGGCAAAAAGCAGAATGGGGATCTGGCGCCGATGGGCTTCCATCCAGTAATGGAACCAGAAATCATATTTCACCCACAGGATAAGATCCGGTGCAAACAGATCCAGCCACTGCCGGGCATGTTTGGGTGTATCCAATGGCAGGTAGACCACCTGATCGGAGGTCGGATTATCTTTCTGGCGGTCGTACCCGGAGGAGGAGAAGAAGCTCAGCAACAGATAGGCTTCCGGGACCTGGACCCGCAAGGCTTCCCATACCGGTCGCCCCTGTTCGAATTCACCCAGGGAAGAGCAATGCATCCAGATCACCTTTTTTCCGGTAGGCGGCGGCATCAGCTCCTGTCGGGCACGAGCATCCCTCCAGGATCGCACCTTCTTGCTGAAGAGGCCGACCACAGGCAGCAGGTGCTGAGCCAGCTGACTCAGGATCCGATAGAGAAGGAGCAAGGGAGCGCGAATCAAAAGATCAATAGTATATATCCTCCGTACCCGTTCCAGTCCACAGCGGAATACTCCAGCCCACACGGAAGGTCAGGGTCACATCTACCCGTGAACGGTCGTCACGTTGCATGGTGGAATAGTCGTAGGAACGCAGACTTTTTCCAAAAGCCTGGCCCACATCCACGCCTGCATAGAAATTGAGACGCCGGTTCAGGCTGATATGCTGATAGCCTACAAATTCGGACAACAACACGCCGCCGGTCAGCCGGTCGTAACCCGCTCCGTAATCCCCTTCGATCTGGGCGAGTGAGTTCAGTTCATCATTGACCTTGATCCAGTGATACTGGTACCCTCCTCCCAGGGTGACCCGCAGGCCTGATCGCTTGTTGGAGGCATAAAAGGGAAACAACTTCCCGATCACGATCTTGCCCGAGACGAGTCGTTGCTGGAGGAAAGCCTGGGAGATCGCCAGATCCCGACTGACGATATTTCCATCTTCATCCTGCAGGAAGTCCAGCACATTTTCCTTGACCTTTCCCGCAAATCCGAACTGCCCGTCAATACCGAGAATCCAGTTGCCCGGCCAGGTCATCCATTCGACCTGTCCTCCCGCCGAGAACCCGGTGCCAAATCGTTCCCCCAGAACACCCACGGGAACCATGATGGAATAGTTGGCATTCAGGAAGAGCATGGGAGCTTCATTCAGGGCCTGTCGCGGGACATAGCGCCCCTGTCCCATTGCGGTTATGGAGAGACTCAGAAAGAACAGTGAAATGCAACACCACAGAATTGTCTTCTGGATCATACGGTTGTTGTATCAGAATGAAGCTATAAATGTAGGGTGTAGCGGGCAGAATGTCCGGTAAACCACCCCGACTGTCTGTTTCTGGTCAACCCAGGATATTGACCTCCTGCTCCAGTTGAACACCATATCGCCGGAAAACATCCTGCATGATCTCCTCTGCCAGCCTGCGGATCTGAGTGGCCGTTGCCCCGCCATGATTGACCAACACCAGGGCCTGACGATCATGAACCCCGCAGGCACCACGGCGTTTGCCCTTCCAGCCCGCCTGATCGATCAACCAACCGGCCGGGATCTTGGAGTGGTCATCATCGACGGGATAGCCGGGTATGTGAGGGTAGCGTTCCTGCAATCGGAGGTAATCCCGGGTAGGGACGACCGGGTTCTTGAAGAAGCTGCCTGCATTTCCGATCTGAGCCGGATCCGGCAGTTTACTTCTCCGGATCTGCACCACCGCGTTGTACACATCCCGGATCCCGGGCTGATCCACGCCTGCTTCGGCGATGACCTCGCGGATGGCCCCATAATCCAGGCGCAATTCGGGCTGGCTGCTGAGGACAATGTCCACATCGAGGATGACCCATTGATCTTTTTCCCCTCGTTTGAACACGCTGTCCCGGTAGCCGAAGCCACATTCTTCAGCATCAAAGGTCCTGACCTCCCCACTCTCCCGGTGAAACGCCGTCAGCTGGCGAAACCGATCGACCAGCTCCACCCCATAGGCCCCGATATTCTGGATGGGTGAGGCGCCCACGGTGCCGGGGATCAGGGCCAGGTTTTCGAGACCTCCCCAACCCCGATCGACAGTCCAGGTCACCAGGTCATGCCAGATCACCCCTCCTCCAGCCCGGATGATCACCTGGTTGCCGCTGGTGTTGACCATGGAGATGCCGTCTATCCGGTTGTGCAGGACCCAGTGATCGAAGTGTTCAGGGAAAAGCACATTGCTGCCGCCTCCCAGGATAAAGACCGGCGCATCCGCCTGATCCAGAAGTGAACGCAGGGTGTCAACATCTGAAAACGAGGCAAGAGCCCGACAGACGGAGGTGACCCCGAACGTGTTATATGACTGGAGAGAACTATTGTAAGCGATCGACATGATCGAGATATTCAAAGCCAAGTGCCCCGGTCACATGAACCAGCGCCACAGAATCCTGAGGGGAGCAAAGATACAGTGGATCGGAAGGAGTGACTTTGATTTTCTGCACGTCTTTTCCGGTCCACAAAAAGATCCAGGCCGTCCGGGTCCCATCCGGCTGATCGGGAAATCGATCCATCACCACCTGATGGGTCACGACCGGGTCATGGCCAATGGAGCGGTTGAGCAGGAGTACCAGCGCCCCGACCGGCAGGACCAGGTAGACAAAAGCCAGAAAAAGAGTCAAGGCATGATCTTCGAATGCACCCATGGACCTGAGCTTCTGATGGGCCGCCCAGACCAACAGGCCCGTCAGGACCAGGGTGACCAGGCACATCCAGGCCGGTTGTGTCAGGTCCGGCCACCAGAACATCCACGCAGCGAAGCTGACGGGGATCAACAGGGCAAGAATGCTGTATCCGATGATCTTCACGAGGTCGTTGTCATATCAAATTGAAGTCTGGCCAGTTGGTTATATCGCCCCTCCGGCTTCAGGGTCAACTCCTGGTGGGTCCCGGATTCCACAATGCGGCCATGCTCGAGCACATA
Organism: Bacteroidia bacterium; assembly: GCA_030429045.1. Classification (GTDB taxonomy): domain Bacteria; phylum Bacteroidota; class Bacteroidia; order Chitinophagales; family Saprospiraceae; genus JAGNXB01. Next base: position 6,700 of record JAUIEA010000014.1, on the reverse strand, counting down.
GATCCGGTCCACATTGCGGATGGTCGCCAACCGATGTGCAATGATAATCGCTGTCCGCCCTTCCAGCAAACGATTCAGGGCATCCTGCACGATCATTTCAGATTCGGCATCCAGGGAGGAGGTTGCTTCATCCAGGATCAGAATGGATGGATCACGAAGAATGGCGCGAGCGATGGCAATGCGTTGGCGCTGGCCGCCAGACAGCTTGATGCCCCTGTCTCCGACGATGGTGTCCAGCCCTTCGGGAAACTGTTGAATAAACTCCATGGAGTTGGACTGCTCTGCCGCCTTGCGGATCTCTTCCTCGGAGGCATGAATATTCCCATACCGGATATTGTCGCGGATGGTGCCCCCGAAGAGCATGACCTCCTGGGGCACGATGGCAAAGTGCTGGCGGTAGTCTGCCAGGTCCATTTCCTGTACATCCTGACCATCCAGAAGGATCTTTCCGGTCTGCGGGGTGTACAGTCGGAGGATCAGTTGCACGATGGTCGATTTACCTGCACCGGACCCGCCCACCAGGGCGATCTTCTGGCCTTTACGGATGACGAGGTCGATATCCTCGAGGACAGGCAGGTCGGATCTGGAAGGATAGGCAAAGGACAGCTTCTGAAGAGTGATCTCGCCGTCGATGGGCTGGCGGTCCAGATTGGATACAGCAGCCTCCACCTCCCCTTCCGTCGAGAGCAATTCCATGATGCGTTCAGAGGCTCCGATGGCCCGGAGGATCTGGGTGTACAGATCGCCCAGGCTGCCCATCGACCCGCCGATGATCGCGGTGATGACGATGAAGGAGATCAGGTCTCCGGGAGCCATCTCGCCCGCCTGCACCATCATGGCTCCTCGCCAGAGGACATAGAAGATGGCCCCGAACAGAATGGCGATCACAAAGGCGATGAACAGGGATCGCATCAATCCCAGGCGCATGGCCAATTTGACCACCTGACCGTTTTTCGTCCGATAGCGGTTCAATTCAAACCATTCGTTGGTAAAGGTCTTCACCACCTGGATGGACTGCAGGGTCTCATCCAGGATGACATTGGTTTCGGCCAGCACTTCCTGGCGTTCCCTGGACAGGCCGCGGATATACTTTCCGATAAACAGGGCCAGGATGACAATGACCGGGAAGGTGGCAAACATGAAGAGGGCCAGGTCCGGGGTCTTGTATATGAGATAGCTGATCCCCAGGACCAGGACTATGAGCTGGCGGAGAAATTCAATGGAGGTCAGGCTGAGGGTGTCCTGGAGTTGCTGGACATCGTTTGTCGTCCGGGAGGTGAGCTCTCCGACCCTGTTCTCTTCAAAAAAGGTGATCGGCAGGGTGATCAGTTTGCGAAAGAGATCACCGCGCATATCGGCCATGGCATGCTCACTGACATAGGTGGTCAACATGACACGGGTGAAAGAGATGAAACTCTGCACCACGAGGATGACCAGCAGCCCCATACCGATCTGATCGAGGGTGAATCCGTACTCGCCCTTGCCGGTGACGACATTGATAATCTCTCCCGAGCCAATGGGAAAGACCATGAATACGGTACTGGACAACCCGAGCAGGATCAGACTGAGGATGAATGTCCATTTATAGGGCTTGATATAGCTGAACAATTCAAGAGCCTTTCGGGCGGCGGAGCTTGAAAATTTGGGAGGCGCTTCCTCCTCACCTTGTGAAAAACCGCGTCTTCTACGTGCCATAAGTCTGTTAAAAGGATGTAACCCCGTATGGGCCCGGTCGGTTCATATTTGCCAGACACCCTTCAAATAGAGGAGTTTTCCTCGAATTAACGGGGTGATTAACATATCATTTGGAAACTTGGGGTATGGATAAGAAGGAAGATTCGTTTGCGTTGTTAATTTTGCACAACTATTTCACATCTACCGTTTAATTCGACGAACAATGAAGAAGCAACTGATGAAATTCGCAATTCTGTTTGGTTTCGGCCTTTTCCTGGTCGCTTGTGGTAACTCCGAAGAAGCTGCTGCTCCTGCAGAGGAAGCTGCTCCTATGGAAGAAGCTGCTCCTGCTGAGGAAGCTGCTCCTATGGAAGAAGCCGCTCCTGCTGAAGGAACTGAGGCTGGTGGATCACTGGTCCAGCCAGAGGAAGGTCAGTAATCCAAACGGATACTCTCCTCCGGAGAGTGACCAAATGAAAAAAGGCCCGTCCAGTTGGACGGGCCTTTTTGTTGGTCCTCAATAAAGCAGTTTGTCGAAAAAAGAAAGCCGTACCCGGGATGATGGGTACGGCCGACTCCAAATTATAATCCCATGAACATAAAATCGTTTGTGGAGACTTGCTCCAAGAGATATCGCCAGCAGTTTGATATCTCTTCTTGTTTCTTTGTCTCTTTCGACATTACAAATATGCAGCAACCCTATCCCTGCAACAAATACAAAAAACGGGGACAATAAGATTAATTCAATTCACATACCTGAAAATCACTTTCATAAAGAAGTGACAAACAGTTGATTAAAGAATCAATTGATAAAAACAACAGGTAGCATTGTGAAGGAATAAGACGTTTTCTCCTACTTCCAGGGGTCTTGAAATGCCGGATTTTGGACAAAAGAAGTATCCGTCATGGAGTGCAGCAGGGTAATCAGCGCCTGTTTCTGCTTGGGTGTCAGCCCCAGGGGATGCATGTTGGCATCGTAGTTCTCGGTGACATGACCGCCAGAGTCATAATGTTCGATCACTTCTTCCAGGGTCTGGAAGCGACCATCATGCATATACGGCGCAGTGAGCGCGATGTTGCGTAAGGTAGGTGCCCGAAATCGCCCATTATCCAGGTAGTTGCCTGTGACCTTTCCGCGACCCAGATCAGCGAAGTCGTTAAGACTCCCAACGCTGTCCAGGGCATTGTTGAAATAGTTGTTAGTGGTCAGCAGGGCGCTGCCATGACAATGACCGCACTCCGCATCCGGAACAGTGGGCTCAAAGTCAAAGAACAGGTCATAGCCCAACTGTTCGTCCTCTGTGGGAAAATCCTCAAACCGGATGAACACCTCATCATACCGCGAGCCGGCACTGATCAATGTCCGTTCGAATTGGGCGATGGCCTTCACCGCCAATTCCCTCGTGATCTCCCGCTTGTCAGCGATGCCAAATGCCTCGCGAAACCAGACCGGATATTCCGCACTCCGGACCAGCTTGTCGATGACCCGATTCCAATCTTCATGAAGCTCGATCGGATCCTCTACGGGCAAGAGGGCCTGCTCTTCCAGGGTGGCCGCCCGGCCATCCCAGAACAATCCATTGTAGGCAAACCCGATATTGGCCAGGCTCATCGAACTTCGGGTACCATTCATGCCATCCACACCTTCACTGAAGGCCTTCCCATCCGCAAATCCGAATTCGGGCAAATGACAGGAGGCGCAGGACATGGTCGAGTCAGCGCTCAGTCGTTTGTCATAAAACAACCGACGGCCCAGGGCGATCCCCTCTTCCGTCATCTGGTTGTCGGCGGGGATCTCCAGCTGCGGAAAATCGGTCGGCACAGAGACGCTATAAGGTGTCGGACTGTAGGGAATACCGGTCAGGTCACAATCGGTACAATCTGGTTGCGGGTCATCCTTGCAACAGCTGCCAATGAGTAATACAGCAAGTACAGCTGCCCAGCCAAAAGCCCAGATCCTAGTAAAGTTGAAGGGCATGCTGATAATTATCCATGATCAATAACATTGCCGGCGCACCAGGGGTATGGGCATTGGGCTCGGATTCGATATCCCAGAACATGCCATCCTGCTGCTCCAGCAATGCCTTTACGTCCAGATCCATGCGCATGGCGGACGTCTTGCCACCCTCGATACGTGTGGTCTTCTGGAAAATCACTTCGCGGTATAGTCCATCGCCACCGGTGTGGTAGGAAAAGGGCATGGAAAACACCCCGTTCCCGTTCATATCACCCAAACCCTGGGTTTTGGTAAAAATGAAACTGCTCCAGGCATCCCAATAGCGATTGGCACTGATCGACAGCGGGTGGCCGCTGGGATAGTCCTGTGGTTTGGTTTTATTGACCAGTGTATCTACGCCGATCCCTACGATCAGGGTCCCGTATTCCCCGTTTGGAATCTCATCGAAGCGAAAGGTGATCCCTGCAGCAGCCTGAACGGGATCGGTATTGACCTGGGAGAAGTCGACGATGTCAACCTCATTGAGCAGAATGGCCTCTCCGTCGCTGTTGATCAGTCGAACATTGGACATCAGGTAATCCACCAGAGCGAATTTCAACGCGCTGTTGTTTACCGGATAGGGGTATGCCTGTCCGATCACCAGGTCATCTGCCCCGAAGGTCGCCCTGCAGGTCAGCTCCAGACTTCCTGTCTGTGGCCCATCCTCCTTCTTCTCACAGCCTGCAAAGAACAGGGCGGCCACTACGACCAAAAGGATCCCATATGATTTCATGCCAGTTGTATTTGAGGTCAATAGGTGAAATGCCCGAAATGTGCTAAAGGTTTCCATAGCTGAAAGATAGTGCGATCCGATCCAGCCATGCAGTGACATTGGTCACCTGAGGCATGGAAAGGTCCTCCTCGCTGATCCACTTCAGATAATCAACGGTGACCGGCACCTCTATGTTATACCCCACCTCTGCCAGAACGGAAGTCTCCAGGGTGATTCGTCTGGTCATTGCAGTGGTCCATTGCAAGGTATCCGACCCTGTAGACAGAGAGATCAGATCTGTGGTCAGGCTCTGAAAGCCATCGGCTTCCGAATACAACCCCGAAAGTGGCGAACGCAGTGGATGGTCGGCCGGGACATCAGCCGGGACGACCGAGGCGAACCCGGGGAGCAATCCGATCTGGAAGGAAATGGAATCGATCCATCCCGAGGTGATCACGGTGCCCACGGTGTAGGTGGACAAGCTGCGCTGGACCTGGACCACGTCATCTTTCACGCGGAGGGAAGAACCGTCGTCCAGGATCAAGACCAGGCTGTCCGTCACCTCAACCGGATCGGCATCTCGCACGTAGAAAACAAAATCCGACAGAAAGTAACGCGCTCCTGTCAGCCGATAGGGCTGCCCGGCCAGGTTCGTATAGATCGAATCCGGTGACTGAAACAGGGAATCTGCTGCATGGGAGAGCACGAGTTTCAACACGGGATAGGTACAACAGCAGGGATCATCTGCCGAGACATTATAATTGGTCGCGCGGATATCCAGGCAGCCTTCCACCGGTTTACCGCAAGACAGGACAGCCATCCCGAGTACCAGGAACAGGAGACTACGAAGATTGCCTTGGCTCATTTCCCTCATGAATATCGTAAAGGATTCGTTTGACCTGAACGGAAAAGTCTTTGGTCATCATCCATTGATAGTAGTTGGGATCCCGGGTGATCACCTCTTTGACGGATTGACCGGTATATTTCCCGAAATTGAACACGACCTGCCCCTTCTCGTCAAAGCGCAGACGCTGGGTAGCGTCCAGCACCCGGGCATCATTGGTGAAATCATGCAACTGCTGGACATCCGGACGTATGGGCTCTGGAATGATGTTCCCATCCCCGTCCGTCAGATCTACACCTTTATACATATCGATCTGCCCACTGAGCACGTCAATGGTAGCGCGGACATCTTCGAGGGCATCATGTGCATCTTCAAACTCCCGGTTGCAATAAAACTTGACGGCTGCCTTCAGGGTCCGTGGCTCCATCTTGTAGAAGATCCGCTGGACATCGATCAGTCGGCGATGGTCGATCCGGAAATCGAGTCCAGCGCGATCGAATTCCTCCATCAGGAAGGGAATATCAAAGCGGTTGGAATTGTATCCGGCCAGATCTGCATCGCCAATGAAATCGAAAATGTCTTTGGCAACCTGCTCAAAGGTCGGCTTGTTGCGCACATCCTCCGGGGTGATACCATGCACCTGGATGGCTTCCTCGGAGATGGGAATACCCGGGTTGATCAGCATGCACCGCTCTTCAGGGGGGCGGCCATCCGCAAAGTATTTGATCAGGGCGATCTGAACGATCCGGTCACGGATCACATGAAGACCAGTGGCTTCCAGGTCAAAGAATACGAGGTCCTTCTTGAGGATGGGGAGCATACAGACAGGTTTTAAAGCAGGTGGGCCACTCGTCAACGAGTGGGCAAATAGGAAGACATGCCCGGTGAGGCCCAATCGCTCATCTGGCCATCCTCCGCGCTAAAGATAAGATAGGCTTCCACCCCGGACAAACTTCCGATCAGTTCCTTTGCCCTTTCAGTCCCTAAAACCATGCAAGTGGTAGCCAGGGCATCTGCAGTCATGCAATCCGATGCAATGACGGAGGCACTCAGCAATCGCCGGCGTTCGGGAAAACCGGTCCTGGGATTGATGGTGTGGCTGTATTTCACTCCGTCCACCTCATACAGGTTGCGATAGTTGCCGGAGGTCGCCAGGGCGTGATCGGTGATTTCCAGGCTGGTATACAGGGCATTCAGGGAAGCTTCTTCGGCGGGGACATTGATCCCGATCCGCCAGGCACGCCCCCGGGGGCTCAACCCGGACGCCAGGGCCTCCCCGCCGATATCCACGAGAAAGTTGGTGATGCCCAGACGGCGCAGGTAAGCACCCACCAGGTCCACGCCATATCCCTTGGCCAGGGCAGAATAATCCAGCTGGATACCCGGTTTGGGTTTGGCCAGAAAACCGGGGCCCAGGGTGTCCAGACCGGTGATCGCAGAAAGGCTGACCAGCTCCAGGAGGCGTTGGACCTCC
>JAUIEA010000166.1 GCA_030429045.1 Bacteroidia bacterium | reverse complement strand
TATATCCTCCAAAGAATTGTACGAAATAATTATTAGGCAAAATCAGCAACGTTTTCTGCTTCAAACATGAATCCAGTTCTATTTCATTGTCATTAAATTGAAGACCAGTTAGTTTGTATCTGCCAAAGTTTAATTGATTATCATTGATCATAGTATTAGTATTGTTGGCATAATAGTAATTATTTATCCGGAACAATGTGTCATACTTTATAAAGTCTCCATTTCCGTTAAATATTTTTCCAATAATTAGATCCTCTGATTCGGAAAGAGTATTTTCAATTACAAATAATTCAATTGTTGTTCCAATGGCAGATTTGTATCCACCTTCGAAATATTCAAAGTTGCTCCACCCATCCTGGTTAAAACAATCTATAAAAAATATTTCTCTTTGATGAATTTTATTATAAACTTCATCAAAAGTAAGAGTGTCATTGGAATTGAAATCAATAAAATAACAGGGCGATTGGGAGATGTCATACAGAATATTTTCAGAACCTTTTAACCACTGTCCCCTTAATTCACTGCTAAGTAAAATAGTAAAGCAGAGGACTATTGAGTAAACAGATTTTATTAAACTCATAAAGCTCTGGTATTAAGTTTGTTTCGATGAAATATTAAACTAATAGCAAACATTTAATATTCATATTCTGAAGCATTTATTGCTCTTAAGGTTCAATAAAGATGCTGCCAAATATTTCAATAACTCAATGTCCTAAATGAAGAGACTGGTTCAAAGTAATATGAACTTTTATATTACAATTGAATTTGTAGTATTTCAGCCATATGTTTAATTCTAATTGATAGGTTTTCTCTGAATTTTATTGTGCAACTGATTGACCTCCATCAATGCCGCACTTCCGTACCAGGGGTGCAGTTCCATGACCAGCCGGCCGGCCTGGATGGCCGGGTCGGTATTCGTCAGGGCTTCGGCCTCTTCCACGGTAGCCACATTGAAGATATAGATGCCTCGCACCTCGCCCCGATCCAGGAATGGACCGGCCAGGACAAGAGTGCCTTCCTCAGCCATGCGCATGATGTTCTGCAGATGGGCCTTCTGCAGAGCGGTAGCGGTCTCGGCATCCTGACTGCGATCCGGGCCGGCTTTAAGGAAGGCCATGACATAGGGCTTCATCCCGTAGTCGTCGGCTCCGAGTTTGGCAGCGTATGTGGAGTCGTACTGAATTTCACTTGTTGCTTTTTCCTGAGCAGAAAGTGATTGACCATACAAGAAGATGGACAGTAAGAGCAAGAGGCGATAGAGCATCATTTCGAAGGTTGACCTGATCCGAAAATACAACATTCCTGGCAAGTCTAATTATTTGGCTTCAACCTCATGAGATGAGAAGTGCAGGATTTCAATCTTTGGTTCCTGACTGAATTCTAAAGAATTAATTTCCATGCTTGGTCCGCCTCCAGCCGGCGGGGCTCCTTCTTTTGACGCGCCAAAAGAAGGCAAAAGCGCTTGTCGCCGAAATGCTCGCTGACAATGTTTTTAGAAGTACACTAATCTCGTTAAATGAATGGAAGATATGTACTTCAAGAACCTGCGCTGGTTTTCTGTGGTTGCAGTAAATACCCCTGTTCAGAATGAAGTTTAGTTGGTCCATTCAATAGTAAAGTCTTACTTATCCACAGAAAAAGGCGCTCCTTCGGACCGGTTCTCTCCGTGTCTGGGGCGAGCTGGTCGGCGACGATGGATATGATTTCTAATTAATTCGATTTTTTCCATTTATAAAATGGGTTTGGAATGTTTACGACTTTTCCTCATTCTGAACCTGTTTCTATTGCCGCTAAGATGTCAGCCTTTGACAATGTTGGATAGGCGTCAAGAAGGTCAGCTACGTCTTCTCCCAGGGATAGCTTTTCCAGGATCAGATCCACGGGTATGGGTGTATTCTTGAAAACCGGCTTTCCATACAAAATATCCGGTTTGCTCTCAATATGGTCTCTCCAGGGATTCATAAGGGTTCATTTGATAACAATATTCAACATTTTCCGGAATAAGACAAGCTCAGCTTGTGTTCCATTCAGGATAAAACGCTGGTTTTAGCCGGGGCGTCCGGGCCCTCGTTTGGCGACAGTCATTTGTTTTCTCCTCCAAGCCTCCCCTCCAAACTCCTCCACTTTTGAGGCCCTCGTTTGGCGACGATTTAGTCGCCCCATGAGGCTGTAGCCATTTTCCGGATCCGGTCCTCCATGCTCTCTGAGCTCATGCGTTCACGGGACAGGGAGTCGACGATGATGGGGAAGGCGAAGGGGGTAAACTGCCCCGGGGTCATCACCCGGATGGTCTGGCCATGAATACGATGCAGGGCCTCCCGCAGGCGGCTTTCTTCCAACTGGAAAGTATGGACCTCTTCAAAGGCCTGCAGATAGAGGAGATTGTCCGGATCATAATCGGCAAAGACATCAAACAACAGGGATGATGAGCTCTGGAGGTGACGGTCCTTTTTCTGCCGACCGGGATAGCCCTTGAAGATCATGCCCGAGATGCTGGCAATGTCCCTGAATCGTCGCCGGCCCATTTCCGCTTCGTTGATGCTCTTACGTATATCCTCCATCAGGTTTTCGGTGGAGTATAGTTCCGGATCGGTCAACTGCTCGAAGGGGATCTCATCGGCGCTGAGCAGTTCGAATCCATAGTCGTTCATGGCCATGCTGAAGCTGATCGGCTTTTTCCGGGACAGTCGCCACCCGATGAGGGCCGCCATGCCCTCGTGCACAAACCGCCCTTCAAAGGGATAGAACACCAGGTGATGACCTTCTGCGCTGTGGAAATACTCGATCAGGAAATCGGCATGGGAGGGGATGATACTGGTGGCCATCTGCCGTTCCAAAAGGGGGCGGAGGACCTGGGTCTCGGCATCCGGGCCGATGCCATCCCGATATTCGTTGAGCTTGTCCCGGAGGAGTTTGGTCAGGTTGGAAGTGAGGGGCATACGTCCGCCTTGCCAGGAAGGGATCTTGCCGGTGCGCCGGGTGCTCTTGCGCACCTGGACCTCCATGTCGCGGATGCGGACCAGTTCGAGTGACTGGCCGGCAAACCAGAAGATATCCCCGGGCTTGAGGGCGGAGATAAAGCCCTCCTCGATGGTGCCCAGTCGCTTGCCGGATACATACTTAATGACCATAGCGGTATCGCTGACAATGGTGCCGATGGAAAGGCGGTGACGGAGGGCATTGCGGCGATCGATCACGACATGGCGACCGTCAGGCTTGACGGTGATCTTGTGAAATTCATCGTACGATTCCATGCTGCCTCCTTTCGTGAGGAAGTTGATCAACCAGGCCCATTCAGCGTCACTGACACTTTCGTAGGAGAAGGTATGGCGGACCTCCTCCAGAATCTCCGCCGGATAGAAGCCGTCCCCGACGGCCAGGGTCATGAGGTACTGGACCAGCACGTCAAAGGATCGGACATAGGGGAAGCGACTTTCCACTTCGCCGGTATGTATGGCCCCTCGCAAGGCGGCCGCTTCGATCAATTCAAGGGCATGCGTAGGCACAAACCAGATCCGACTGGTTTTTCCCGGTTGGTGCCCGCTGCGCCCGGCGCGCTGCATGAAGCGGGCCACCCCCTTCGGACTGCCGATCTGGATGATCTGCTCGACCGGACGAAAGTCTACCCCCAGATCCAGGCTGGAGGTGCAGACGACGGCTTTCAGTTTGCCTTCGTGCAGGGCTTCCTCGACCCAGTCCCGCAATTCCCGGCTGATGGACCCGTGGTGCATGGCCATCTGTCCGGCCAGGTCGGGAGCGACATCCAGGAGGCGTTGGTACCAGATCTCGCACTGGGAGCGGGTGTTGGTAAAGATGAGGGTGCTGGGGCTGTTCTCGAGGAGGGGAATGACCTTTTCGATGAGGCGGATCCCCAGGTGACCCGCCCAGGGCAATTCTTCGATCGAATTGGGCAGGACAGAGATGAGTTCGATGTCCTTCACCTGATCGGCGACGACCAGACGGGCCCCATGAGGTTTTCCGGGTGGGGTGCCCATCAGTACGCCGATGGCTTCTTCGAGATTGCCGATGGTGGCGGATATGCCCCAGGTTTTCAAGCCGGGACAAAGGCTGCGCAACCGGCTGAATCCCAGTTCGACTTGCACGCCTCGTTTGCTGCCCACCAGTTCATGCCATTCGTCGGCGACGATGCCCTGCAGGTTGGAGAAGTAGCGGGCAGCCTGTTTCTGGGCCAGGAGGATATGCAGGCTTTCCGGGGTGGTGATGAGGATATGGGGCGGGGCTTTGCGTTGCCGGTCCCGTTCAGCGGTGAGGGTATCTCCGGTGCGGATGGCGATATCCCAGTCGACGCCGAGTCCGGATGCTGCCCGTTGAGTGGAATACTGAATTTCCCGGGAGAGGGCCCGTAAGGGTGTGATCCACAGGAGGTAGGGCCCCCATCGTTTTTTCGGTTCGGGTTTATGTCTTGACTCCAGGATAGCCGGTATGATCAGGGAATAGGTCTTCCCGCTGCCAGTAGGGGCATTGACCAGTCCGCTCTCCCCGTTCAACCAGGCTTCCCAAGCCTCGAACTGGAAGGGAAATGGAAACCACCCCTGATCCTCGAACCAGGTGACGGCGTCGGCGATGCCGGGGGTGTTATTTGGTGATTTTGTGATGGGGTGAATGTTAGAGCAACAAGATCATAAATATGGGATATTCCATGGTTTCCGGCGAAGTGGGTAAAGTATTGTTCCTTGTTCCTGCGTGTCCGCCAGGGGCAGATACTGTTTCGGGTTCCAGGTTGGTTCAGGTATGAAAGCATGCAAAACGATTGACTGTTCAACGTTTAAGGCGTCCCGTTGGCACAGGACTCTGTTCAAGGTTTAGCGTATATCACGTTGAACGTTGAACTAGGTCCCGACTTGTCGGGAACCTTTGAACCTTGAACGGCCAGACCTTTGAGACCATCTTCACACACCTGGCTAACCAGGAATCAGGAATTCAGGAACGCAGGAATTTCCTCTCCCTAGAAAAATCGCTGACCCCATGCGGTGAGACACCGGTACAAACGACCAGATCCAGGATGGTTACAGGTCCAGGCAGTCGCTGTAACCTCACCCCCTGGCCCCCTCTCCCCTGATTGGGGAGAGGGGGAACCGAAATTCTGGCATCGTGATATGGAGTAAATCTATCCTGATCTTTGGAGCTCCCTCTCCTTGGAAAGGAGAGGCATGCCCAGACTGACGAAGGAACGTCAGGGGCTGGGGTGAGGTTATCAAGATGAACCAAGCCTGGAACGGTACCGCCAAAACATCAGTATTTATTGACAATGAATTAGGACAATTCGTCTTAGCGCTGCCGGTGAGACACCAGCACCAACAATTCATTTTTCATGGATCTCATCGAGTTCCTGGTTGCTTCAGGTATGAAAGCATGCAAAACGATTGACTGTTCAACGTTTAAGGCGTCCCGTTGGCACAGGACTCTGTTCAATGTTTAACGTACATCACGTTGAACGTTGAACTAGGTCCCGACTTGTCGGGAACCTTTGAACCTTGAACGGCCAGACCTTTATGACCATCTTCACACTCCTGGCTATCCAGGAATCAGGAATTCAGGAACGCAGGAATATCCTCTCCCTAGAAAAATCGCTGACCCCATGCGGTGAGACACCTGGACACACGACTAAATTCAGGATAGTTTCAGGTCCAGGCAGTCGCTGTAACCTCACCCCCTGGCCCCCTCTCCCCTGATTGGGGAGAGGGGGAACCGAAATTCTGGCATCGTGATATGGAGTAAATCTATCCTGATCTTTGGAGCTCCCTCTCCTTGGAAAGGAGAGGCATGCCTAGACTGACGAAGGAACGTCAGGGGCTGGGGTGAGGTTATCAAGATGAACCAAGCCTGGAACGGCACCGCCAAAACATCAGTATTTATTGACAATGAATTAGGACAATTCGTCTAAGGCTGCCGGTGAGACACCGGCACCAGCAATTCATTATTCATGGATCTCATCGAGTTCCAGGTTGGTTCAGGTATTAAAGCATGCAAACGATAGACTGTTCAACGTTTAAGGAGTCCCGCTGGCACGGGACTCTGTTCAAGGTTTAACGTACATCACGTTGAACGTTGAACCAGGTCCCGACTTGTCGGGAACCTTTGAACCTTGAACGGCCAAGCGATTGAAAACGACTGTCGGACCTGATAACCAACCTGGAACTTGGAACAATCCCGCACTTGTGCGGGATGAAGGAACCAGAAATTTATCAGATGAACCTGGTGCACCTAATCACTGATCACAGCCTTAGACTTGACGAAGAGAAATGGCAAAAGCACAATGGAAAACAGGACGACCAGCATGATCTGTCCGGTGAGGAGATACCAGGGCCAATCGCCCAGATAGTCCAGCATGGAGGCGACGGGTGGTTTGGCACGGACATACATGAAATTGGTATCGAAGAGCAGGTTGATCGGGGTGACGAAGACCATGTAGAGGTTGGTCCACAGGATGGCCTTCCACAGGCTCTTCCAGGTGGGGCGGAAGCCATACACGAAGACGGCATAGAAGGTGCTCATCATCAAGCCGATGTGCACGACGAAATACCGGACATTGATCAGGTCCGGAAAGCCATAGTGGAGATCGGGCGTCAGCAGGGCCTGCAAGGTGCCGGCCATGGTGACAAAATAGGTGATCTCAAAGATGAAATAGGACTTGCGCCAGAGCATGAAGGGCATGACCAGATTGAGGAAATAGCACACGTGAAAGGGCAGGACCAGATTCTTCGGGATAGGGTCTTCATGCAGAATGAGCCAGATACTGCCTCCGATCCAGAGGACGGCCGGGATGAGACTCATGATCAGGGCGATCAGACGTTGCTTGTACGGACCGTTGGGCAGGGTGCCGGCTCTGCGACCGGCGATGACCCAGGTGATGGACGACAGGACACCGGCAGCCAGCCAGATCCAGTGTTCCGTTCCAAAAGAGTCAAATTCCCTCATGTCCGTTCATTGAGGTGAAAAGATAACAACTCCTGGATAAAGAAAAGGGTCACCCGCCGGTTGGCGAATGACCCTTCTTCATTCATTCGATGGGAATCGAATTACTTCTTGATGTCGATGACGTAGTTGTCCGAGTTGTCGGTCGTCACAATGTTTACTTCAGAGAAGTAGATCATGTAGTACTTCGTCCCA
>JAUIEA010000165.1 GCA_030429045.1 Bacteroidia bacterium | reverse complement strand
CTTTCGAGGGTGGCATAGACATAGCCATGTTCATCCATATGGGCATCTGCCAGTCCGAGTTCCTGCAATTCCGCGACCAGCAATCGCCCCAGGTCTTTCTGTTTTTCGGTGCTGGGGCAGGTGTCTGAAAAAGGATCAGATTGGGTATCGATCTTGACATAACGCAAAAACCGGTCGAGGACTGTGTGCTGAAAATTCATTCGTTATTCAATTAAGTGGACTTAAAGGTAGCCAGTTTCTGAGGGACAAATTGATGATCCTGATCAAAAAACGACAAGAATCTGACATTGCATGACCGGATCATTCCCTAGCTTCATGTCTCAATACAAGACCAATCCAACCTTAGATGAGAATTATTACCCTACTCGCCTTTCTGGCATTTTCCTGTTTTGCACTGGCTCAGCAGCCTGTTCGTGTTCCACTGAAAGGAAGTACCCTGGATTTTTCAACTACCTTTTCGAATCAATCCTCGCTGAACGATCAGATCCCCCAGGTGCCTGCCCTATTTGGCCTGCGCCATCTCTGGATGCACTGTCACCAACCCCTGACGATTACGGATCTCCAGGATATCCGGCATGCCGGCATCCAATTGTTGGGCTATGTTCATCCCGGCACTTATCTCGTCTCTATCCCGACGGACCTGGTAGGTAATCCGCTTCAACGTCTTCCCGTGACTGGATTCCTGCCTATCCAACCGGTCCATAAAGTTTCATCGGAGATCGTTGCGTTCCTGGACGACATCACCCCAGGAAAGGAGCGCCTGAACCTCACGGTTCGCTATCCATCGACCTTCCACCCCCTGCAGGTCAGACAGGTCCTGCTGGAGGAGGGTTTTCATGTCGTTTCTCTTGCCAAGGGAGAACCGTTGGCCGACCTGACCATCCCCCGGCATCGGTTGTTGGAGCTGGCGATGCTTCCCCTAACCCAGTATATCGAACTGACCCGGCCCAATGGTGAACCGGAAGATCAGTACGGCCGGGCCATGCACCGATCCAATCTGTTGATCAACACATCATCTACACCGGGGCTGCAACTGGATGGTACCGATGTAGGGGTGCTTGTACGAGATGATGGCCGAATTGGTCCACATATCGACTTCGCAGGCCGATTGAACCAGCAGTATTGCTTTCGACCTGCCACAGATGGCACGCACGGGGACATGGTTTCTGGTATCGTGACGGGTGCCGGCAATCTCCTGCCGTTTGTCAAGGGAATGGCGCCTGCCGCCCGTCTATTCACCCAGGATTACATGGCCAACTTCCTCGGGATCACCATGGATATCATCAATAATGGCAATGTGGTCATTACCAATTCATCCTACAGTGACGGCTGTAATGATGGCTATACGAATCACACGGTCACCGTAGACGGTCAGATCTTTGACAACCCGGAATTGATCCATGTGTTCTCCGCCGGAAATGCGGGAACCTCCGACTGCGGGTATGGTGCCGGACCATTTTGGGGGAATATCACCGGTGGACACAAGGCCGGTAAAAATTCCATAGCCACGGCGAACCTGTTCAGCGATTACAGCCTGGTCACCTCCAGTAGCCGGGGGCCAGTCTTTGATGGCCGGATCAAGCCGGACATCTCTGCCAACGGTCAGAACCAGCTGAGCACATTTCCAAATCACACTATTGACCTGGGTGGTGGGACCTCCGCTGCAGCTCCGGGTATTGCCGGTATACTGGCTCAATTGAATCACGGCTATCGCCTGGATCACAGCGGGGAGATCCCGCCATCGGCATTGCTGAAGGGGGCCCTGTTGACCACCGCCAGCGATCTGGGAAATCCCGGCCCGGATTTCATTTTCGGCTGGGGGCATGTCAATGCCTATCAGGCCCACAAACTGCTCACAGAAGAACGGTACCAGGTCCTGGAGATCGACCCCGCGGAGATCTATTCGACAACCATCACCGTCCCGGAGAATACCGCCGAGGTGCGATTTATGATCTATTGGCCGGATCCGCCGGCTCTCCAACAGGCCACCAAAGCCCTGATCAATGATCTCGAACTGCGTGCATTTGCGCCCGGATCTACGGATGCACTTCTGCCACTCGTCCTGGACCCCACCCCCAATTCAACTAACCTGAATGCCCCGGCCGTACCAGGTGAGGATCATCTGAACAATATGGAGCAGGTGCGTATCAGTGATCCGGAAGCCGGCGAGTATAGCATTGAGGTTCAAGGCTTGACGGTCCCATTGGGCACAACCACTGCCTACCTCCTTTGGGAATTCCGCAAGGAAGAGCCCATCCTTGTCTACCCTGCAGGTGGCGAATCCTTCGAACCAGGGCAGTCCAACCGGATCTATTGGGAAGCCCTGAGAAACCAGGAAGAATGGTCGGTCGATCTTTCAATCGATTCCGGATTGACCTGGACACCATTGGCAACCGAGATCCCTCCGAGCGCCCGTTTTGTCAACATCACCTATCCGGACACCTTCAGCCATCAGGCCTTTGTCCGGTTGACCAGAGGCAGTACGACGGTCAGTCATACAGCGCCCTTCCATCTACTGGGATCACCTGAAGATATGGAGGTCACCAGAGCTTGTCCGGACAGTATTACCTATGTATGGGATCCTGCCGACTTTGCTACCGGGTATGAACTCTTCGGCCTGGGCGAGAAGTACATGGAGTTGATCGGTTCGACAGATACCAACACGATCACCCTACCGACCTCCAATCCACTGGCACCAAACTGGCTGGCTCTGCGCAGCGTGGGCGAAGGGCCTGTCTACTCCGAGCGAAACAGGGCATTGCTCTATCAGAATGGCCTCTACTTCTGCAAGCAACCCTATGATCTTAAACCGGATAAGATCATTTCTCCAACGCAGCTATCCATTCAGTCTTGTGATCCGGCGGCCTTCAATATGGTCCTCTCTATTCGCAATGAGGGAACCAATCCCGTTTCTTCCGTGCCGATCTTCTATCAGCTGGACCAGGAACCACCAGTCGCGGATACGATCACCGGAACGATCAACCCAGGTGGATTCAAGTTATTCAAGTTTGACCAACAGCCCTTTTTTACCAAGACCGGGCTGATCCCGTTGCGGATCTGGACCAATTGGGAAGCAGAAGATTTCAGATTCAATGATACGATGTCGGTGTTGGTGGATGCCCGAATCCTGAGTACCGGGATCGTGACCCCCAATCACACGGAGATATTCGAGGCCTCCATCCTGCCTGAAAGCTGGTCAACGACCAACCCGGACGAGGCTGCTGGCTGGTTCATACTGGGATATGAGGAAGGTATTCCGGATTCCAATTACGCCGCCATTATGCCCAATTTCTTCAATCCGGAAACAGGCCAGATCGATATCCTTTCCACCGGCCAGATCGATTTTACCAAGGTCAACCAGCCGGCATTGCGTTTCGATCACTCCTACAGTGGCATCGTCGGAATGGGATTGGACACACTGTTCATTGAAATATCAACGGATTGTGGCGAGTCGGTGGACAAGGTCGTATACATGAAGACGGGTGAAGATCTGATCACCATTCCCAACAGCATGGACATTGATGATTCATGGATCCCGAATTCGCCGGACCATTGGCGGGAGGAATATGTGGATCTCACGGAATTTGCCGGACAAAAGGTCCAGATCCGGTTTGTCAATCATTCGGGATATGGCAATAATATCTGGATCGATCGGATCCGGTTCCTGGAAGAAATGCCCTCCCCTCTCCAGGCGGGCATCAGTCTGAGCCAGGATACCATTTGTGTGGGTAGCACCCTGCAGATCGTGGATGTCAGTAGTGGCCTGCCGAAGACCTTCGAATGGCATTTTGGCGAAAGTGCCTCTCCTGCAACGGCTCAGATCAGCGGGCCACACAGTGTCAGCTATTCGACGGCGGGATGGAAGACCATTCAGCTGATCGTTGGAGATGGTGTCGGACTGGACACCACCACGCAGATGGTCTACGTCAATCCCCGTCCGGTTGCGCAGTTCAATTGGGTTTTGCAAGAGGATACCCTCTTTCTGGCAAATGCCTCCTTGCATAGCACCAGCATCAGTTGGTTCGTGAATCAGATGCCGTTCAGCACCCAGGCAGATACCTATCTCATCCCGACTGAAGAAGATGTGTTGATCACCCTGATCAGCTCCAATCTATGTGGCTCGGATACCCTGTCCCAGACCATCAAGACCACATCGGTCAGTCCGGCAACTCCGGGTTTTTCCAACATTCGGCTGACCCCGAATCCGACCAATGGACAATGCCAGCTACATGGGCAGGGTGGCTCAGGTGAATTGCATATTGAGGTGCTGGATATGTCGGCCCGGGTTGTCTGGCAGAACACCCTCTACCCCGGAGCAGGAGATTGGACCATTCCGCTTGATCTGCACCAGTTAACACCCGGAAACTACCTGATGAGGCTATGGCAAAATCACAGCTATCATGTCCTGAACGTCCAGGTGCACTAGTCCGAAAAGTACTGGGTAATCTCCTTTGAAAAGGAGGGAGACTGAAGTAATTGCAGGCTAGAAAAGAGAAAGGGGTGACTCCGTATGGAGCCACCCCTTTTCATTGAAATCCATTTCCTTCACTACTTCACAACCAGACTGACATTGAGGTCGAACTCATCGTAAATGGTCTTGTCTCCCAGGTTGTCAAAAAAGCTTCCAGAACCATAGCGAACATCGTATTCCGAACGGTCGACCTTGATCGACGCTGTAGCGCGGGATGAGGTGCCCTGCTGATCCACTTTGGCAAAGAATTTCACCGGTTTGGTGATCCCTTTAATGGTCAGGTTGCCCTGGATCTTGTAATTCCCCTTGCTGTCCTGCGGAATGACCCGGGCGATCTTCAAGGTCGCGGTGGGAAAGGTTGCTGTGTTGAAAAAGTCCTCTGAATTGAGGTGGCCAACCAGTTTGTCCCTCCACTCTCCTTCCAGATCGGTGCAGGTAATGG
The DNA here is from genome assembly GCA_030429045.1 of Bacteroidia bacterium. Lineage (GTDB taxonomy): Bacteria > Bacteroidota > Bacteroidia > Chitinophagales > Saprospiraceae > JAGNXB01. The sequence goes on along the minus strand of JAUIEA010000165.1, from coordinate 2,287 downwards.
AAGTCATATCGATGACAAAGTTGCCACCTTTCAGTACCCCATCCTCCATGTTCAGGTCACCGGAAGCGATCTTCACCGATCCGGTATGTTCACCTGTCACCTTATACCCCTTCCAGACTATCTGGCTGGAAGCGACATCCACTGACATGGTTTTGATTTCCTTCACCGGGTCCGGAGTCATCCAACCCATCAACATTGTCATTACAATTAGCAATTTCATATTAATCAATTTTAAATTTAAACACGAATTTTATCCAATAGTCCATTCAACTGAGTTGCCTCCTCCAATGTCAGGTGCGAGAGCTGTTGTCGCAGATCCCCTTCCATGGCGGCAGATGCTTTCTCCAATTCCGTCCGTCCATGGTCGGTCAGGGTGATCTCGACCTGCCGCCGATCCTCCGGGCACACCTTTCGGACGACCAGGTTCTTCTGCACCAGTTTGTCCACCAGGCGCGAGGCATTGGAGGTTTGATCGATCATCCGTTCTGCGAGATACCGTACACTTGCCGGTTTGGGTTGACAGCCTTTCAGGATCCGGAGGATATTGAACTGCTGCCAGCTGATCCCATAAGGTTTCAGCGCACGACTTTTCAAATTGGCCAGCCAGGAGGCGGTAAACATGATATTGATGTCCGCTTTGATGTGGATATCCGGAAAGTGTTTCTGTTGTATGGCGTCTTCCAGTCGAATCATGGCTCAAATTTAATGTATATACATTTAATGTTGCAACATTTTAATTAAACATTAACATCTGTATCACAAAAGAGCCCTGCACAGATCACTGTGCAGGGCTCTTTTCAGGTCGATCCGTCAAAGGACTTACCGGATCAGGGTGCTTTGCCCTTTCATCAGGGTACGCTCTCCATCCGGGAACAGTGCTTCCAGACTCCAGACGTAAACTGCCGAATTCATGGGCTCCCCTCTGAACAGCCCATCCCAGCTGTTTGCAGGTAACAAGCCATCCTCGATCGCGAAATCTTCTGCCAGGAAGACCTGTTCCCCCCACCGATCAAAGATCTGGAAGTGCAAAATCTGTGTTCCCGGGCGACCGACGATACCCAGGCGATCATTATTCAGGTCGCCGTTGGGTGTAAAGGCTGTTGGTACCAGGATCACCCGGACCTTCTGCACATTGACCGTCACGACCTCTTCATTGGTGCACCCGTTGGCATCGGTCACCAACACCCTGAATGACCGGGTGAACTGTAAATTCTCCACAAATGGATCCGGGCAGGTCAGGCAACTGAGGAAGTTACTATCCTGCGGGCTCCACTGGTAGGTCAGGGGTGGGAATCCATTTGTCACCTGGGTGACCAACTGGGTGTCCTGTCCGAGTTCAATAAAGATCTCATCTCCCAGTCCCAGTAGAATAGGCTCGGGTTGGTGAATGGTCACCTGCCCGACATAGAAGGCACAACCGAGTTTATCCCGGACATACCCATCATAGGTGCCGGCTTTCAATCCGATCTGAATATTGGACCCGTTGAAGTTGGTTCCGTCCAGACTGTATTTGTAGGTGGGTGTCCCTCCGGTCACATCAAAGACCACCCGGCCATCGCCATCACCGAAGCAATCGAGTGAATCAGCGGTCATGACGGCGATCAACGGGCTCCCCGGTTGGGTGATCTCGACCGAGTTTTCAAGCGTACAACCATTCTGATCGGTCACTGTCACGGTATACGTTCCCGGCAGGAGTCCGGTGATCTCAGCAGAGGTCCCTCCGTTACTCCAGAGGTAGGTGTAATCCGGACTACCCCCGGTGATCAAAGCCGATGCGACACCGGTAGAATCGCCAAAGCAGGCGATGTCCTCTGATTCATATTCACCCATCATCCCGGGCGGACTGGTGACCTGAAGATTAAACGTCTTCTTACAAAGATTGGCATCCGTAACGGTGACCACGTAAATACCCGGGCCCAGGCCTGTCGGATCTTCTACGGTGGCACCATTATTCCAATTGAAGGTATAGGGGCCAGCACCACCAGCCACATTCAGGTCGATGGTCCCATCCTTATCTCCTGTACATTTCACACTCGTCGCCGAACCACTGAGAATGAGCTCGGGGGCCTCTTCGATCAGTCCGCTGGATACGGAGGTACAACCTCTTGCATCAGTCACGGTGACCGTATGGGTACCAGGTGTCAGATTCTGGGCGAGGGATTGTTGAGTCCCGTTGGACCAGGAGAATTTGTAGGGTTGGCTCCCGCCCTGGGCTAAGGCCTGGGCTTTTCCATCATTGGAGCCAAAACAGGTAATATTCTGGGGATCAACAGTAGATGTCAGTTCG
>JAUIEA010000164.1 GCA_030429045.1 Bacteroidia bacterium | reverse complement strand
ACTTTATATTTACCTTTATTATTGAAAGTAAATGCTCCTGCACACATTCCGTGTCCAACGTGTAATTGTTCATTCCATTCTTTTATGTAATATGTGGTTTGCTCATTGGTTTTAATGTCAACCACTTCTGTTTTGTACCAAACTTCAGAACTTGATTTGTTCTTTATGTTGAAGATTGCATTTGCATCAGGACCACATCCATAATGGATTACTTCTGTCTTATCAAATTCAAGAGTTAAATTTGAATTTAAAGTATCTAATGATTTTTTGTCTGTTGTTTTCCAATACACTTTTTCATATTCTTTTTTGTCAGAATTCCAATGTCTCATTTCATTTGATTCTCTTTCGGTTTGTTTAGAATATTTGAGAAAGTATTTTGTATTGGGTTTGCGCTCGATGAATTCCTTCTTGAAGTGGATGTAGGCGTCCTTCTCCAGGGATTTGAGATGACTGGCCAGGTTGCCATCGGTCACCCCGAGCAGTTGCTTCAGGGTATTGTAATCCAGATAGTCATTCACTACGAGCGCCGACATGATGCCCAGGCGGACCCTGTTCTCAAATGCTTTATCCAATTCGTTCAGAATGTCCTTCACGACTTGTACTTCAAAGTGACGAGAATCCCGTACAGGATGTGCAGACCCCCGAACCCGATGGCCCAGAGGATCAGGCTGTAGCCGATCAGGTGCAAAGCGACCAGCCCCAGCAGGATCTCCAGCAGTCCGAGGCTCCTGATCTCGTTCAGGGTGTATTTGCTTGCATTGACCAGGGCCAGGCCATAAAACAGAAGGGTCAGGGGCAGGACGATGCCGACATATCCTTTCATGAGCAGCAGGAGGCAGGCGATCCCGCCGGCCCCAATGGGGATGAGCAGGTTGAGGAGTATCCTTCTGGTTTGGGCATCCCAGGCCGTATGCTGTCGCTTCCGGGCTTCCCGGGCTGTCAGGCCGAACACCAGGGCGATGCTGACCACAATGGTGGTGATGGCGATCAGGAGGAGAAGGGTCAGGTGATCCCGGGGGATGGTCACCTTGTCCAGCATAAGGTAGTCGCTGGTGGCAAAGACGAATGTATAGGCCAGCCAGGCGCCGATCAGGGCGATGATGCCGACGGTGATGCCGGACAGACCGCTGAGGGTACTGAACCGGGATGATCGGCTCATCATATCCTTGATGTCCTTCAGGTCTTCGATGTATTTTTCTTTCATTAGAAAGTACTTTGAAATACAAAGTAAGTGATAAATATCCGGTTATGCAAGTTTCTTCTGTGGGGAGGTGGAGGATGTCAGACCTGCCCTGAAAGGCAGGCCGACAGGCCGTGCAGGCTGGATCAGGAGTCCTTCCTGGCAACCAGGGTCATGTCCGGATCTGTCAGGGTCAACGACCTGACCGTGTCATCCTGGATCTCAAATGAAATGGTGACCGACGGGGCGCCATTATAGGTGAACCGGTTGTCGCCAATCTTGTACAGGGCGCCTCCGAATCCGCCAATAGGGCCCAGGGAAAGCAGTTTCCGCATATTGATATCGATTGAAAATTCCTCCTGTTCGCCTTCTCCGTATTTGTAGGTGCCGAGATATTTCTGCTGCTCCTCCGGACTCACATCGATATAGGTTTCGCCTCCGGCATCACCCAGTGACTCGAGATATTCGATGGTCCGTTTTACATCCCGGATCTCTTCCGGGGTCATGATCTCTTTCATGCGTTCGCCGGCATAGGCATGGTCCAGCAGGCTGATCCCGTGAGGTCCCTTGTGGCGTTGGATGCCCGGCACAGACTCGACTGCGGCTCTGATCACCTGATGTGAACCCAGCATGGCAAAGGTGAATAGGGTGGGTCGGGCGCCCTTGCCGATCAGGTAGAGGGCAATATCTCTTCGACCCACATGAGAGGCAGCCCCGATGGCCGACTCGACATCACCGAAACGCCATTCCCATACGGATCGGGACAGCTCGGGACGCGGGTCGACCAGTTCCTTCACCCGGTCCAGGTCAAAATGCGATTTCCCGACCACCTCCGCGATGATCTCCGGGTCAATATGGGGAAAGTGCTCCGGGATGGATTGCAGATCCGATACACCGGCTTTCCTGTAGAACCCGTGATGACCACGGGCAAGTCCTGGAATGGACAGGCCCAGAAATGCCAGGGAGCAGGATTTCAGTGCAGTTCGTCGGTCAACTGTGTTCATTGATTTTTCCATGGGTCCGGTTTGGGAGGTGTTCCGCTATCTGTCAGGGTGGTTTTTTGTTGGCACCGACAGTTTCATTAAGCTAACGGCTAGTCTTCTGTGCTATTTCATCCAGCAGTTCATGGTACCGGTTGATGATAAAGTCATCCAGTTCCGTCTGCTTCAGGATGTCCTCATTTTCGTGTATCAACTCCTCCGCCTTCTTCGGCTTGCCCATCTCGGTATATAATCGGATGCCCAATAGATTATTGGTGAATACCCGGCTCAGGTCCCCGTTCCCATTCCAGAAATCTGTAGACCGGGTAAAAAGGGCTTCGCTTTCTGTATAATTATCAATTCTCAAATACACTTCCGACAAATTGATTTCTGACACAGCGACACCCTGTGCAAACCCTGCCTCTTCATACAGGCGGATGGCCTGATGAATATCGGATATGGCCTCAACCATTTTTCCTGAACGACCTTTCAATAAACCGGTGTATTTATACAAGTTGGCCATTTGCATAGTATCGTGCTGATCCATCCAGATATTCAAGGCCTTTTCCGACCAGACTAGCGCAGAATCTGTTTGCCCCAATCGCTCATCATATAGGTTGGCAATATTCAAATGGGTGATACCTGCCTTCGGCAAATTTTCCTGCTTAATATAATGTACAGCGACTTGTTTGAATAACTGAATCGCTTCTTCAGGGGAATCCTGATACAAGGCGAATCCCTTTTTCTCTAATTCTTGAATAGCGATATCATCAGCAATTGAAGCTGTATTCCTGTCTGAGCTCGTTGGATTGCAACTCAGGGTGAAGATGACTAAGGGGATGAACAGCTGAAGATTCATGGGTATACAGTTTTCTGCTTTGAGTGAGCGGTTGGCATACACTGAGTGTGCAGAATTGGAGAATACCGACGCATACGCATTGTTGTGCTCAGCTTATTTCAATGTTTTTGTTACTTCTGATCAATTATTGGTAGCTGTTGTCCCGGATTCGTTCCAGGGCTTTCGGCATTTTTTCAGTCATGAAGGTCACATGCTCATCCATGACATCAATGTCAACCGTTAGTCTATTTGTGTCTTTACCTTCAGTCAGGGTATACCGTTCTGTTGCCCCAGTCCATTTTTGTGATTCTTCATCAACGGGTTGTGCTTGTCCCTTGACCACTGTTCCGATATGCCTGAATACCATTATCGTTTTTGGGATATGGGTTTCGATAAGGCTGTAGATCCCACTTTGATCTGGTGACAGGAATTGGACGGTACTGCCTTCCTTCCAGTAATCGGTGACGGCATAGGATCCTTCAGTAAAAACGCTGACCCAGTCGCGGTAGAAATTCTCGTTCCAGAGGGCATGCCAGATCTTTTCTTTCTCGGCCCTGATATCTATTGAGAAATTTAATCTGTTGATCATGGGTCAGTGATTAAAGATCAAATGTCCGCAATGCAGGGAGTCTATCTGGGGAGGCATCCGATAATAAAGGTCGTAGCCGTTCAGGACAAGTTCAGCCCGGTTGCCTCCCCTTTCTGAATTCCATGCTCCGGGCTTGGTCTGATAGAAAAATGCTACAACATAGAATAGGCATTCCCCATCCGGAGCTACCTTTTGATGAAACCTGGTCGGCTGATCCAGTGACGCCAGCTCTGTCACACCGTAACTGAAAAGGCTCTGCTTGTCCAGGGTCATGGTATCTGCAGGCAGGAATAATTTGACGAATGTGCCGGGGGCGCCGGGAATGGCAATAGGATCTCCGGTAAAGCGGAGGGTCAAATCGAAGGGATGATTGGATTCATTCAACACACGCGTAAAGAAGACGAGGTAACTCGCATTCTGATATTCTCCGGTTGCGCCGGTGTAGGGGCCACCCTTCGGAAAGCTGTTCTGTATGCTGATCCCGTTGCTGGCAATCTCGCTATACCAGTTTGTGTCAATCTGTTGTCCCTGGACGAATGGAAAGATCCAGAGCACCAACACAAATGAAATCGCAATTCTCATCATTTCAGTTCTGATTTCATATGTTTCTATTTGCCTGACGATATTCGATCAGGTAGTTCCCCGGAAGCTTGATGCTACTCGTTTGGTTGATAACCATTTGACTCGCCTCTTAGGGGTACTAGAATCCGAAAATAACCTCCTGCAACTCTGAGTCAGCATATTTTTTCTTGCCTTTTATCGTGACGGCGGCATCAGGATACATGTTGATGATTTTCCTCTTTTCTGCCTCCGTGACATCAAAGTTGATGATAAACAGTTCTTCCATGCCGTTCAGTCCCGTCACCATGTCCATCAGATTATCGGCACTGGTGCAATCCCGCAACGAGAGCTTTTTCAGGTGTTTGATCTGATCGGGCAGCTTTTGAAGATTTCGTAGTCCGTCGATCTTCAGGATCTCCAAATCCGAATACTGGAAACTGCCAGGGAGCTCTACAATATCCATATTTCGCAGGGTGAGTTCCTTCAGGTTCGTTAACTCACCCAGACGGGCCACATCTTCTGCACGGGTGCAGATGTAGGTTTGAACTTTTTCCTGGTGGGTCAGGGCTTCATTGATATTACTGAAGACCAGGTTTGACTGATCGGTATCATAAACAACCTCGCCGGTTTTGTAATTCACGACATAATATCGTTTGGACCTGGAATCGCGCAGTGAGATCAGGTCCCATTTCAGGCCCATGATATCGTGCTTGTTTCGATAGACAAATTCACGAGTGGAGGCGTCAAACACTCCGGAAAAATTGCTGTCATCTGATTTGTCTTTCAGGTAAACCCAATAGAACTGATCATCAATATGCAACAGTTCGATGACTTTCTTGTTCTCGCCATATTCAATGCGTTCACCTGCACTGTTCAGAATGAATCCCTGGTCGTTTTCGAAACCCTTGGTAGTGCGTGACTGAATGAGGATGGGGACAAAACCACTTGCAAATTCTTTGACCCGGAAAAGGCTGTCAAATCTCCCGATGACATCTCCATTCAAAGTAACGTAGGCTGTTTCGCCCCAGGTGGTATATCCTTTCTGGTCCAGGAAGGTCACGCGACTGATGCTGTCTCGCATGTTTCCCATTCTGGCGATATAGTCATCCGGAAAAATATCCTCGGTGTCCAGCACTTTATGGCCCGCCTTATCAATAAAAACATACCTGTAGTGATCTCCGGATTGATGTCTGCCTTTTCTGATCTTCACCTTCGAGACTCCTTCATGGAAGGAAGAGACCTCGCTGATATTGGTCAGGGTAGAATCCAGGAGATCATGTCTTTCGCCCCGGGTATCGACATAATGCCAGCCGCGTTGGTTCACTGCGGCCAGGCCTTCATTGAATGCGTCCGCTTTGTAGTAGACATTGGTTCCAAATACCGGAGATCCCGATGAATCCAGAAAATAAAAGGTGGATCGGGACACTATACCTGATCGGTCTACTCGTTTGGCCAGGTGAAATCCATGAATATTCGGACTGATGGATTCAAATCGGTTGCCGTAAGACAGGACGAACTTCCCTGTTTTATCGTAAAAGGAGATCGTTCCCGAAGTAAAATCCTTTGCGGGAATCAATGCGTTTGCCGGCACCGAATTGCCGGCCAGGCCGCGCATGAACCCGCTGTCGTGTTTCCCGTCCTTTGTATTCAGGATCTTATAGCCCTCAGGGAGGGTGCCGATGACCGTGCCCAGGCTGTCGATAAACACCATGGGATCGGAATAGATGGGTAGCAGGGATTCCTGACTCGTTGCAGGAGCAGTCTGAATCATCATGCTCAATAGGAAAAGAAAATAGACCGATTTATTCATGTGAAACAACTGGTAATTAATTCATTAGTTAACAGAGACAAGTAAAAAACCATGTCTCGGTTCAGTATCAAAGGTTTGTGGTGTGCGATCGCTTATTGGTCTCTCTTACTTTGATCCTATTGATCGCATGATTTTATCCGGGTAAAGGAAATTGGAGTACACTTCATTGGCTCCTGAATTTATTAATTTGCCATTCATCGAACGATCAATGCCGATGAATCGGATGCCAAGTTGCCTGCAGGTGTCATAGTCCCAAATGCCATCCCCGAAATAGATTATTTCATCCGGGGCGGGTCCGCCATGTGCATTCATTTGCTGGATGATGTCCAGGGTAATATCCCGCCTGGACTTGTGGTAATTGCAATTGGAGTAACAACCATTATGGGGATCTATGCCAATGGCATGCAATTTCAAATATGCCGTTTCTTCCCAGCCTCCGGTGGCGATGCCTATTCGGAATGCGTTGTCGTTCAGGATTGACTTGTAGAAACGGGTGGCGCCCTCTATTTCCAGAAATTGAGATTGGTCCAGTTTGTATTCCTCGTTCAGATTTTTGATAAACAGGTTTTTGAGATTCTGGATGTCCTCGGAATCCGGTTTTCTGTTGAGCTTTATTGAGATTAATTCTTCCGCTATTCCCCAATCCGTCACATGGGTCATGTGATTCCATTGCACATCTGCAATGTCTGTCTTGAAAAGGGACTCAAACGATCTTGTATAGCACTTGTCATCGACCTGCGTGGTGTTTGTGAGCGTGCCATCAATGTCAAACAGGATATACTTCAAGGAATATTGTGTTGGTCGGAGTTGCTGATCGCTGTCGTTTATCTGCTACAAGCGATTATCCAGTTTATTGAATGACAAGCGTCACTTCCTAAAGGTAGGGGTTCCAGCAGACATACGATTTGCGGAGGGTCCTGTTGATTGATCGGGGATATCATGCCATATCAGGCTTGTATTTCTCGATTCCTTGCAGGGGCGTGATCGCCTGTCCGGGTTGGATCCAGGATGAGTAGTTCATTCTGGATCCAACAAAAAGGCGGCCCCGAATGCTCGGGGCCGCCTTTGTCTACATGATGATTGACTGTCTATCATACAGCCATGGTTTCGCTACAACTTGGCCAGTGCTTCCCTGGGTCGAATCACCACTCGGTCGTAGATGATCAGGGCCAGGATGGTCACCGCTCCGATGCCGGTGATGACATACCAGATCTGGTTGGGGTTATAGCTGTCCCAGATAAACTGGGTCATTTCCACTTCGGTCATGCCCAGTTTTTCGGAGGCGGAGGCGAAATAGTCGTTTTTGGTAAACTGCTGGGTGA
>JAUIEA010000013.1 GCA_030429045.1 Bacteroidia bacterium | reverse complement strand
CCCGAAGAATGTATGCGGGATCAAGATCTTTATGGGATCCAGTACCGGGAATATGCTGGTGGATGATCGGCAAACCCTCGACAACCTCTTTTCCCGCTCCCACATGCTCATCGCCACGCATTGCGAGGACGAACAGACCATCCACAATAACCAAGCACTTTACCAGCAAAAATATGGGGACAAGATCCCCTTTACAGCGCATCCGGCCATCCGCAGCCACGAGGCCTGTTATCTGTCCTCCTCCACGGCCGTCGAACTGGCCAGAAAGCACGGGACCCGCCTGCATATCCTTCACTTGACCACAGCGCGTGAACTGGAGCTTTTCGACCATACAACCCCATTGCCCGAAAAACGCATCACCGCTGAAGTCTGTGTCCATCACCTCCATTTCAGTGAGGAAGACTATCCTGCACTCGGGGCATTGATCAAATGCAATCCGGCGATCAAATCAAAGGCGGACAGGGAAGCGTTGTGGGAGGGTCTGTTGCAGAACAAACTGGATATCATTGCCACCGACCACGCACCGCATACCTGGGAAGAGAAACAGGGTGATTACATGCATGCGCCCTCCGGCCTGCCCCTGGTGCAGCATACCCTGGTTCTGATGCTCCAGGAAGTCCATGCCGGACGATTGACCCTGGAGAAAATGGTCGAAAAAATGTGCCATGCCCCGGCAGATTGCTTTCGTATCCCCGATCGGGGATACCTGGATGAAGGGTGCTTTGCCGACCTCGTGGTGGTTGATCCAGACGCCATATGGACGGTCAACAAGGCCGAACTCCTGTACAAGTGCAAATGGTCACCCCTGGAAGGCAAACAGATGAAGGGAAAGGTGCTCCAGACATATGTAAATGGTAGATTGGTCTATGATCTGGGAAAGATCATGACAGACGCCCCGGGAATGCGCCTGGCCTTTACACCGTTATCCTGAACGAAAACCGAAGATCATCATCCATCCTCTGTATTTCTGGGCCCTGGTAGCAGAAGGGGAGCTGCAATCCGAGATCACCGCCTTGAAGGAACTGGCATGGAATCGATTTCACAGCCGACGTGCCCTCCGGTCTCCTGCCCATATCACCCTTGTTCCTCCCTTGCGCCTGTCAGAACAGGATCGCGATGTGATCGAAAACAGGATCACGTCCATTGCTGCTCATACACCCCGATTTGATCTGTGTATCAGGGGGGTAAACGGTTTTCCACCTCGGGTGATCTATGCTGATGTGATGCCCCATCCAACCTTGATGGATCTGCACCATGAAATACAGTCTGTACTAGAACAGGAAAAAATTGGTAACTCTCTGAAGGTGTATCCCTTCCGCCCCCACGTCACCCTGGCATTCAGAGACCTGGCCCCTGATAGATATCCGGACGCGCTATCTTTTTTCCAGGAACTTGACCTGCAATTCCATTGGCCTGTTCATCGGATTTCACGCCTCAGACACTATCAGGATCACTGGAAGGTCGACCATGCCGTCTACTTGCACATCCAACCCTGATTTCAGGGTCATAGCCGATGTTGAGAAAATCCGGCCAGGGTCGCCAATCGATACAACATCCGGGCACCGACATTGCCATCCCAATCCATGTCACCCGCCACCTCGCAAAGGTCAAAACCAACTATGGTTCTGCCACTCACGACGATCATCTCCAACAGTGCATGTGCTTCTGCAAAAGTTAACCCGCCGGGGACCGGTGTGCCCGTGCCGGGACACAGGGAGGGATCCAGCCCGTCGATATCAAAACTGACATACACCTCTTGAGGCAACTGCTCGATCACATTCTTCCAGACAGATGTGAGGGATGCCCCGTCAAATTGCGCTTTCCGAATGTCACGATCGCGATACACCCGGATCCGGTCGTCCTGTGACAACGCCCATTCTTCCTGACAATAGTCGCGGATACCGACCTGAACAAGTTTCTGAACAGGCAGCCGGTTCATCACATTGTAAAAGATGGAAGCATGCGACCACACAAATCCCTCATAAGCGGAACGGAGGTCCATATGGGCATCAATCTGGAGAATACCCATCCCGGGATAGGTTTCAGCCAGGGCCCTGATCAATCCAAAAGGTGTACTGTGATCCCCGCCCAGAACTGCCGGGATCTGTCCATTTTTCAGGATCTCCAGACTTTCCCGATACACATTGTCATGCAGATCGGCACAGGCCTGGTTGATCTGTTCCAGGATTTCGATGCTTCGGTCGGTTTTCAGACCCGCCTCAAGCGTCTCGATATGAAATTCGGCTTTTTCACGCAGCTCCAAAGCCTGTTCCCGGACTGAATCAGACGGCGGACGGACAAAAACTCCAAGAGTCCAGGCTTCCGGAACCAGTGGATCCTCCAGATCCAGTTGACCTGAGGCTTCCAGAACCATACCCGGACCCTCAGCGGTCCCGCCACCGTAGGAAACCGTCACATCCCATGGAACGGATTGGATGACGACCTCTGCATCCTCTTCCAGGAAGGGTAATCCGATAAATCTTCCATTCCGCAATCCGACCCCATTCGGGTTGAAATGCTGAAGACGAGCCGTTCGTTGTGCCTTTCTATCCATAGAGCGAAATTATCCTTTTTCGCTACTTTTGGCCTATTCAAACCACAAACGAGTTATGGGGAAAGTACTGATCATAGGAGCTGGAGGAGTAGGCCGTGTTGTCGCATTCAAGTGTGCCCAACATCCAGATATCTTCGAAGAAATATTGCTGGCCAGCCGCACGAAGTCCAAATGCGATCAAATTGCTGAGGCCATCGGTGGCAACCGGATCAAAACTGCCCGCGTAGATGCGGACAATGTGCCGGAGCTCGTCGCCCTGATCAAGGACTTTCAGCCCGACCTGGTCCTTCATGTTGCCTTGCCCTATCAGGACCTGACCATTATGGATGCCTGCCTCGAGACCGGGGTCAACTATATGGATACGGCGAACTATGAACCGAAGGATGTCGCCAAATTTGAATATAAATGGCAGTGGGCCTACCATGATCGCTTCAAGGAAGCCGGCATCATGGCATTGCTGGGATGCGGGTTCGACCCGGGCGTCACCAGTATCTTCACCAAGCATGCGGTAAAGCATCATTTTGATGAGATCCATATGCTGGACATTGTCGATTGCAATGCCGGAGACCATGGAAAAGCCTTTGCCACCAACTTTAATCCGGAGATCAATATCCGGGAAGTGACGCAGAAGGGAAAGTATTGGAAAAACGGGCAGTGGATCGAGACCGAGCCACATGAGATCGGCAAAATGCTGACCTATCCGGGTATCGGACCCAAAAAATCCTACCTCATCTATCACGAAGAGCTGGAGTCATTGGTCAAGAATTTTCCCACCTTGAAACAGGCCCGGTTCTGGATGACTTTCGGTGATGAATACCTGACTCACCTGCGGGTGATCCAGAACATTGGTATGGCTGGCATCGAACCCGTCAAATTCAAAGGTGTCGATATCGTCCCGCTCGAATTCCTCAAAGCGGTGCTGCCGGATCCGGGTGAACTGGGAGAAAACTATACCGGCGAAACATCCATCGGATGTCGGATACGGGGCATCAAAGATGGACAGGAGAAGACCTATTACGTCTGGAACAACTGCAAGCATGAAGATGCCTATGCCGAAACTGGGACTCAGGGTGTTTCCTATACCACGGGTGTGCCAGCCATGATCGGGGCACGAATGATCATGACGGGTGAATGGTCGGGAAAAGGAGTCTTCAATGTGGAGGAATTCAATCCCGATCCGTTCATGGAACGCCTCAAGCTGGATGGCCTCCCCTGGCATGAAGAAACAGGGATCGACCTCGAACTTTAATTTCATGTCCGTAGACTACACCCGGTTTCCCTCTCCCTGCTATATACTGGAAGAGGATAAACTCCGAAAAAACCTGGCTCTCATTCGTCATGTACAGGATGAAGCAGGCATTGAGATCATTCTGGCATTCAAGGCCTTCGCCATGTGGAAGGCCTTTCCCATCATTCGGGAATATATCGGTGGTGCAACCGGATCCTCCCTTCATGAGGCCAGGTTGTGTTTTGAAGAAATGAAAACCAGGGCTCACGTGTATGCCCCCGCCTACATGCACGGGGAATTTGAGGAATTGATGACCTATGCCAGTCATATTTCATTCAATTCACTGTCCCAGTGGGAACAATTCAGATCGGCATTGGCCCGATCGGCACATCCCATTTCGGCTGGTTTACGGGTGAACCCGGAACACTCTGATGTCAAAACTGACCTGTACAATCCAGCCTCTCCGTTTTCCAGATTGGGGATCACCGCTGAACATCTGAAAGATGGCTTGCCAGATGGGGTAGAGGGCCTGCACTTTCATACCCTCTGTGAGTCCGACTCCTATGCCTTGGAAGAAGTCTTGGTCCATTTCGAGACCAAATTCGGTCATTTGCTTCCCCATGTCAAATGGGTGAACATGGGAGGAGGACACCTCATGACCAGGAAGGGATACGACATTGAACATTTGATCCGGATGCTCAAGGGCTTTCGGGAAAAACATGATGTCCACATCATCCTCGAACCGGGCAGCGCCTTTGTGTGGCAGACCGGCAACCTTCTGACCACCGTCGTTGATGTAGTTGAAAACAATGGGATCAAGACGGCCATACTGGATGTCTCCTTCACCGCACATATGCCGGACACCCTGGAGATGCCCTATCGTCCTGTCATCACCGGTGCTTCCGACCCCCAGATGGGAAAACCCACCTATCGGTTAGGGGGAACCAGCTGTCTGGCCGGCGATTTTCACTCCGAATATTCTTTCCCGCAGACCCTTCAACCCGGAGATCAACTCATCCTGGAGGATATGATCCATTATACCATGGTGAAAACATCCACCTTTAATGGCGTCAAACATCCCTCCATTGCCATGTGGACTTCTGATCAACAGGCACGCATCTTTCGTGAATTCACGTATGAGGACTTCAAGAATCGCCTGTCGTGAATGCAGAACGATCACATTATAAGCAATATATACACACTCAGTTAAAGTCTAACTTCCCAGAGGATCGCCAACGGGAAGGCCTGATTAGAGCATTGTTGGAGGACAGCCCCGTACCTTTGGATCAGGATACATATCCAGTCTGGCTGGCAGAGGCCATCCAGCTGATCCAGGCCGGTAAGCCCATTCAGTATATCACAGGAATCGCCCATTTTTATGGTCATTCGTTTTCTGTCACTCCGGCAACGTTAATTCCAAGGTCGGAAACAGAGGAACTGACAGATCTGGCCATACGCTGGCTGAAGGCTAATCCAGATCGAAGATCCGTCCTGGAAGTCGGAACGGGTAGCGGATGTATTGCCATTTCGATCGCATTGGCCTGTCCGGACAGGCAGATAGTCGCCTGGGACCATACGGATGGCCCACTGGAAGTGGCCACCGAGAATGCAAGCCGGTTGGGCGCCAAGCTCCAGTTGCAAAGGCGCGATGCGTTAGATGCCCTGACCTGGCAGGAAATAGACAGGGTGGATTTGCTGATCAGCAATCCACCGTATATCGCAGAAGATGAACGGATCCATATGGGAGCTGATGTTTTGGCCTATGAGCCACATGATGCGCTCTTCGCGCCAGGGTCAGACCCCCTGATCTTCTATCGTATCCTGGCTGATCAGGGAAGGTCCATCCTCCATGACGGAGGACGGGTGATGGTCGAGTGCTCTGCCTTTACCGCTGCAGAAGCCGGCTGTATTTTTGAGGATGCCGGCTATCAGGAGGTCTGTATTCATCAGGATATGCAAGGGTTGGACCGCATGGTGACTGCTACCAGGGGAGTTTAACCCCCCGCAGCCTTTGTGCCCGAATACCCCATATCCAGGAGGAGCTTGATCACCTTTTCACGCTGATTCCCCTGTACCATGACCTCACCGTCCTTGGCGCTACCGCCCGTGCCGCATTTATTCTTCAGTGTTTTAACCAGCGATTCCAGATCTTCCTTGGTACCGACAAATCCTTTGACCAGGGTAACCTCCTTGCCGCCCCTTTGCTTCCTGTCCAGGTGAACCCTCAATTTTTGCAAGGCCGGCTCAAGCGTTGTGGCTTGATAAGGATCCGGTTCGGCATAGGCATACCGGGGATCCGTGGAATAGACGACGCCGTGGCGGCTTTTTTTCTGTTTTCCCATAATCAGGCAGTGATCAAGGCCAAAGATCGTGGTTCTATTTGAAACGTATAGTCAGGGGCGGTTGGAAAGAGTTCTCCATCCGCCTGGAGGGGCGTCGCATCGTCCGGGATGATACGAACCTCACTGGCTGTATGTTCCGTCATCCAGGAAAGCCAGCGGGTCATGCCGGTCAGGACAAGTGGAATAGCCAGGATATATCTCCAGATCGCGACTCGGTTCACCAGGACAACGGTCATTAACCCATCATCGGCTAACGCATACCTGGCAATGCGAAAACCATAGCCGAAAATAGCGGCATTCGCCACCACAACAGTCAGAAACTCTCCCTGGATGCGCGTTTCATCGAGCACGACACTGCCTTTCCAGAAAAGTGGGCCGGACATCATCCTGATCACGGCCAGCAGATAGGCCTGGAATCCGCGTTTTTGACTGGTTCTCACTTCAGCCGCAACCCGGGCATCAAACCCGACACCCGCCAGATTGACAAAAGGCCGGCCATTTACCTGGAGGGTGTCCACTGTCTTGATCTCATTCCTGATCAGGACATCCAGGTTTTGCCGGATATTTCGACGATATCCGAAATAGGCTGCAAACCCGTTACCTGAACCCGCCATGATCAGACCCAGGGTTTCTTCTGGCGAGTTCAAATGAGGGGCAATAGCCTGGATCGTACCGTCACCGCCAACAGCGACAAATCGGCGCAAACCCAACGCACGGGCATCCGCGATCGCGGAAAATGCACTCCCATCTGGTGATGTGTTCAGGAAGAGGCAGCGGGCTGGTGCCAACGAATCCCGGATAGTTTGCAAGAGATGTTCTTTGGATCGGCCGCCCGCCCGGGGGTTCGAAATGATGCAATAGTCGTCCCGGGTGTACCCACTCTTGCTATGACTACTGACGTCATGCATCACTTGATCGCCTGCCCCTTCATCGCACTGGCCACATGGACCTCCAGGGCCTTATGCGCCAACGGGGTCGTGAATGCGTTCAGAGATTCGATCCTGGCCTGGATCGTGTCCTTGGATTCATCCTCGATCGCACTGGCCAGCTCGGCGGCATGCTCCTCGATGCGAGAGATCTCTTCAGGGGTCAGCCAACTACTGTTCTGCTGGACGAATTTCTTTGCAGACTGGACCATCATGTTGCCTTCGTTCCTGGCTTCTGCCAGGGCCTTCTGCTGCATATCATCTTCTGCATGCCGGATAGAATCCAACAGCATGCGGCCCATTTCTTCTTCATCAATGCCGTACTGGGGCTTGACCATGATGCTCTGGCTGGTTCCTGACCTCAGCTCCTTAGCCGTGACCTGGAGGATCCCGTCTGCATTCAGCTGGAATCGGATCTCCAGTTTTGGTATGCCGGCTGGCATGGGTGGGATATCGGAGAGGATGAATTCTGCCAGCTTCCTGTTGTTCGCGACCAGATCACGTTCCCCCTGGAAGACGCCAATTTTCAAGTTCTTCTGCCCATCAACGGAGGTGGTGTACTGTCGGGCGTAGCCACAGGGGACCTTCGTATTCCGGGGAATAATGACGTCCATCAAACCACCGACGGTTTCGATACCCAGGGAGAGGGGAGTGATATCCAGCAAAAGGAGATCCTTGCGATTGCCTGCCAGGATATCCGCCTGAATTGCTGCTCCGGCAGCCACCACCTCATCTGGATCCAGTTCATCATGAACGGGTCGCCCGAAATAGGCTGATACAGTCTGTTTGACGTACGGAATGCGGGTTGATCCTCCCACCATAATGACTTCATTGACCGCCTGTTTTTCGAGGCCGGCATCCTTCATTGCGGCCCGGCAACAATCCATGGTCCGTTCGATCAACGGCTGGATGAGGGTTTCCAGTTCCGCCCGGGATAAGGTCAGTGTATGGTTTCCGCTTTGACCTGTAAACTGAGTCTCGGTGGACAATACTTTTTTGGCCCGTTCTGCCTCCAGACGCAAGGCCTGCCGCGCCGATGGCGTATGCTCGCCCAGGTTGAATCGAGTCTCCCAATGCGAGACGATTGCCTGGTCCAGGTCATCTCCTCCCAGAAAGGTGTCGCCATTCGTCGCGATCACTTCAAAGACCCCGTCCTCGATCCGTAATATTGAAATATCAAAAGTCCCCCCGCCAAGGTCATAAACGGCAATGGTTTTTGAATCGTCCCTCGACAGGCCAATGCCGTAGGCCAGACTGGCGGCGGTTGGTTCATTCACGATCCGCAAAACATCCAGCCCCGCGAGCTTTCCGGCATCCCGGGTAGCCTGGCGCTGGGCATCGTTGAAATAAGCCGGCACGGTGATGACCGCCTTGTCGACCTTCCGGTCCAGTTCAGTTTCAACTCTGGTCTTGAGTTCGCGAAGGATCAGGGCGGATAGCTCGATCGGTGTAAAGAAGATATCATCAACCCGAACCTTGACCAGGCGATCCTGATCATCCTGGATGATCTGATAGCCCATTTGATGGGCATAATCCGCCAGATCAGAAAAGGATTTACCCATCAGTCGTTTGACTGAGAAGATCGTCCGTCCAGGGTCCGCCACGAGGTGGGATCTGGCAGCATCACCGACGATCACTTCCTGATCTGCAGCAAAATAGATCAGGGAGGGTACCAGACCCGAGCGGCCATCGGGATCCCTGACCACCTCGGGTTGTCCATCCTTGATATAGGCAACCAGACTGTTTGTCGTACCGAGATCGATGCCAACAATCAGGTTATCTTCTTTTTTTATGGATCCTGATTTCAGGTCGATCGCTATCTTGGCCATATAATTTCCGGTCTCTTTGATTCTGTAGAGGCAACACGCACAAAGTTCAATTGTTTATCGCACTTTCATGGTGTACCTCGTCAATAATAAAGCCGTACGACTGTTTCTCATCCTGGGAGGATTCTTTATTGCCAATGCGTTGATCGCAGAATTTATCGGCGTAAAGATCTTTTCCCTGGAACGTTGCTTCGGCTGGGAACCCCTCAATTGGCGTTTGTTCGACCAGGAAGGCCTGTCCTTCAACCTCACCACAGGTGTCATCCTGTGGCCCGTCGTCTTCATCATGACGGATATCATCAATGAATATTTCGGTCGGAAAGGCGTGCAGATCCTGTCCTATATGACCGCCGGCTTGATCGCCTACGCATTTGTCCTCTTTTCATTGGGTATCCTGCTTCCACCGGCAGACTTCTGGCCGACCTCACATATCCAGCCGGACTGGAGTCCGGAAATGCAGTCTGAAATGCTGGCCAAGGTCGGTGATTTCAATGCCGCCTTTCGCCTGGTCTTCGGACAGGGGCTCTGGATCATCATCGGTTCCCTGATCGCTTTTCTCCTGGGCCAGTTGATCGATGTATACGCCTTTCACTGGATCAAGGAAAAGACCGGAGAAAAATGGATCTGGTTGAGAGCAACAGGATCGACCCTGATCAGCCAGTTTATTGACAGCTTCGTCGTCCTGTTCGTTGCCTTTTATATCGGTGCCGGATGGGATATTCGCCTGGTACTGGCCATAGGTGTGGTAAACTATATCTACAAATTCGTAGTGGCCATCGGATTGACTCCACTCTTGTACCTGGCACACGATCTGATCGACCGGTATTTGGGAGATGAACTGGCCGGGGAGCTGAAAAAAACAGCGATGGTAAGGGGCTAAAAGAACTTAGGCTGATCCGTTTGGATCAGCCTTAAGTCCGCCTTCTCATAGTACATCAAAAACCTATACGCTTTAAGTCAAACACTGTTCCAAAAAGCATTTCTGTAAAAGAATTTTTTACATATGAATTCTGTTAGCACCCATAAGATACTGATGATCAGACCTTCCCATTTTGGATTTAATTCCGAGACTGCGGAAAGCAATGCATTTCAACAGGCAGATGAACATTCACCCCCCCAGGAGATCGCCCTGAAGGCCGTCCAGGAGTTCGACCACATGGTCGCGTTGTTGCGCGATGTCGGCATAGAGGTGGAGGTGGTCGAGGATACGGACTCACCGCGTAAACCGGATGCGATCTTCCCGAACAACTGGATCTCCTTTCATGATGACGGCACGCTGGTCACGTACCCCATGCAGGCAGTGGCGCGTCGAACCGAAGTGCGAGAGGATCTGGTCGATCAATTCAGGTCTTCATGGGGATATTCCCGGACCCTGCATCTTGATCAGGCCCATCCCAACGGACCATTTCTGGAAGGTACGGGCAGTATGATCCTCGATCGCATCCACCGGATCGCGTACGCATGCATCAGTCCACGCACCGATCCCGGGCTTTTTCGCGAATGGGCCGACCAGATGGGCTATCGCCCGGTCGACTTTACAGCCACGGATGCAGCAGGCCAGTTGATCTATCACACAAATGTCATGATGGCACTCGGTGATGATTATGCAGTGATCTGCCTCGAGAGTATTCAGGATCCGCAGGAACGCCAGACAGTGGTTGATCAGTTGGTTGCATCTGGGAAGGAGGTGGTTCCCATTTCACTGGATCAGATGAACCGTTTTGCCGGTAATATGCTTCAGGTCCTGAATCGTGAAGGGAAACCCTTCCTGGTGATGTCCGAACAAGCCCGTCAATCCCTCATGCCGGACCAGGTAGACCGTTTGTCTGGATATGCGACCTTGTTACCAGTACCGTTGTGGACCATCGAACGGATCGGTGGTGGGAGTGCCCGATGTATGATGGCTGAAGTCTTTCTGCCTTCCTGATCACCCTTCTTTCTGTTCCTACTTCAGGTTCATCGTCAACGATTGAATTCCGTATCTTGGGTACTTCCCAAACCATTCTGTTTTACATCTTGGATATGAAAACAACGTCTACATTTCTGCTCGCATTTTTTCTCCTGACATCCAGCCTCATGGCTCAAGTGGCTGTATCGGAAATCATGTATAACCCACCAGAGCCTGGGACCGATACCCTCGAATATCTGGAACTGGTCAACTTGACGGATACCCCCGTCGATCTGACCGGATATTCGTTCACCTCAGGTGTCGTCTACACCTTTCCCTCCATGATCTTACCGGAATATGGGTACATCGTGATCTGCAAGGATTCTGTCCGTTTTGCTCAGGTCTTTGGCCTCAGTGTCCTGGAGTGGGATACCGGTAGCCTGGACAACTCTGGCGAAACGATCGTCCTCAGCAATGCCCTCGGCCAGACGGTTGACTCTGTCAGTTATTCTGACCAGGGCGGATGGCCGGGCCTGCCCACGGATGGCAATGGAAGCAGTCTGGTCCTCTGTGATCCGTTCGGAGACCACAATGATCCAGCAAACTGGCAAGCCGCCTCCACCGCCACAGGATTACTGATCAATGGCATCGAACTAAAAGCCAATCCGCTTGCCGAATCTGATTGCAAGACAGCCAATGAAAAGGCCCTGGTTCTGACAGGCGTTTTTGATGCACACCCCATGAACGCCGGAACGAAAGGCATTGAAGTCTTTTTGCTTCAGGATGTATCTGATCTGAGCTTGTATGGCATCGGCTCTGCCAATAATGGTGGCGGGTCTGACGGTGTCGAGTTTACCTTCCCCGCCATTCCCGGCACGGCTGGTACCTTTTATTATATCGCTATCGATAGCACAGATTTTCACGATTTCTTCGGCTTCAAGGCGGATTTTATCTCCCAGGCGGTGAATATCAATGGTGATGATGCATTCGAGGTCTTTGAAGACGGGGTGGTCATCGATGTGTTTGGGGAGATCGATGTAGATGGAACTGGCCAACCCTGGGAGTACCTGGATGGATGGGTTTACCGGGTCAATGGCACCGGGCCAGATGGTTCGACCTTCAAACCCGAGCACTGGATCTACAGCGGGGTGAATGCCCTGAAAGGATCACCGGTCAACTCGGGAGCGCCTACACCATTTCCAATTGGGACCTACGATCCGAATGGCTCTGTCGTCCTGGTGGCCAATGATGACCACGTCGAGGTCGACCAGAACACGTCGCTGGAGATCAAGGTACAAGCCAACGACTTCAAGCCCAATCCCATCCTCACCTTTGAGTTGTTGGATTTACCCGGCCATGGCACGGCAATGATCACCAATTCAACCGCGATCACCTATACCCCGGAAACGGATTATTGTGGCCCCGATGAATTGAGTTACAGGCTCTGTGATCAGGATGGTTGTGATACCGCCAATGTCTTTATTTCAGTGATCTGTCCGAAAATATATCCGATCTATGACATCGGAACTGTGACGACTGTCAATGCGACTGGCATTCTAGACTCTGCCATGGTCGAATGCCAGTTGGAAGGCGTTGTTTATGGGGTCAACCTGCGCCCCGGAGGACTGCAATTTGTCCTGATCGATGACCTCAATGACGGGATCACAGTCTTCTCGGCAGAAGATTATGGATATGCCGTTACGGAGGGAGATCGCGTCATCGTTCAGGGACGGCTGATCCAGTACAATGGTCTTGCCGAAATTCTACCGGATTCTGTCTGGCAGATCGGGTCGAATGAACCCCTGGTCAGTCCCATGGTGGTTACCACCTTTGATGAATCCATTGAATCACAATTGATCCAGGTCCAAAATGTCCAGTTGGTCGATGCCGCAGAATGGGCAAAGACCCCATTCGGGTTCAACGTACGAATCTACTCGGGTACCGACACCATGATCATGCGGATTGATGCTGATGTTGATCTGTATGATCTACCGGCTCCCGTGGGGATGTTCACCGTCACGGGTCTCGGCACCCAATTTGATGAATCAAGCCCCTACCTGGATGATTATCAGATCATGCCTCGCTTTCAACAGGACATTGATGTCCTCAACAGTGTTGAACAACCTGATGAGATCATTTGGACAATTTATCCGAATCCGGTTTCCGATATATGTTACCTGCGATCAGAAATTCCGCTACAGTCTGTTCGAATTCTGGACGCTCTGGGTCGAACTGTAATCGGCGGAGAGGGATCACGAGACAGCGATGAATGGACTCTCAACCTGCAGGCATTGGTGGGTGGAATCTACTGGATCCAGGGAATCACACCAGAAGGCCACACTCGCGTAGAGATGATCTACCGTATGGAATAGGGGATGAGCTGTATCAATCCAGATTGACGGCTCGTTTCCCGACCTTTTGTAATTCGACCTGGATATGCTCATGCAGGGTGGTCGCCAACCGGATACCGACGTAATCCACGTGGACCGGAAACGTTTTGTGATGCCGTTCGACCAGGACAGCAATTTGGACCTTGGCTGGCATGACATCCATCAGTGGCTTGAACGCATAAAATAAAGTGCGGCCTGTATTGGCAACATCATCGACCAGAATGATCGCCTTATCTATGAAGGATTCAAGCGGAGCATCACAGGTTGCCGGCCCTTCCAGAGGATTGGCTGGATTCAAACGGAGATTGAATATCCGAATATCAAAATCAGGATGGTACGCAAGGACAGCATCACGCAAGATCGAGGCAAAGTGAAGACCATTATTGTTGATCCCCAACAGGTAGATCTCCCTGGCTTCCCAGTTCTCTTCCGTGATCTCGATCGCCAATCGTTGGATTTTCTGGGCGATCTGTCTGTCATTCAATATTTTTACCATGTCGGGGCAATTCAACGGCTAAGATAAGCCACCCAAAATCAAACTACTGATGGCTGCACCATTGATTTTCACACTTCTCTTCGCCTTTACGGTTTGGATGTCCTACCGCCAATATGGACGCATCATCCGGAATATACGTCTCGGACAGGCTGAAGCCATCACCGGAGACCGCCTTCAACGCTGGCAGAACATGGCATTTGTCGCCTTTGGCCAGAAAAAGATGTTCAAAAACTGGATACCCGCCATCCTCCACCTGTTCATTTATGTGGCCTTCCTGCTGACCCAGATCGAGCTTCTGGAGATCATTGCAGACGGTTTCACCGGGCAGCATCGCCTTTTTGCTCCCTATCTGGGCGGGTTCTATACCTTCCTCATCTCCTTTGTGGAGGTCTTGTCCCTCCTCGCCCTGTTCGCCACTGTCATTTTTTTGATCCGGAGAAATGTCCTGAATGTCTCTCGATTTCAGAACCCTGAAATGAAAGGCTGGCCTTCACGGGATGCCAACCTCATCCTCCTGGGTGAGATCCTGCTGATCACGGGGATCTTCTCCATGAATGGAGCCGACACTCTCTTGCAGACTCTCGATCCGGGACATTATCCGCCCACCGGCCCATTGGCCATCAGTTCGTGGCTTGGCCCCTGGATGTTCGGATCGCTGGATACCGCCACGCTCCATCTGATCGAGCGCGGTGGCTGGTGGCTGCACCTGTTGGTCGTCTTCGGATTTATCCTGTATCTCCCGTTTTCCAAACATCTCCATGTCTTCTTTGCCTTTCCCAATACCTATTTCGCACGGTTGACCCCTCGTGGCCAGATGGAAAATATGCCGGCCATCATGAATGAGGTCAAATCCATGATGGGAGTTGGCGAACCGGCGCCAGATGGTGAAATGACCGATGAATTGCCTGAATTCGGCGCCAATGATATTACCGGACTGAGCTGGCGTAACCTCCTTGAAGCGTACAGTTGCACCGAGTGTGGACGATGTACCGCGGTTTGTCCGGCCAACTTGACGGGAAAGAAATTATCACCACGCAAGGTGGTCATGTCTATCCGGGATCGTGCAGAAGAGGTCGGTGCAAAGATCAGATCGGGTGACCCGGAATGCATTAAGCCAGAATTTCGCGGTGAAGGGGTAGTCCTCAATGCCAAAAACTTTGATGACGGAAAAAGTCTGTTTGATCTGATTTCGCCCGAGGAGATCCATGCCTGTACCACCTGCAATGCCTGTGTGGAAGCATGTCCTGTACTCATCAATCCGCTGGAGCCTATCCTGAAACTTCGTCGCTATGAAATTCTGACCCAATCCGCCGGACCTGCAGACTGGCTCCCTCTGTTCAACAGCCTGGAGAATGCAGGGTCCGCCTGGCAGATCGCCCAGGATCGGGATCAATGGACCCGGGAAATACAATCCTAAACCACAACCAGGTAATCGAAACACGATCATGGAAGAACAATTACAGATACGCACCCTGGCGGATTGGTCAGCAGCAGGTGAACGACCTGAATATCTTTTTTGGGTGGGCTGCGCCGGAAGCTACGATGCCCGCGCCCAGAAGGTGACCATTGACTTTTGCAAGATCCTGCATCATGCCGGCGTCACCTTTGGCATTCTGGGGAATGAAGAAGCGTGCACAGGAGATCCCGCACGTCGGGCTGGAAATGAATTCGTGTTCCAGATGCTGGCCATCCAGAATATTCAGACACTGAATGGATATGGGGTGACCAAGATCGTGGCGACCTGCCCGCATTGCTTCAATACCCTGAAAAACGAGTATCCAGAGCTGGGCGGAACCTATGAGGTATGGCACCATACCCAGTTGCTGAACCATCTCCTGCAATCCGGAGCCTTAAACATGGCCGCAGACACAAATAACGGGACGATCACCTATCACGATTCCTGTTATTTGGGTCGAATCAACCAGGAGTACGATGCCCCCCGGCAGATCCTGAACCACCTCCAGGGAGAGATCGTCGAAATGAACCGGATCAAAGCCAACGGGTTGTGTTGTGGCGCGGGCGGCGCACAAATGTGGAAGGAAGATGAACCTGGGGACAAGCGGATCAACGTGGAGCGCGCCCAGGAAGCCCTCCAGACCGGTGCGACAACCATAGCAGTAAACTGTCCGTTCTGCCTCACCATGATGAGTGACGGCATCAAGGCAGAAGACAAGCAGGAGGATGTAATGGTCTATGATTTAGCCGAACTGATTGTAAAGAACAACAAATGGTAACCCAGGATACTTCTCCGTTCGACACCTTCTCCCCACAAAGCAGGGTATGGATATTCCAAACTACCCAGGCTCTGTCTGCCGAAGAGGTACAGACGATCCAGCTGCAATTGACAACATTCATGAAGGAGTGGACCGCGCACCAAATGCAGCTGACCGCCTCCTTTGGCATCTATTTTCAACATTTCCTGGTCATTTCCATCGACCAGAAAGGTAACCACGCTACGGGATGTTCGCTGGATGCCCTCCACCAGAAGATCGCATCCCTGGGCGAAACCCTGGGAAAGGACTTCTTTGACCGATTGAGTATTCCGGTATGGAAAGGAGATCAGATCTCCTTTCAATCGAAAAAGAGCATCCTCCAAGGTCTGGCATCAGGCGAACTGACTCCGGATACCCGGATCCTGGATCAGACCATCCAGGTTCTGGGTGAATGGAAGGACAGGTGGATCACACCCATAAGCCGATCCTGGATCAAACCCTTATCGACGGTCAACTGATCCCGATCTTTCGCCTTACTGATAGACATGACGGCAGGAATAAACTGCAATGGGGCCCTGGCTTTTACTCTTCAACCCTGCCTGACAGGGCCTTGACGTTAATTTTTTGTCAAAATCAGCAAACTGTTTTTCTGATTTATCCGCACAAACGTTATTTGTTTGTTCACAATACATCAGTCCTATGAAAAAGTATATTCTTGTCAGTGCCCTGACCGCCATAACTGTCACTGGTGCATTGCTGGCTACTGCCTATTATCTGGGGTGGAACACCAAGACCGTCAAGGTCGAACATGTCAATGATCTTCCAGTGCGGGGAGCCATGTACACCCTGGACGAAGACGGCGAGATCATCCCCCTGGATTTCACCAAAACAGCCTCCAGGATAATGGAAGCGGTCGTCCATATCAAATCCACCCAGGCGATGGACCGGTCGATCACCTCCCGCCGATCCAACCCTATGGATGATTTTTTTGGCGATGATCTTTTTGAGCGCTTTTTCGGCCCCCAATACCGGTTTGAATCCCCCAATCAACCACGTGAACCCGAATTGCGGGTAGGAAGTGGTTCGGGAGTGGTCATCCAGGCAGATGGCTACATTGTCACCAACAATCATGTCATTGCAGATGCAACCGACATCGAAGTGACCCTGCACGACAACCGCAGTTTCAAAGCCCAACTGATCGGAACAGATCCTACAACCGACCTGGCTCTCCTCAAAATAGAAGAAAATGGATTACCTACCGTCGCATTTGTCAATTCGGATCATGTCCAGGTGGGGGAGTGGGTCATGGCAGTTGGTAATCCGTTCAACCTGAACTCTACGGTCACGGCAGGAATTGTTTCGGCCAAGGGTAGAAACATCAACATTCTCCGGGATCAGTTTGCTATTGAATCATTCATCCAGACAGATGCGGCGATCAACCCCGGAAACAGTGGTGGAGCCCTGGTCAATCTGGATGGTAACCTGATCGGGATCAATACGGCAATTGCCAGTCCGACCGGTTCCTATTCCGGGTATGGATTTGCCATTCCTTCCAATATCGTCAGCAAGGTCATTGAGGACCTGCTGGAGTTCGGTACCGTCCAACGCGGCTTCATCGGGGCCATGATCAGAAGTGTGGACAACACCCTGGCGAAAGAAAAGGGATTGGATCGTGTTCAAGGTGTGTACGTGGACAGCCTGGTCAGTGGTGGCGGCGCAGAAGCGGCAGGTATCAAGCCTGGCGATATCATCACCTCCATTGATGGCCACTCCATTGACAACTCATCAGCATTGCTGGAGACCATTGCACGGCATCGTCCGGGTGATAAACTGAATCTGACAGTGGATCGAAACGGAACCATGAAGAATTTCCTGGTCACCCTCAACAACAAAAATGGCGATACCAGCCGCGTGATCAAGGAATCACCGAAAAAGGTAGAATCACTTTTAGGTGCAGAGTTGGCCGATGTGCAAAAGGATGTTGCCAGGAAACTGAACATTGAACATGGTGTTCAGATCAGAAAACTGCTACCGGGAGTCCTGCGAAAGCAGACCAATATCCAGGAAGGTTTCATCATTCTTCGGGTGAATGGCAAGCCGGTGAAGGACATCAAAGACCTGGAAGATCGGCTGAACGGTAATCAGGGCGGTGTGATGCTGGAAGGTGTCTATGAAGGTAAGCCCGGAGAAACCTATTACTACGCCTTCGGTTTGTAACAACCGGTGAAAATGATCGCATCCAAAAGCCCCTCCGAGTACATCTCGGAGGGGCTTTTATCGAAAATCCCATCCAATCCATCGATTTGGTCCGGAAGAGATCCTTCAAAACGGATACCTTGTCTGCATGTTACGGGAGATCAAGACGTTTATCGGTGTTCAGGTGTTGAACCTGGAGGTCCATGTCATGGAACCTCGGAAGGGCATGGCGAATCTGCCACTGATCCTCAAATGGACCACCCATGAACAACGGACCATCACCAGGATGGACATTGCACTCAAGGAAGAGTACACCCGTGGCCGTTGGACAAGGAAAAAGAAACAAACCTTCCTCCTGGGTTCGACCGAAAAAACTGGAACATGGAAGATCGAGCCCGGTTTGCCTGTCATCCTGGAGATCGATCTGTCCTATCAAACCGTGTCCAGTCCATTCGATAAATGGAGACAGAAGCTGCTTCTGAAACCCATTACCCTGGGCATGGCCTGGATCGAGAACCTGCATTCTCATTACTATCTGGAGATCACTACAACGATCAAGGGTGCGGCGCTCCCCGTCGTCAAAAAGATTGACCTGGACGGCCTGGGAATGGGATAATGGCTATTGTTGCTGTTCGAACCGTCGGATCAACTCCTCCGGGTCGACTCCCAGATTTTGCAGCAGGATTTGGGCATCCTTGGCAAATACATCATTCGGATAGTCTGCCAGATATCCTTCATAAGCCACCTTTGCTCCCTCCAGGTCTTTCAACTCATTCTCCAGGGTAAACCCTTCCAGGAATCTGGCTTTCGGTGCTATTTCCGAGTCCGGAAACGCCGAATAGATCCATTGATAAAGCGCTACAGATACCTTCGGCATCCGAATACTGGAGGCCAGTTTGGCTGCTTCGTTCAAATAGGATGCAGATTTGGGTTGATCGGGGAAAAGCAATGCATAGGACTGGCAAAACGCAATATATTCTCGTCCAGCCTGACGGGAAAATTCCCCTGTTGAATCCGCAACGATCCGGTTGCGCAGGATCTGGTGAAGACTATCCGGTCCGGAAAATCCCTCTGGACAACAGGACTCCTGATCGGAACTGGAATCCGCCTTCTGCTGGTTCACGCAACAGATCAATGCCGCCGTCTGGTCAAATTGCAGTTGGACGCGATAGAGGCTGGCCAACTGGTTGAGGTTGTCAAACCGGAATGGACTATCCGGAGCTATCCGGATCGCCTTCTGATACAGCCGCTCGGCATCCATCAGCCGGGAAATAGCGAGTGCCCTGGCGGCCAGTCGACCATAGCCTAAGCCTGCATCCAGATCGGGATCAGCCTCCAAGATAGCCGCCACTTCTGCTTCGGCCGCTTTCAGCTCCGGCAATGACTGGATGTGATCAAGATTGGGAAAGCTGTCCTCGCTGGTTGTGACTTGACATCCGACCATCAGGCAGGAAAGAAGTACAGTCCAAAACTTGCGCATACATGTATTCATTTCCACAAAAGTATACGCTTCCATTTCAAAGAAAAGAAGGAACTGAACATTTGTCCCCATTTCACCATTTTGGACACATGACAATTGCCCAAAAGAACACCCTTTTCTGGTTCAGGCGAGATCTTCGTCTGGAGGATAACCATGGCTTGTACCAGGCGCTTGCACTGGATAAACCCGTGATTGGCTTCTTCATCTTTGATACCCATATCCTCGACCGGCTCGAAGACCGGGATGATGCAAGAGTCACCTTTCTGCATCAACGGATCCGCAAACTGCAGCAGGAAATACACGCGCGAGGTGGACAGTTGATCGTACGCCATGGCACACCCGAGGAGGCAATTCCCGAAGTGATTGAGGCCTTTCAGATTGCATCCATAGTCGTGAATCATGATGAAGACCCCTATGCACGTCAACGAGACAAGATCATCCGGGACCATTGTACCCGATCAGGAGTCAGCTTTCACGCCTTTAAAGATCATGTGATCTTCGGGCGAAAGGAAGTACTCAAGTCCGATGAAACACCGTATACCGTCTTTACGCCCTATTCCAGGAAATGGTCACAGCAAATGATGGATGGCGGGTTGACCCCGGACGGCACACCATCCTGTTTCAGGTCTTTTCCTTCGGAGGTTCATCCTGGTTGGTATAAGGCTCCCCCGGTACCCATGCCTTCTCTGGCCAGTATGGGCTTTTCGGAAAATATCCACATCCCTGTTCCTGAACCAACCTTTTCGGTATCACTACTGGACAGCTACGACCGCACCAGAGACTATCCAGCTGTGAATGGAACAAGCCGAATGGGCATCCATCTTCGATTTGGTACGGTGAGTATCCGGGCATTGGCCCGAAAGGCTTATCGACACAACCAGACCTACCTGAAAGAACTGATCTGGAGAGAATTTTACGCCATGATCCTCTATCACTTTCCCCACGTGGTCGGGAATTCATTTCGCCCGGAATATGATCAGATCGAATGGCGTAATCATGAAGAGGAGTTTCGGCTGTGGTGTGAAGGCCAGACCGGGTATCCGCTGGTTGATGCCGGAATGCGACAACTGAATGCAACTGGATATATGCACAACCGGGTGAGAATGGTCGTTGCCAGTTTTCTGACCAAACATCTGTTGATCGACTGGCGATGGGGGGAAGCCTATTTTGCCCGGAAACTGCTGGATTTTGAGCTGGCGAGTAATAATGGTGGCTGGCAATGGGCGGCCGGATGTGGAACGGATGCTGCGCCTTATTTCAGGATCTTCAATCCCACGGCCCAGCAAAAGAAATTCGATCCCGATTTCAGCTATATCAAAACGTGGGTAAGAGAGTGGGGGACCCCGGAATATCCAGCTCCGATCGTGGAGCATTCATTTGCGAGAGAACGTTGCCTGGAAACGTATCGATCCGGACTCAACCGCCAAAAATAAAACAAGGCCCTCGTTGGATTTCTCCTGAGGGCCCTGTTTTGGGAAATTGCGGTTTCTGGGATGGAAATCGGATTGGAATAAAAAAATGGGTAGTCTTTAACGCCCATGGGATCAATCCGAATGTCTCGCGACAGCTCTAAGGTATTAAAGGAATTTTACATACAAAAACACTTGAAGCATAAATATTTACAGATGGCTTATTCGCACTAACTGTAGATGTCTGATTCACTGTTATTTATAATTTTGCAATTAAAGTAAAAAAGCGGCTGAGAATAATTTCATTCCCAGCCGCTTTACTTTAATTAGGCGTTATAAATTACTCATTTATCTTCTGCAGCGGTATGCTGAAGGGACGTTTACCGTCCTGCATTACCCAGGCGATCACAAGTCCATCTGGCCAATCCTGGCAGTTGATAAACTGTGACTTTGTACCAACTGCAATCTTTTCCGAATGAATTTCACGGCCCAACAGATCGTAGAATTTGATCTCTGCCGGATTGGTAGCAGCTTCCAATAACCGAACCTCCAATTGTGTTGACATCGGATTCGGGAATACAGATACGTTGAACATGTTCGTTTCCTTCACCACCACCCTTTGTGGTTCAGATGTGGCAACTACGCCCTGATCCGTGACCATTCGAATGCGATAATAGTTTTCGCCCCACACCGGATGATCATCCCGGTACGCGAACCACAGATCCTGATGAGCTTTCCCGAAGATCGTCGCTACATATTGAAAATCCTTGCCATCGATGGAACGTTCAACAAGGTAGACATGATCACTCGGATAGGCGGAGGAGTACCAGCTCAGATCGACGTCCAGATCTAAATTCACATATGCAGAAAAGGATTGGATCTCGTGTTTTCCGCCACACTCTTCCGTCTCGATCAGCACACTGGTGCTCGCCGAACAACCTTCGAGCGTAACTGTCAATGTGACCGTTTGCAACCCGCTCTCGTTCCAGCTGACGTTATTGACGACCAGTCCACTCGCAGTCTGGGGATTGCCATATGGCCCAAAGTCCCAGTCATAAGTCGCATTCGGACCGTTGCTAGTTGCCATAAAGAAATAGCCCTCATCGACACAGAGTGGGCCTGCCGGACCCGTGATCTCCGCCACAGGGTCCGAAATTGCTTTGGTCACGATATTGGTTTCTCCCGGATAATCCCAGCAGCCTTCACGCCGCGCACAACGGATATAGTAGGTGGTCTTCTCAATGGGCAACGGGTCAAAATCCGGGAAATTGGAATTGGGGATGGCTTCCCATTCCGGATTACCGGGATAATACATCGGGTCTGTATCTGATCGCAACCACAAATATTCCAGTTGCCCCAGACCACCTGCAGGGAAGATCAGGTTAATGATCTCTGCCGGGTCGGCACCGGGCTCACACAACACCTCATCATACCCGATGGTGCCTCCCGAAATGACATTGACACAACGGGCATGGAACCCGGCATCAAAGGTCAGATCATCCATGGCATTCGGCAAGATGGTAAACTCCTCGACACATCCGGTACCCGGATGTGGATCACTGTCCACTGCATCGTCAGCTCCTTCATCCATCAATGTGAACTGGAAGGCTGACGTATCCAGGACAAAGCAGATCGAATAGGTCCCCGGCTGGACGTCCGTAAACAGGTAATAACCCGTATTAAATCCAAACCCGGAGGTATATACGCTGTCGATCACGGTATCATCCGCAGTACCATAGTCGCCATCCGGTCCTGTTTGAACCAGTTTGACCAGGATACCGTTCTGCCCATATTCGTTTTGATCCTGGATCCCATCCCGGTCACTGTCCAGCCAGACAAAATCACCGATATTGATCTCACAATCTTCCAAGCCGTCTTCCAGGGTCACCTGTCCTACGGCAGAACAACCATGCAGGTCCGATACGGTAACATGATAGGTACCCATTCCGAGATCGGAACACAAGGCTGTGGTATGCTGCCCGAGATCATCCCAGACATAGCTATAGGGTGCCGTACCTCCGGTAACCGAAACCTCTGCAGATCCATCCGTACCGCCCGTACAAAGCGGATCTGTACCCGTCATACTCAGGAATAGCGGGGCTGGCTCGAATACATCCGCATTCTTGACAATGGAACAACCTTGATCATCCGTGACTGTCACGACATAAGGGCCTCCCGCCAGGTTTTCGATATCCTTCGTATTCTCGCCATTGCTCCACAAAAAGGAGTAGGGCATGGTCCCTCCCTGAACCACCAATTCAATACGACCATCTGCAGATCCGGCACAGCTCACATCCGTTTTTGTCAGCGATACCAGAAGTACAGGTGGAACATGGACAGCATATCCCTCTGTCACTGAGCAGCCATTCTGATCGGTAACGGTTACGGAATAGATCCCGCCATCCAGGCCATCCAGATCAGCTGTCGTTTCGCCCGTACTCCAGAGATAACTGTATCCCGGTGTGCCTCCAGAGGCGGTTAGATCAATGGCTCCTGTAGAGAGTCCGTAACACGTTGGATGAATGACTGATCCTGCAATCGCGAGCTGAGCGGGCTCTTCCACCTCAAAGGAGGA
The DNA here is from genome assembly GCA_030429045.1 of Bacteroidia bacterium. Lineage (GTDB taxonomy): Bacteria > Bacteroidota > Bacteroidia > Chitinophagales > Saprospiraceae > JAGNXB01. The sequence continues at coordinate 23,344 of JAUIEA010000013.1, read as the reverse complement.
AGTAGCCGAACAACCTTTTTGATCCGTGACAGTCACGGAATAGGTTCCTGCCTCCAGATTCATGGGATCTTCAAGATCGGGGGCCGTATCCCAATCAAAGGAATACCCGGGAGTGCCGCCTGTCACGCTGAGATCGATGCTTCCTGTCGCCAGGCCATGACAATCCACATCTGTCACGACCCCGGACACTTCAGGGGCATCCAGGACCTGGATGATCACCGGGTTAGAGAAGAGAAATTCGCTGCAATCTTCTCGGCGGACCGCCCGGAGAAACCAGGTGGTGGTCGTCAGTGGACCGGGATCATATGTCGCCTGCTCTGCTCCGGGAATGATCGTCCATGTAGCGGGGTCATAGGGTGGGCCGGATAGACTGATATACCAGTTGTAGATCAGATTACCGGTTCCGCCGGAAGGAAACGTGACATTGACCAGTGTGGAGGGATCATATGGATCCGTGCAGCTTTTCTGATCATATCCGATCGTGCCAGGGTTATCTACATTCTCACAGCATTTGACCTCTTTGGTCACATAACCGGTCTCACCGGTATACTCCGTGCATCCGGATCTCCTGGAGCATCGGCGATACCAGGTGGTGGTCGTGATCGGCCCCGGATCATAACTCGGAGAGTTGGAATTGGGCAACGTCTGCCAGGAGGTGATCGGAAGAGAAGGGTCGATGGTCGTATACATCCAGATGTATTCCAGATCCCCTGACCCGCCGGAAGGAAGGATCACATTGACTATTTCAGAGGGGTCGAATACAGGATCCGGGCAACCCGTCTCATCACCCTGTATACTGCCACCGTCCGTAACATTGTCACAGGTCAGCAAAACATGAATGGAATAATTTTCAGAAGTATGGGCCTGAATGGATCCGTATTGAACCCAAGCGAACAGGACCAATGTCAACAACCCTATCCACGGCGAGCGCCCTGGCAGGAAGGAATGGTTTCTCATAAAATGCGGTTGTAGAGTACCTTATAAATATGCCTTTATCCCTGATTTGCATCGGGATCAATATGGATATGGGGGTTGCCTTTCGGGCAACAGCTAAGTTAAGATTTCCAGTGCGGATTCACGTCAATTCTGACAACAATTCCAGATGAATCCGAAGAACCTGAGGAAGGAGCAATTGTGATCCATCATTGTCGATCACATAGTCACAGAACTCTCGTTTCAATTCTTCTTTCATCTGGTTCCTGATACGTGCTTCGACATCCGTCTGTGGACTACCGTCCCGTTTCATAACCCGGGAGATCCGCAATGCCTCCGGAGCTGCCACCAGGATCATGCGATCCAGAAGCTGGAATCCGCCGGATTCCACGAGCAGGGCTGCCTCTTCAATGGCATAGGGTGTCTCAGGAGGCATTTGGTCGAACCACTCCTGGACAACTTTATGCACCCTGGGATGAATCAACGCATTCAGCCGGCTCAGCAACTCCGGATCATGGAAGACCTTCGACGCAATATAAGCCCGATCCGGCCGCCCCCCGTCATAACTTTCACGACCTACAAGGTCCATGACTGCTTCGATTACGACAGGGTCAGACTCCAGCAACTGACGTCCGACCTGATCGGCATAGATCACTGGGACACCCAGGGCCTCAAAGACCCGGCAAACGGTGGTCTTGCCACTTCCGATATTACCGGTGATTCCAACTCTAGTCATGATCCATGATTCGTTCGATCTCAATATCAGGAGAAACCCTGCCTTCCTGTATCTCATCGGGATACAATCCTCCCGCCTTCACTTGAAGTTCTTCCCAGAATTCAATGTAAAAGCTTTCGCGAAGATGGGCAGTGATCGTCTGTGCTTCGGCGGTATAGGCCTGGTCAATGATTTGCCAGTCAAACTGCTTCCCCACCTGCATGACATCCGGAATCGCAGGATACAATGCTTTAACTTTCAATTGAATAGTGTAGTATGCTTCAATGATCTCGGCAGCATCCAGAGCCAGCTTTGCAGCCTCTCTGTAGGCGTGGATCAAACCCGGGACACCCAGTTTGGTTCCACCGTAATAGCGGACCACGACGATCAGGATATTGGCTAGTCCAAAACTGTCGATCTGGCCCAGGATCGGCTTGCCGGCGCTCCCGGATGGTTCGCCATCGTCATTGGCCCGAAAGAGATCCGTACCCGGCCCATATCGGTAGGCATAACAATGATGTGTGGCTTTCGGGTGGAGTTGTTTGACCTGCTCCAGATATGCCTGCCACTCCTGTGCATGCGTCAGTGGAAAAGCATACCCCAGAAACTTGCTGGCCCGCTCCCTGATCTCGGAAGTGGCCTCTGCTGCGATGGTCCGATACTGGTCTGTTTCCATCAAACCTGAAGTGTCAATAAGGTCAGTGACAAGAGGGCAAACACCATTCCCAAGCCGTTTTTTATCCCAAATGCTTCCCTGAAGATGAAGACGCCCAGGAGGGTAGAGAGGAGGATGGTGGCAATATTGTTGACCGGAAAGACAATGCTGGCATCCAGTTCTCCGCCAATGGCCCGCATGAGAAAAAAGATGGAAAAGAAATTGGGCACCCCCAGTAACCAACCAGCCAGCACGTGTCGGGGGGTGAAAAAGGCGGCTCGGTCCTCTCCTGAACGAAGTGTGATCAGCCAGCCGAACACAAAAGCGCCGCCAAAAATGACTGCGATAAACCGGGGATCTCCGGTGGTTTCTACCAGTCCGGACTCGGCCACAAGCAGGCCGATCTCAATACCTCCGGCCAGTAGAAAGGTCCCCAGGACCAGCGCTACAGCTCGTCCCCAGGACATGGTCAGCCGCGTACCCGTGAGCGGGACATCCTGCTTTTTTCGGATCAACAGCATCGGGATCGCCGCCAGTCCGAGGAGGATTCCCGTGCCTTTAACCAGAGTGAGCGCCTCGCCATATACGACGATGGCATAGAGCGCACTGATCACCAGGGACATTTTTTGAACAGCGGATATGGTGCCCATTCCCCAGACGGAAATAGCGACGCCAAAGAGATAGAAGCCGGCAATAAAGAAGACGCTGAGTCCAATGGCGAGCGGAAACCAATCTTCCCGGAGTGCAGAAACGGGAAGCGGCCAGCTACCTGTCACGACCGCTGCAGCCACAATGCAGGCAATATAGTTGTGGAGTATACCCGGCAATACACGTACCTCAAACCGCGGCCAGACTTTAAAGCAGATACCCAGAAAAACGGCCAGTACAACCGAAAGGATGAGGTCTAACATGAATTCGTATCAATCGAGGGCGCAAGGTCGTTAATGAAACGCAAAGCAGGAATGCCTCATAGCGGATGGCCCCAACTTTGCCCTTATCTTTACCGCCGATGGAGCAAGAATTGACTCGAACCCAGTACCGGGAGGAGACCTCCCAATGCCGCCAGTTGTTCCTGGCAAAAATGTCTGATTATGGACACTCCTGGCGTATCCTGCGTCCGACGTCCCTGACAGATCAACTGTTGATCAAAGCACGGCGGATCCGCTCCATTGAAGTTGCCGGAGAGCAGAAAGTAGCGGATTCAATAGACCAGGATTTCATCGGATTGGTCAATTATGGCATTATGGCCATCATCCAGTTGCGCCATCCCCGCCCGGGAGATGTCGATCAGGAAACCGACGAAGATATTCTGGGCTGGTACGATCAGGTACAGGAGCAGATCGAAGGGCTGATGCTTCGAAAGAATCACGACTATGGCGAAGTGTGGAGAGAAATGCGCATTTCATCCATGACTGACCTGATCCTCATGAAGCTTCTGCGCATCAAGCAAATTGAAGACCAGGAGGGCAAGACCCTGGTTTCTGAAGGTCTTGATGCCAATTATGCGGATATCGTAAACTATGCCATTTTTGCGCTGATTTTACGCCACCATACAAACCAACAACCATGAACCTGGGAAGTCTCATTCTACTCATCGGCACCATTGCGGTCATTCTGACACTGATCAGCAGTCTGCTATCACGACAAAAACGAAATTGGCTCCTGCAGTTTCTGCAGCATTTCTGTGGCACCCTCTTCGTGATTTCAGGATTTGTCAAAGCCGTTGACCCCCTGGGTACCGCCTATAAAATGGAGCAATACTTTGCAGAGTTTGAGTCCACGTTTGCCGAAACCTGGATGTCCTGGATCAGCCCGCTATTCCCGTATCTGTCCGCCCATTCCACCAGCTTTTCCATCACCATGATCGTGCTGGAGATCCTGCTGGGCATCATGTTGATCCTGGGCGTCTGGAAGAAGCTGACCACCTGGGCTTTCTTTCTTCTGGTGGTCTTTTTCACCTTCCTGACCGGCTTCACCTTCCTGACCGGGTATGTACCATCCGGGGTAAGCTTCTTTGCCTTTGACGCATGGGGGCCTTACACCAAGAGCAATATGCGGGTGACGGATTGTGGATGTTTCGGTGATTTCATCAAGTTGGAACCGCGCATTTCCTTTTACAAGGATCTGGTCCTCCTGATCCCCGCGATCGTCTTCCTCTTTGCCGGCAGATCCTTCTATGCACTGGTCCCTGAGGGGCTAGGAAAGAAACTGACCATCGGATTGGGAGCGGTTCTGCTGATCTTCTGTTTGTGGAACACCTACTACGACCTCCCGATCGTTGATTTTCGTCCGTTCAAGGAAGGACTTGACCTCCGCACTCAGAAGATCGCCGAGGAGGATGCACAGGCCAATGTTGAGATCACAGCATGGCTGTTAAAGCACAAGACCTCAGGTGAAGTAAAGACAGTTTCCAATGAGGAATATATGGGCAACCTGGCCGATTACCGGGGCGTTTGGGAAGTGGTCGACCAGATCAAGTCAGAACCCGAGATTCCGGTGACCAAGATCAGTGACTTTGAGGTCACCGACCAGGAAGGCAATGACATGACCTATGATATCCTGGATGCAGAAGGATATCATTTCATGGTAGTCAGTTACAAGCTCAAGGAAGAATCCACTTCGGTCTCTACCATCTCCATGCAGGATACCATCTGGGCCGTGGATACCATCGTGACCCCCCTGGATACACAACTGGTTCGCCGAATCGAGCAGATCAATCCTCAGACCATCCAGGTCGAAGACGTGACCTGGAACAGTTCGTTTCAGGAGGCATTTCTCGAAAAGGTCAATCCGCTCCTGGGTGAGGCTGCAGAAGCCGGCATCAATGGATACCTGGTGACATCCTATGTCAGTGAGGAACGGTTGGCAGACTTCAGAAAGGATTGCCGTTTTGATCATACCGTCTATATGGCGGATGATATTCTGCTCAAGACCATCATCAGGTCGAATCCCGGGATTGTCCTGATGAAAGACGGAAAAATCCTGAAGAAGTGGCATTATCGCAAATTGCCGTCCTTCCAGGAGATTCAGAATACCTGGATGAAATAACGGCAGATCCGGACTATTCATTTGGCTGGGAAACATTTAGGAATAACACTTTGCCTGAATATTTTCTTTTCTTTGCGACAGTTCATAGACATCCCATGCTCAGTCGGAGAAATATAAGGATCAAAGTGCTGCAATCCCTTTATGCAGCGACGATGTCACCCAGTATCAACGGGGACCTTTTATTGGAAGGGTATAAGCAAACATGCATCCGCACTTACAAGCTGTTGCATTTTGCCCTGGATCACTTTCTGATGGTGACCAGTTTTGCCATGAAGGAGGCAGAACACCGATCCGGAAAATTACTATCCACCGATGAAGACAAGGCCTTTACCGGGATCCTCTATTCCAATGAACTGATCCAGTCCCTGGTCGAAAACAAATACTGGAAGACGGAAAAGGCCCGGCTGGAGATCGCCCCGGTCACCGAAGAGGATATTCTCCGCAACATCTATAATGAATTCAGCAAGACAGAGGATTATCAGGCCTACTGGAAGGAGACCAGGGACCATCGGGATATCCTGCTGAAACTGCTGCGATTCACGGTCAACCACCCCTTGTTCGAGGAGATCATGGAGGATGCACATGCCGCCTGGGTGGACGACAAGTCCCTCATCCTGGGCAGCATGAAGAAGATCATCAAGGTGCTGCCCCAACGGGAGGACTTTTATGCGGATTATACCCTGGATGATGCACTGATCGATGATTTCGGTCGGAATATGCTGCAGGCCGTCTGGAACCAGGATGATGAGCTTTCAGAGCACATTTCACCGACCCTGAAGAACTGGGACATCAAGCGGGTGGCTACCCTGGACCTCATCATCCTGAAGATGGCGGTCTGTGAGTTTCTATATTTTCCCACCATTCCCACGAAGGTCACCCTCAACGAATTCGTCGAAATTGCCAAGCAATACAGCACAGACAAGTCCAAGGATTTCATCAATGGGATCCTGGACCGGTTGATGAAGGAGCTCAGTGCTGCAGGAAAGATTAAGAAGACCGGCCGTGGTCTGGTTGAATGATACATGTGAATCTTGCAAAAACCCTAAGAACTTGAGTTATGAGAAATCTAATCATCCTCACCAGTCTGTTATTTTCCCTGCAACTCACCCTTTCCGCACAAGCCCCGGAGGCGGTGAATGCAGTCACCGGAAAATATGTTTTCATCGATCACTACACCCCGTATCTGGATGGGGACCTCGCAGATCGTGATCTGATGACCTCTGCTCTGGAGATCGGTTATACCCGTTGGCTCAACCGCCATTTCAACCTCCATGTCCCGGTGCGTATCGGGACCGCTGACCTGCCCCAATCCACTAATCGTGGCAAGGCATTTCCGTGGATGAATGTCGATGCGACCATCCAGATCAAAGCCTTTGACAATTCCAAATGGATCAACCCGTATCTGGTAGCTGGCATTGGCGCATCAGTTTCCGACTGGAATGAGATTACCCCTCAAGTCCCTGCCGGAGCCGGGATAAACTTCCGTTTGCACCCGAGCTTTTATATCAATTCACAAGTAGAATACCGCTGGGACCTGACAGAAGATGCCCAGAACATCCATTATGGCATCGGCGGCGTCTTTGTCATCGGGAATGTCAAGGACAAGCCGGTGGATACCGATGGAGACGGGATCACGGACCTGGAAGATAAATGTCCGCTCGTACCAGGTAGTATCGAATTGATGGGATGCCCGGATGCCGATGGCGATGGCATCGCTGATGCAGACGATGCCTGTCCTGACCAGCCGGGAACCGCAAAACTGAACGGTTGTCCGGATGCCGACGGTGATGGGATCACCGATGCAGACGATGCCTGTCCTGCAGAAGCAGGTCCAGCCGCTACCGGAGGCTGCCCGGACAGGGACAAGGATGGTGTGGCAGATGGCGATGATCAATGTCCTGATGCAGCAGGACCTGCCAATCTGATGGGCTGTCCGGACCGCGACAACGACGGCATTGCCGATATCAAGGACAAATGCCCGGACATCCCGGGTGATGCTGCAAATGATGGCTGCCCTGCCGACCGTGATCAGGACGGTGTTGCAGATGTGGACGATCGCTGCCCGGATCAAGCCGGACCCGCTTCAAACAAGGGCTGCCCGGAATTAAAAAAAGAGGAAAAAGAGATTGTCCAGATCGCCATTCAGAATGTCCAGTTCCAGTCCAACAGTTCCATTCTGACCCAGGAAAGCCTGCCACTCCTGGATCAGTTGGTCAAGGTGCTTTCGGATAATGGAGCATATCACTGCGACATTGCCGGTCATACTGACAGTTCCGGGGATGATGCTTACAATCAAATGCTATCCGAAAAACGTGCATTGACTTGCTACAATTATCTGGTCGGGAAGGGGATCAGTGCAGATCGTCTGTCCCATGCCGGATACGGCGAAACCAAACCCGTTGCCGACAATGCCACGGCTGACGGCCGGAAAGCAAACCGGCGAGTAGAATTTGACCTCCAGGTGAAATAATTGAAAAGAAAAGCCCCGGACATTGTTCCGGGGCTTTTCTTTTCGATCTGTTCATCTTTCGATTTCCTATTTTTGGCCCATGAAGGAAAAGATCATCATTTTGGATTTTGGCAGTCAGTACACTCAATTGATCGCCAGACGTGTCCGTGAACTACAGGTTTTTTGCGAAATTCTGCCCTATTATGAACGAGTAACCCTTGATGATACTGTCAAGGGCGTGATCCTCTCCGGAAGCCCGTTTTCCGTTAAAGATGAAAATGCCTTGCGCATCGACCTTCAGGCTTTGTTCGGACAGATCCCTTTGCTGGGAATCTGCTATGGCGCCCAGCTGATCGCCGATGAAATGGGGGGCACCGTCTCGCGCAGTGAAAAACGCGAATATGGAAAGGCCAGGCTGCAGATCCGTCAGGCGCAGGATCCATTCCTCACAGACCTGTCCGCGGAGAGCCAGGTGTGGATGTCCCATGGTGATACCATTCAGGCCCTGCCTGAAAACTTTCAATTACTGGCCGGCACCCAATCCATTGATGTAGCAGCCTACAGCTATCACAAGGAAGGCCAGGCACCAGTGTATGGCATCCAGTTCCATCCGGAGGTCACTCACACCCTGGAAGGCAAGGCCTTCATTCGGAACTTCCTCTATGAGATCTGCCATTGCCATGGCGACTGGACACCCGATTCCTTTGTGGAAGAGACCATCAGCAAGCTCAAACAGGAGATCGGAGATGAACATGTCCTGATGGCATTATCCGGAGGCGTCGACAGTACGGTAGGGGCGGTATTGCTCCATCATGCCATTGGCAAGCAATTGCATTGCTTTTTTATCGACAATGGCCTGCTGAGAAAGGATGAATTCGAACAAGTCCTTTCCGATTATCAACACATGGGGCTGAATATCAAAGGTGTCGATGCAAAGGAGCGGTTCTGGAATGCCCTGGCCGGTGTATCCGATCCCGAAACCAAACGCAAGATCATCGGACGGGAATTCATCCATCTGTTTGAAGAAGAGTCCCGGTCATTGGCAGGCGTCAGTTGGTTGGGACAGGGAACGATCTACCCGGATGTCATCGAGTCCAATCCGGTACAGGGGCCATCTGCAATGATCAAGTCCCATCACAATGTGGGCGGCTTACCTGAAAAATTGCATCTGAAGATCATCGAACCCCTTCGCATGCTCTTTAAGGATGAGGTTCGTAAAGTGGGTATCGCCCTGGGCATATCCGAGTCGTTGATCCAGCGCCATCCCTTTCCGGGCCCGGGACTGGGGATACGAATCCTGGGAGACATCACGCCGGAAAAGGTGCGCCTCCTCCAGGAGGCCGATGCCATCTATGTTCGCATGTTGAAAGAACACGGACTGTACAACCAGGTCTGGCAAGCGGGCACCATACTGCTTCCGGTCCAATCTGTCGGTGTGATGGGAGACGAGCGAACCTATGAAAATGCCGTCGCCTTGCGGGCTGTAAACTCACTGGATGGCATGACTGCGGAATGGAGCAAGCTACCATATGAATTTCTGGCAGAGGTGTCCAGTGAGATCATCAACAGGGTCAAGGGGATCAATCGTGTCGTATATGATATCAGCACCAAACCCCCGGCCACCATCGAATGGGAATGATGCAATGTACATCGATACAGCACAGGATGCAGAACCCTGCATCCATGATTGAAGAGAACAGAGGTCAGGGGATCCGGTTTCGATCGGGGATATGGGTCTCCCTGCTGGGGGCGGCAATGCTGCTGAGTGCCTGCTTTGGCTCTAAAAAAACCACCAGTCCGCCACCCCGACCATCTGAAAGACCCGTCATAGAGGCTCCCGATACCATCAGTGCCATGCCGCCCATGGATACCCTCCAATGGACGGATGCCGATACGACTTTGTCGCCGGTGCTGGTACAGGACGAACCGGAGGAGACTCCTTCGCAGAGCTCGACCGCTGACGGGCTCGATGAATCTGCAGAGCGGATCTACAAGGATGAATACCGGATCACGGTCCTGTTGCCCTTCTTTGCCCGCGATTCGGCCGCGTATCTGAACAATCGGCCTGCGAGCTGGTCACTGGATTTCTATCTCGGCTTCAAACTGGCCTTCCAAAAGCCACCATCTTCCGATGTTCGGTTTGTCATCCAGGCCCTGGATACCCGAGGTGATGCGGATCAACTCCAGCGGCTGATCTCAAAAGGAGCGCTGGATGGTCAGGATGTCATCGTCGGGCCCTATCGGTCCAACCTCGTGGCCACTGTAGCAGATTATGTCAAAGAAAAGCCCACTCTTCTCCTGTCACCCTATAGCGCCAGTAGTCGGCTAGGCCGGGGAAACACCCATTACCTGCAGATGAATCCCGCCCTGGAGTCTCATATGAGAACCACGTGGAAATTCCTGAAGGATACCAACATGGCCGATCCGGTCATCTTTATTCACGGAAAGGGAACCAGCGAATTATCCAAGAAAAATCTTTGGAAATCCTGGGTGGACTCTCTTCCGGTCAAAGCCCGGAAACGGTATATCTTCAAGGAAATTGATGAAACAGGGGACATGGCGATGGAGGACTTCCTGATCGACAGCCTCCTGAAGGAAAATGTGACCAACCAAATTGTGTTTCCGTCCTGGGATGAAACGCATGTTCAGGCGATCATGAGCAAGATCAGTAGTGGCATTGCCGAGAAGAAGGTCAGGCTCTTCGGACTGCCCCAGTGGATCGGGTTCGAACGGATTTCACCGTCCACCTGACCAGTACGGATTATGTCGATGATGAAGACCCGGCCATTCGCACCCTGAATACCCGATATAAAGCGGCTTATGCCCAACCACTCAACGCTGAGGCCGTGTGGGGATATCGATGTGGCCAATACCTGGCGACCGCAATGTTCCGGGAAGGTGCCCTTTTTCATCGATTCTTCCATCAGCTCAACCCCGCGCTCTATCCCCGGAACAGCCCCCGATTTGAGGTTGAAACGGAGCAGGATGGTCAGTTCATCCGGATAGAAAACCAGAATATCTACATGCTCCGGTTTGCCGATGGGCGAATGGTCCTGGCCAAATAGTGGAAACGACTGAAGCAGATGTCCGCTCGAAGGGACCTGAAACCCCCGCAGACGAAGCCGCCCATGGGCAGGTTCGATCCGGACGCACACGCAGAACATAGGATATGAACCTGACGCCAGAACGACTCATACGGATTCAAGAAGTGGTCAAACGACGACAGGTCGGTCTGACCGTCATTCTGGAAAATGTCCACGACACTCATAATATCGGTGCAGTGATGCGATCCTGCGATGCTGTCGGTATTCATGAAATATTCGTGCTGTATTCCGAACCTCAACTGAGTGAAGACCGACTCACCCTGGGCAAACGGACCTCTGCCGGGACACGGAAATGGGTCGATGTACATTTCTTCAGAGACCGCCAGGCCTGTTTTGATGCCGTACACAAGGATTATCCGACGGTGAGATGCGCCATGCTGTCATCCGAAGCTACCAGCCTCTACAAGCTGGACCTGACACAGCCCACCGCTTTGCTCTTTGGAAATGAGCGTGACGGTGTCACACCCGAATCCAGTGCCCTGGCCGATGGGGACTTCTATATCCCCATGGCCGGGATGGTCCAGAGCCTGAACATATCGGTGGCCTGTGCAGTGAGCCTGTTTGAAGCATACCGGCAGCGGGAAACAGTGGGGTATTACCAGCATAACAATCCGGCACCTGCCGAATTCCGATCCAATCTCCTCGAATCCTATCTGTCCAGACAGGACATTTCCAACTTCGGAAAGGTTATTTCACCGAAAGACGAGGAATCTCCATTGAAGTAGTCTGCACTTGTTTATTTTTGCGGGCTATGAGGCTCCAAAAGCTCGAAATAAAAGGATTCAAGAGTTTCGCCAATGACACGGTGATCCACTTCAATGAGTCTGTCACTGGAATTATCGGACCAAACGGTAGCGGTAAGTCAAATATCGTAGATGCCATTCGGTGGGTTCTCGGCGAGCAGAAGACCCGGGAACTCCGCCTGGAGAGAATGTCCAGCGTCATCTTCAACGGGACGAAGAAACGGAAGGGGAGTGGCCTGGCTCAGGTCAGCCTGACCTTCGAGAACACCCGGAATCTCTTACCCACTGAATATCAATCGGTTACGGTCTCCCGCATCCTTTATCGTTCTGGGGAGAGCGAATACCGGATCAACAATGTGGCCTGCCGCCTGAAGGACATCACTAGTATGTTCATGGATACGGGCATCGGATCCAACTCTTATGCTATCATCGCTCTCTCGATGGTGGATGATATCCTGAATGACCATGAACAATCACGTCGACGGATGCTGGAGCAGGCCGCAGGGGTGTCGAAATACAAGGTCAGGAAGGCTGAAACCCTGCGAAAACTGAATTCGACTGAAGCAGATCTCAATCGGATCGATGACCTTCTGTTTGAAATCGAACACAACCTGAAAAGCCTGGAGAAGCAGGCGAAAAAGGCTCAAAAATATCTGGACCTCAAATCGGATTATAAGGCCCTGAGCATTGAATGGTCTGTTTACCAGACCCATGACCTCAAGACCCGATACAAACAGATAGAAAGCAGGTTGGCCAAGGAAGAAGACCTGCTCCGGGACCTGGAGATCCAGATCCAGAAAGCCGAAGCCCTGACGGAACAGGAAAAACTGCTCAACCTGGACAAGGAAAAGGCCCTGTCCGAACGGCAGAAACTGCTCAATGAAGTCGGAGACCTGATCCGATCCCTCGAGAACCAACTGGAAATCCTGGGACAGCGAAGCAATTACATTGATCAAAACAGGTCGAAACTCCAGGAACGGATGCGGTTCAATACCGGCCGGATCGAGCAATTGGAGAAGGATATACAATATTACCAGCAAAAACTGACGCAATCCCGCGTGGAGCAGCAGGAAGGGGAGTTGGCTCTCCGGGAGGCAGAACAGGAACTGGGTGTCACCAAACAGGAGCACGGCTCCATCAAAGATGACCTCGAGCTTTATCTCCAGCAATTGCAGGAGTTGGAAAAGGGGATCTATGAACTGGAGAAACAGAAAGCGATCAATCTCAACCAGATCGAGAATCTCAGGAATGAGATCGATCGCAACGCCCAGGTACTCGAACAGCGTTCCAGGGAATCTGCTTCACTGAAGGATGCCGTACAGGAAATCGGGAAAGAAGAAGCCCGGCTCCAGTCGTCGGTGGCCTTCCTCGAGCAGGAAGAGGATAAGCGCCTGGCGACCATCCAGGAAAGAGAAGATCAACTACAGGTCGAGAACCAGGAGCTGAGCGGCATCAACCGCCAGCTGGATGCCATGCGGAATGAGTACAAACTCACCAAAAGCATGGTGGAAAACCTGGAAGGTTTCCCGGAGTCCATCAAATACCTCAGTACACAAAGCGACTGGGGGAAACAGTTTCCGCTGCTCAGTGATGTGATCACCTCCAAGGAGTCCTTCCGGATTGCCATTGAGCATTATCTGGACCAATACCTCAATTACTACGTTGTTCCCGATTTCAAGACGGCCCACAACGCCATTCGGCTCCTCCAGCAGAATCAGAAGGGAAAGGCCAATTTCTTTGTATCGTCTGCCCTCGCGGCACAACGCTTCAAAACAGCCGACAGGAGTGGATTGACCAAGTTGGTGGATCTGGTGGAATGTGAAGCCCAGTACCAGCCCCTGGTTGATTTCCTCTTCCACAATGTTTACCTCCGTCAGGAGGAGAACATCCCGGAGACCTGGGAAGAAGATCCGGATATCACCATTCTGGGTTCAAGCGGATCCTGGACACGACGGGCATTCTCACTCTCCGGTGGCTCTGTAGGTCTCTTCGAAGGAAAAAAACTGGGACGAAAGAAAAACCTGGAAAGCCTGGACAAGCAGATCCGGAAACTGGAAAAAGAAGAGGCAAAGAAGATCGTCATTGTCCAGAAGCTCAAGGAAACCGTCAAGGAACTCAAGCTGGCCAACCAGCCCGCCCGGATTCGCGAGGAAAAGACGCAGCTCAACCAGGTGATGCAGAAGCTCATCACCCTCAAGACGCGTTTGGAAAATGCGGAGCAATACCATGCCGATGTCTCCAAGCGGACCCAACAGGCCGAAGACATCATCAAGGGCCTTACACAGCGCAATGAGACCATGGAGGCAGATCTGGCCATCCGCAAAAAAGAAGAGGCTGATTTTCGGGCTCAAATGGAGCAGACCGATCACTCGTTCCGCAAAGCGGCTGATGCCCTGAATGCCCGCTCCTCTGTGTTCAACGAACGGAACATTCACTTTATCCAGCTCCAGAACAAGGTGAAAGCCTTCGAACAGGAGATCCAGTTCAGGGAACAGCAAATGGAAGAGGCACAAAAAAGCCTCAATGCGGACAAAGAAGCGGAAGCCAATGCTGTGATCGAATTGAAAACCGTTGCAGATGAACGGGAGCAGATCCAGCAGAAGCTGATCATCAACTACGAAGACAAAAAGAATCGTGAAGCCAGTCTCACCGGCGCTGAGCAGGACTATTTTCAGGCCCGTGGACAGATCAACGAATTGGAAAGTGCCTTGCGTCAACTCAACAAGAACAGGCATGATGCCCAGATCCTGGTGAACGAGTTGAAAGATAATTTCAACAATATCCGCCTGGAATTGACCTCCATTGGCGAGCGGATCAAGGTGGAGTTTCAGGCCAGCATCCAGGAGATCATCCAGCGCGAGCCCAATCCGGACCTGGATCCGGAACTCCTAGAACAACAGGTCCCCCGCTTGAAGAATCGCCTCGAAAACTACGGTGAGGTCAACCCGATGGCTGTGGAAGCCTATCGGGAAATGAAGGAGCGCTACGATACCATTGATCAGCAGCGGCAGGACATCCTGCAGGCGAAAACGTCCCTCCTCCAGACGATCGAGGAGATCGAAACAACTGCCACTGCCCAGTTTATGGAGGCCTTCGAACAGGTCCGGGAGAACTTCATCAATGTGTTCCGTTCACTGTTCACTGACGATGATACCGCTGATCTCATCCTGGAAGAACCCGACAAGCCCCTGGATTCAAACATCCAGATCATTGCCAAGCCAAAGGGCAAACGCCCCCAATCCATCAATCAGTTGTCCGGCGGAGAGAAAACCCTGACGGCGACTGCATTGCTCTTTGCCCTCTACCTCCTGAAGCCTGCACCGTTCTGCATTTTTGATGAGGTGGATGCTCCCCTGGATGACTCCAACATCGAAAAATTCAATCGGATCATCCAGAAGTTCTCTGATCATTCACAGTTCATCATCGTGACCCATAACAAGCTCACCATGGCTTCCGTAGACGTCCTTTATGGGGTATATATGCGGGAGCAGGGGATCTCCGCGGTCACACCTGTGGATTTCCGGACCTATGAGCACAATGCGATCATGGAGCAGGTACAGTAGCGCGGATCAGAGGATCTCTTCCATTTTGGCCCTCAACCACGACTCGGACACGATGGCCCCATTCTGTTCATCCATCTCCTTGGCCAGTTTCTCCAGACTCGCCTTTTCACCTGGCTGGATCTTGGTCAGTTTTTTAAGGAATTTGATTAGGTTGAGGTAGTTCCGCTTCTTGGTGGCCGAGATCTTCGTATTTCGCTGCAAGTACACCCGAAAGGAATCCATCAGCGAATACAGAGGTTCAATCTCATCCAATTCGTAGTAGGAGAAGAGCAGGATCACTTTCGAGTTGAGGTTGTAGGTAAAGTCCTCGTATTCGACCTGGTGGAGCAGGCTGATCACCTCACCAAAATTGCCCTTGTAATAGTTGACCTGAGCCAGACTGAATGAGTGGGCGTTATTACGGAAGGTCTCCGGAAGCAACTGATGGTACTTGTAGATGAACTTCTCCGTCCAGGAATATTTTTCCAGTCGAAGGGCGATGGTGACAATGTTTTTAAAGTGCCATGGACCAAATTCTTCATCTGTAAAATCGATCAGGTCATTGTCCAGGGCACGCTCGTAGAGATAGAAATATTCCGACAGGAACTCCGGTTTACTCTGATTGATATTCCGAATACAATAATTTAAAGCATACGTTAAGATCTCAAGTGCTTCTTCGTTGGGAAACAAGGAGATGTGCTGGTCAATCAAATCTTTTAATGCCTCGAAATGCCGAACTTCTTCCGGCTCGATATTGGTCAGATAGATCTGATAGAAGATAGAGATCGCGGGAATGTCCCCGTATCCATACAATTCCACGTGGCGAACGATCTCTTCCAGGAACAGCAATTTGTACTCATGGCTGTGCGTGTACTTCATGGAGAGCACAGAACAGTAATAACGAAGCTTTTCAGCCAGGTAGAATCGGTCCAGGTTTTCGACAATATATTCCACATTGGTCTTGTCGAGGCGCTTCTGGCCGTGGATCAGGATTTCGTAGTAGTTCTTCTCGATCTGATACTGGTAGTAATAATACTGCGCTGATTTATAGTGTTGACGGTCAGAAAGCCGCCGGGCGGAGCTCATCACCGTGTTGTAGAGTTTCAACATTCGACGGCGGCTCACAGCCTCGATCAGGTGATTGGCCTCCCGGATCGGGTTCTCTTCATACACCTTCTGGGCCAGGTAACCTTCGACCAACTTGAGTAGATCACTGTTGTATTTCCGAAACCGAACGTCGTCGTAAGGGCGATCATCTCCGACGACCATTTTCCAGGCCTCCTCCTTGGGTTTCTCTGTCCCCGGCTTCTCCAGAAGCTCCAGATACAGGTCGTAAAGCCGCATCAGGTCTTCATTCACGTTGAAGTAGGGTGATTGAACAAATTTTCTCAAACTATTCAATTCATACTTCGTGAAGTACTGAAGAATCGTAAAAACTTTTGTATTTTGCATTGGGTTTCCGTGTAACCATTTCTGTAGAGGACACGTATATCCTGTTATTTCTTCTAACGATGTGCAAGATTCGGGATGGATCTTTTCACAATCATAGGTCTAACAGATATGCTTAATTCTCTCGAAATGAGTTCATTGACAAAAATACAAATATGTTTTCACTTTCACAATGTGAATTATCCGTTCTTGAAGCGGGTCTGTGAAGGCGATAAACTTGTATATTGTTAAAAGAATCCCAATAACTCCAAGTCCGTCACCATGAATGTATCATTAACCCGAACCAGCCTGCTGGCGCTCCTCCTGATCCCCCTCTGGGGATGGGCGCAGATGGTGGAACCGTTCCGACCGGAGCAGGTTCTTCAAACTGACACGTTCAGTTTTACGTTCGTCTCCCACAACCTGGCTACCATAGTCAAGAGTCCGGACCATTCCGATTATTACGAGATCATCAATCTGTCAGGAGGATTGAAGAAACTCATGTACAGCCCGGTCAATTCGTTCATCGGCCGGGATTCCCTCATTATCGAATACTATCCTAAACTGAATAGCTCTCAGGAATACCTGGGATTTGCCTTTTTAGTGGCCCCCTCTATCGTGGTGGCCAACAACGACTTTGTCACGACGGACATGAATACGGCTGTCACAATAGACGTATTAGCCAATGATGAATCCGATGCCGGTGGATTGACGATCAACTCGATCAACGTCCATCGCTATGGTACAGCGACCATTTCCAATGGTCAGATCGATTTTACCCCTGAATCCGGTTTTTCCGGCCTGGCTCAAATTGGTTACACCTGTTGCGATAGTGAAGATATCTGTGCTTCAGGTATCGTCAACATCCACGTGCTGCCAACCAATCTGGCCGTTTCCGATACCATTCAGATCCAACTGCCCATCAATTCCCCCAAGGATATCATGTTGCAGGTCAATGGGTATGACGTTGTCTCAGAAGCACCCTCCAATGGAGATGTTGCCGAACTGACCGATGATGTCGTTACCTACACCCCGGATCAGAATTTTACCGGCTATGATCAGTTTACGGTCACCAGAGACGACAACGGGACCACCTACTCACGGACGGTAGAGGTCACAGTGTTCGATGCGCTGGAACCGAAACGACACGCCATAGATGACATCATCTATACGCACAAGGGTGAATCTGTCACCTTCAATGTATTGACCAATGATATCGGGGCCTATACCGTCCTGTATCCCCAATACATCCAGGTCAATAGCGGCACCCTGACCTACGACGGCAACGGTCAATTCACCTACACACCGACATCCTATTATGAAGGAAAGGTGACCTTCAACTACAGTCTTGGCTCTGCAGCCTATGGCATCATCATCGAAACCGGTAAGGTCGAGATCAATATTTCCGATTTCAAACCCAAACTGGCGACCTATTACCTCCAGACCCTGGAAGACAAACCTCTGGTCATTCGCTATGCCCCACCAGTAGAACCCTGGACGTTTACCATGATCAGTGCGCCCCTGAACGGCAATGCTGAAATTTTCGTGGGACAACAGACCCTCAACCTGGAGGCACAGAATATCTCTGGTTACAACCTGATCGTCTATACACCGGATGCCGGATTCTCTGGCGACTATGATGAATTTGAAGTGGACTATTGCGTCAACGGCGTGTGCAAGGAAGTAAAATTCCAGATCAATGTCCTTCCCAATCCAGCTCCAAACGATCTGCAGTGTCTGGATGACTGCGTCTGGGCAGGAGATGCCAACAATGACGGTGTTGTCAATGTCCGTGACCTGCTACCCATCGGTGTCTGCATGGGCAACAAAGGTCTGGTACGTGATAATCCTACATCTGATTGGACGCCTCAGTTCAGTGATGATTGGGATGATCCATGGGAAGCATCTCCGATTGACCTCAAGTTTCTGGACACCAACGGAGATGGACTGGTCAGCGCAGAGGATACCGTAGCCATCAGCGAATCCTACCTCAATACTCACGCTGTTACCACCTCCATCGAGCACCAGCTGAATGTCGATGCGGACCTGCGTTTTGTTGCGCGAGACACATCCCTATATCCGGATTCAGTCAAATTGATCCTGGATATCTACTTGGGACTTTCCAGCAAACCGACTTACGATGCATACGGTTTTTCATACGAGATCGACTTTGCTGATTTCCTGGATGTTTCCCAGTATCATATCCGCTCAGAATACTATGATGACAGCTGGTTTGCCCGTCAGGTACCCACTCTGGAACTCTTCAAGCGTCTGGATGGCTCGGTGATCCACTGTGCCTATACCAAGACGGATGGAGTAGGGGCCAAAGGTTATGGTCCGGTCGGATTTGTCATCGTAGAAGATGTAGAAGGACTCAAACCGGAAAGAGACCTGCGCGCTGCCCTGAAAGGGGGCCAGGTAAAGATCCGGAATATCACTCAATCGACTTCCAGCGGACAGATGTTTCTCTATCCCGATCAGGTGATCAATGTTAGACTCCCGAACGATGAATCTTTGGAAAGTCATCCGGTCTCGAAGCTGACCGTAGCACCCAACCCATCAAGTCGTCAGGCTGCCATCTATATGAATGATGGAAGTTTGATCCACGAAGTAACCCTCTTTACAACCAGCGGTTCCGTTGTTTATCATCAGACAAACCTCGAAACCCAACGGGTTGACCTGCCGGTACACCAACTGGATAATGGACTGTATTTTGCCCGGGTACAAACGGATAGCGAAATACTCAGTACAAAAGTGGAGGTCATCCGGTAAACCAATTCGGGAATTCTAATTCCACATATTGAAGGGCCTGCGGCAAAAGACGGACTGCTAGCAGGCTCTTTTTTTATGCCCCGACCACACTGCCCAAATGAAAGGGGCCGGAATCCAAACGATCCCGGCCCCTTTACTGTATAGACTCAACCCTTGAATTTGACCTCAAGGCATAGATCCATTATTCGCCAAGGAATGGATACCGGTAATCGGATGCAGAGACAAACGCTTCCTTGATCGTGCGGGCCGATACCCAACGGTAGAGGTTGAGAATTGAACCCGCTTTATCGTTGGTCCCACTGCCGCGAGCCCCCCCGAAGGGTTGTTGACCAACGACAGCACCAGTCGGCTTGTCATTGATATAAAAGTTTCCTGCGTTGTGGCGTAAGGCATGAGTCGTCTTTCGAATAACCTCTCGATCCTTTGAAAAGATCGCACCGGTCAACGCATAGGGAGAAGTCGTGTCCAGCTTGTGAAGTACCTGCTCATACTGGTTGTCATCATAGACATAGATGGTCAATACGGGCCCGAAGATCTCCTCGCACATGGTGACATAATCCGGATTGCTGGTGACCAGGACCGTCGGTTCTATGAAATACCCCTTCGATTTGTCAAATCCGCCACCCGCGATGATCTCCACCTCACTGGATGCCTTGGCAGCCGTGATATAGGCTGAGATCTTGTCAAATGACTTTTCATCGATCACGGCATTGATGAAATTTCCAAACTCTTCCGGAGTTCCCATTTTCAAGGTACCCAGATCTGCGACCAGTTTTTCGCGGACTTCATTCCAGATGCTTTTTGCAATATAGGCCCGGGATGCAGCAGAACATTTCTGTCCCTGGAATTCGAAAGCGCCCCGAGTCAAAGCAGTGGCAACCGCTTGTAGGTCGGCCGTACCGTGTGCTACGACAAAGTCCTTCCCACCCGTTTCTCCCACTATGCGCGGATAAGAACGATACTTCTGGATATTGCCTCCAATGATATTCCACATCTTCTGGAATACACCCGTACTCCCGGTAAAATGCAATCCGGCAAAATCGGGATGATTGAAGATGACTTCACCGGCGACAGGGCCATCGACAAAGACCAGGTTGATCACGCCCGCTGGCAGGCCGGCCTCCATGAGAATCTCCATGATGACCGCAGCGGAATAGACCTGTGTTTCGGCAACCTTCCACACGACTGTATTCCCCATCAATGCAGGGGCAGAAGACAGATTGCCGGCAATGGAGGTAAAGTTGAATGGCGTGAGAGCAAAGACAAAGCCCTCCAGGGGCCGGTATTCGAGACGGTTCCAAATGGTTGGCGAACTGATCGGCTGCTGTTTGTACATGTCTGTCATGTACTCCACATTGAACCTCAGAAAGTCACAAAACTCGGCAACCGCATCGATCTCTGCCTGAAAGGCATTTTTCGACTGGCAAAGCATGGTTGCTGCATTCATTTTAGCCCGGTACGGTCCAGCCAGCAGGTCTGCAGCCTTCAGGAAAATCGCCGCTCTGTCCTGCCAGTCCATCTGTTCCCATGACTCCTTGGCGGCCATCGCCGCATCAATGGCTTGTTGAACATGTTCTGCTCCTCCTTTATGAAATACACCCAGCGTGTGCGACAATTCATGAGGCGGATGGATCGTCCTGGTATCACCAGTCCGGATTTCCTCACCATTAATAACCATCGGAATATCTGCCCGTTCCGATTTCAGCTTTTTCAGCATGTATTGGAGGGACGCGCGCTCCGGCGATCCCGGCGCATAATTCAAGACTGGCTCATTCACCGCTGGTGGAACCTGGAAAAAAGCATTCGACATGATCCGTTTAATTTTGGTGCAAAGGTAGTAAAGGGTCTTTCTATTCACCTGCTAAATAGCCATCACCTGAAGAAAACCAGAGGTAAACGTGCGTTTTGAAGATGGACAACCCTAAGTTCATGACTGCAAAACAATCCCGATTCAGGTTGGTTGACCTGCAGGAATCCCAGGCCAGGTCGTGGACGGGTCCCGTTAGGTAGAGGACCGCTTCAAAACCTTGACTCTGGAGGAAATCACCATCATCCTGCGTCTGATCATGCGCAGGAAGCCCGGTCTGATTTATTGGCTGTGATTCATCTCCACGTAGGTCTTCACCGGGATGTGGAGGGCCTGTGGAATAAAGGGCGTTGCATCGCCGCCACCTTTGATGATCTCCCGGACGATCGTCGATGAGATATGCGAGTATTCCGGCCGGCTGATCAGGAATACCGTATCCAACCCATCACCGACAATACTATTCAACTGCGAAATGGTTTTTTCGTAGTCGAAGTCCGAGGCATTTCGCAAGCCTCGCAACAGATATCCGGCTCCAACCTTCTTACAGAAATGTGCGGTCAGGTTTTCAAAGCTGGCGATCTCGACCTTTGGATGATTTCGAAAGACTTCGTGCAGCCATTGCATCCGACGGTCCAGGTCAAATAAGGTCTTCTTCTGAGAATTGACTCCCACACCGATTATGATCTTGTCGAACAAGGGCAGTGCACGTTCAACGATATCAACATGCCCGGAAGTGATGGGGTCGAAAGAACCAGGGAATACGATGATCTTCATATTTCGAAAGTAAGGAAACCTGCAAACTTCACGTGGACACCAAGCTGATACCACCTAATCTACCGGACCCGAGCGATCACTGATCATAATGAGAATGCCGGCCATCAACAACAGCAATCTCCCCAGGAATCCCCAGCCTTTGCCAAAATGATCCAGCCAGGTCATAAACTGCAGTTGAACGCCTACCATGCTCAATACAATAGACAGAAATCCCAGCACAAACATGATGAAGCCGATAACGGTAAGCCAACCTTTCTGTCGCATAGCCTGTTTTTGAAGTCCGAGGCCAAGATAAAGAACCACGGGGTGATCGAGGACTGAATGAAGAATTCAAACAGTATTTGTGAACCCACCGATTCGGCATTACCTTTGGCTGATCCGGTATACGTATGACTGATCAGTCCAGACCACACGTAAAATTGATCGAATGCCCTCGAGATGCCATGCAGGGTCTGGCTCCGTTTATTCCGACCGAGACTAAAATTCGCTACCTCCAATCACTGTTGGCAGTCGGCTTTGACACCCTGGATTTCGGAAGCTTTGTTTCACCCAAGGCCATCCCACAGATGGCCGATACGGCCCTGGTCCTGGAAGGGCTGGACCTGTCAGCAACCAAAACCAAACTCCTGGCCATTATCGCCAATGCCCGGGGCGCCAGAGATGCCGCTTCGCATGCCCAGATCCGCTACCTGGGATACCCTTTCAGTATTTCCGAAACCTTCCAGTTGAGGAATACCAATGCCACCATCGAAGAGTCACTCACCCGGGTCAGCGATATCCTGGAGATCGCAAACCAGTCCAACAAGGAAGTGGTCATCTATATTTCCATGGGATTCGGCAATCCATACGGCGACCCCTGGAACGTGGATATCGTCCTGCAATGGGTGTATAAACTCATGGAAATGGGCGTCCGCATTTTCTCCCTGAGTGATACCATCGGCGTATCCAGTCCGGATAATATCCACTACCTCTTCGAATCGCTGATCCCCGCATTGCCCCAAATTGAATTTGGTGCACATCTGCATACGACTCCGACCACCTGGCAGGAAAAGATCCATGCCGCATATGTCAGTGGCTGTCGTCGCTTTGATGGCGCTTTGAAAGGATATGGCGGATGTCCGATGGCCAGGGAAGAGTTGACAGGCAACATGCCCATGGAAAACATGGTTCGATACTTTGAACCACTGGGTGCTATCCCGGACATTCAGCTCCCTCGACTCGACCATGCACTTTCACTGGTCTCTTCTGTATTTCCACATGCGGAATAATTTATCTGACTATATCTCCCTTTTTGCATTTGGCACTCCCGCCTATGCCGAGAGTATAGCCTTGCGACATGACATTCTCAGGGCGCCATTAGGACTGGCCTTTACC
>JAUIEA010000012.1 GCA_030429045.1 Bacteroidia bacterium | reverse complement strand
CAGACTGGTGGTCTTCCACCTACCTGGTCACCGGACCCAATGAGCCAAGAGTGGAGATCCCAACCAAGGAGAAGTATGCCATCAAGTCATTGGAGGACAAGGAGGTACGTGTGACGATGCGGTATTTTGCAGGATAGGTATTGGAGTGTCAAGCTAACCGTCCTTGGTCGGCAACAAGAATATTCTGGTTTTCAAAAATGTCCTTCCTTTCCAGCAAAACTGCAACACCAGCTTTACAGATGTCCGGTATGGAGATGTATATGATGCGGTGGAGTTTGCCGGCAAGTGCTGGATGACTGAGAATCGGCGATATGATACGCCACTTGCTGGAGTTGATACGTCGAATCTGATTGATCCGGTATTGCTCACTACCTATGGCCGACACTGTACCTGGCCGGTATTTTGTAACTCCATCTTCTTCTGATCCGAATGGGGTGCAGGGACTTTATTTACAGGTTTTGCATGTGTCTTCCTTAGCCGATTCAACTATACGATACAGAACTACTTCAGTTTGGGCTCCGAGGCTCCTTCACGACGTATCCCCAGCCGGTGTGTGCAGGATGGGGGGTGGGACTTCCATTTGCTATGCAAATCATTGTCGTTTTATTCCTTTAGAAAGACCACAATTTGATCAAGAAGACCGATCTCCTGAACTGGGAGTTCGGTCTTTTTTGTGAAATGATTGTACAATGATTGGGGATTCTTTACTTTTGAAGAATAGGTCTAAAGTACTTTTGGCTTGTGCTTTGGTCTGTTCAAGAGTTGAATATCTCTGTTCCGCATAAAATTTGCAGGAGATTTTATAATTAACTTAGATGGTATATCAATATATGAAATATATAATTATAATTTTAATATTTCTTGTTCCTTTTAGCTCTCAATCCCAAAGTGAAAACTACTTGGAAGTGGTGAATAGAGTTGATAGCCTAGTTAATTTATCGAGAATTCTTACAGAGGAAGGGAATTACGATTCAGCACTAAATTTTGGATTCCTAGCTGAAAATGTATCGAAAAAGAACCTTATTGATTCTGCTCTTTATGCAAGTGCTTGCTTCAATCTTGGACGTGTATTTTATCATAAAAAGGATTATTTATCAAGTGAGCCATGGTATCATATTGCATTAAACATCCGATTAGATTATTTGGGTAAGGAAAATCTGGACTATGCCGAAAGCTTAAATGATTTAGGGGTATTGTATGTCGAAATGAATGAACTTCAAAAGGTTGAAGCTCTTTACTTGGAGTCCAAGCGTATTCGTGAAAAAATACTCGGTAAAAATAATTTGGTATATGCAGGTAGTCTCAATAACCTTGGCAACTATTACAGCGACGCTGGGAATGAGGATGAGGCAATAAAATATTATACGGAATTGCTTGAAATTAGGAAAAACATTTTGGGAACAGATGACTTAGAGTATGCTACTTGTTTGAATAATCTAGCATTATCTCTTATGTATGTAGGAAATTATAATTTGTCAGATAGTCTGCATAATGAGGCATTCAAAATACGATTAAGGAAATTGAATATTGATCATTCTGATTGCTTGCAAAGTTTAACGAATATGGCAGGTCTCTACTCAACCATGGGTGATTTGCGGAGGGCTGAAAAAGTTTACCTCCAATTGCTAAATATTGAATCAAGTAAGTATGGAATAAATAGCCTTGAGGTGGCATTAATTTGCAATAATTTGGCGATAAATTATCATCGAAAAGGGGATTATAAAAATGCGGAGCCATTGTATTTAAAAGCACTAAAGATTCGGCATGATTCTCTGGGAGTGGAAAATCCCTATTATGCAAGGACATTGAATAATCTTTCGGTTCTTTATTTAAATACAGGAAATTTTGAAAGAGCGGAGCCATTATTGATAGAAGCAATCCATCTTCAAATTGGGTTATTGGGCGACATGCATCCAAGGTTAGCTAATTCATATAATAATCTCGGCATGGTGTATATGGAACAAAGAAAATATGATATTTCCATGAAGTATTACAAGTTGGCACTTGAAATTAGAAGAATTAGTGAAGGAGAGAATAGTATTAGTTATGCGGGAAGTTTGAACAATATTGGCAATGTATTAATGGCTAAAGGGGAATTGGATTCAGCGTCTAATTTTATTCAGAAATCATTACAGATAAAGGAGAAAATTATCGGCAGTGTTCATGCGGATTATGCTGGAGGGCTAATAAATCTGGGTGAAGTATATCTGAAATTTAACAATTTGATCCTAGCGGATTCGCTTTTCAAACGCGCACTTGATATTTTAGGAGATTCATTGAATATTACTTCACATGAATTTTACAGGAAAGGACTAATAGGGGAGCTGAAAGTTAATTATAAATTAAGTAATTGGGACGAATATGTGAAAAGCATAATCGATCTAATTGATTTAGACAAAAATAGCATGAATGAATCTGCATCATTTATGTCAAGTGATCAATTGGAGAAGTATGTACAATTATTTGATGAGGATGAAGGGTATCTAATGAGTCTAATTAGAGCATCGAATGATTCATGCATATATTATAGTAAATTATTGCACTATGGATTTAATTATATTTTGTATAAAAAGAACTTTCTATTAGATATAGCGAATAGGATTATTATGGCTAATAGAGATTCTGGAGAGTTGGTTGAATTGAAGGATCAATTGAAAGAATTTAGAGGTCAGTTTGCAAATGCGATTGTAAGTGCATCATACGATAGTTTGGAATTTGTGAAATTAAATGAAAATATTAGTTTTCTTGAAAAGAGAATAGCAAGATTATTGTTGGTTTCTAGTAAGGATCCTGATGGGTATTCTATTGATTTTTATCGTGAATTATTGGCTGATAACGAGGCCATTATTGAGTTTACTAAGTTTGGGAGCATTGATGGAGGTGTTTATTATGGTGCTTTTGTTTTGACTGGTGAGATGGTTGACCCCAAATTTGTACCACTTGTTGATGAGGATTCACTACGGGATATAATTGGTATTTTGAGCTCAAGGTCTAAAATTGCCCAAGTATATTCAATTAGTAGCTTGAATGAACATCGGGACTTATATTCTGTATTATGGGAGCCTATTGATTTATTTTTAAGTGGAAAAGCCAAAATATATTTTTCTCCATCTGGGGAGATGCATAAGGTGAATTTAGCCATGGTGCCTGTTTCTGAAGTATCCCGAATTGGAGATCAATATGAGTTGGTATTATTGGGAAGTACACATCAGTTGGCTGAAATGAAACTTGAGAAGAATCAATTTGTGACTGCCTCGGATTTTGTAGTAGGTGGTATCCACTACCAATGCGATACTACTTGGGCTGAAGGAAAAGACTTAATCGTTTATCGGAATAGTGGCTTGGAAGAAGAAGAGGAGATGGACTCCACCTACCGCGGTTCCGTCCTCCGCTATCTGCCCCATTCAAAAGTGGAATCCCTGGAAATAGCAGAGATCCTGGAACAAAATGGGTATGGTGTCCAGCTGGATACTGGATACATGGCAACAGAGACTGCGTTCAAGGAGCTCGGATCAGTAGGGCCCTCTCCCCGGATCATTCATGCTGCCACCCACGGATATTTCTTCCCGGACCCTAAGGAAGAGGATCAATTAGTAGCAGACCATAATGCATATCGCTCAGCAACCAATCCGCTCATCCGGTCCGGCCTACTCATGGCCTGTTCTTCACCGGCCTGGTTGGCTGGAAGTCATCAGGGAGAAGGGGATGACGGCGTTCTCACCGCCTATGAGATCGCACAGATGGACCTTCGGAATACCGAATTAGTGGTCCTATCTGCTTGTGAGACCGCCTTAGGAGATATAATCGGTACTGAGGGGGTCTATGGCTTGCAACGTGCTTTCCGTATCGCTGGTGCGAAGAACCTGATCATGACTCTTTGGAAGGTGAATGATGAGGTGTCCATGCAGTTCTTTACAAAATTTTATACCTATTGGATCCAGGACAAAATGTCACTGTCCAAAGCTTTCTATTCAGCACAAAAGGATCTCCGCCAACAATATCCCGACTCCCCGTATTTGTGGGCCGGGTTTGTGTTGTTGCAGTAGGTCCAGCGTTCGGACCAAAGGAGAGTGGACCGGCCACCGGTTTGTGGCAGCAAGGTTTGTGTAGGGCTCAGAAAATGGGGTTGGAGGTCCACCTGGTTTTGCATGACATTGCCCCCCATGTCACCTTTTCCCTCCTGACCAAATCTATGGGCGGATCAGATGATCCAGTATTCATTCACCTTTAAATGAAACAACCCATGGAACAATCCAATCCATCCTCACAAAATGTCACCCACACCATCGTAGTGGCAGGAAACAAAAAAAGCGTAGGCATGGCCTTTCTGCTTGCTCTGTTGTTTGGACCTCTGGGACTGCTCTATGCCTCTGTTCAGGGTGCCATCGTCATGTTCTTTGTCGGACTCTTTGTCGGCATCATTACCCTGGGATTTGGCCTGCCCCTGGCCTGGATCGGAAGCGTGATCTGGGCCGTCATGGCGGCTGAGAAGACCAACAAGAAATAGAGACAGGCCTGCATCTTTTCGATTGCCAACTCCTATGAGTTGAATGCCTGCCGTAGTGTGACTAGCGGGTTAAGTAAGTCTTTTAATCACATCAAAGCAATTAAACAATGAACAGATCAAAAACGGGAATCTTTACAGCCTCGGGAGCCGTCATCTTTGCACTGGGCCTCTTCATTTACATCACGGATGAAGGAGGGGGCAGGCCGGATCAACTTATTGAAGTTTGTGCCAATATCGCCATCATTGGTGCTGCCATTGGCTACATCGTCGGCTATGTTGTCGAGGTGAACGAGGAAGAGGAGAAGTCCAGGATGATGCCCCCACCAAGATAGTTTCTGCATCTGGGCAGTGGTCCTGACTGAGGTCTGGCTGCAAAATTTGATGATTTTCACCCCTTTACCCGACCGGGCCGGTACCTCAACAGAGGGCCGGTCATCGGTCTTCTGGTAAGGTACTGATCGGACATTATGAGCATTAGAATGCCGCCGTGGCAGGCCCTGGAAGTGTACTCCCTCTTTCTACAGGGAAGGGAGGCCAGCGATCATGAAGGTCCCACTCGATCAATTGTCTGGCAGAATATGGCCGTTCAGGGTGCCCGGGGTATTGGCTGGATGGAAGGGAAGAATTATATTGGCACGGTTTTATAAAATGAAGAAGGTTGTTCCGAATCCTGAAGGACTACGGTCATTTCGTTTGAACTGCCAGAAATTTCTAGATTGTATGTGGCTATCTCGCACCTTCTTCATCCTGTCAGGCTGTCTTTTCGGTTTGATTCCCCTTCTGACCGCCCAGACCTGTCTGCCCAACGGCTATTCCTTCCAGTCGCAAGCCCAGGTGAATAACTTCCTCTGCAACTATCCCGGTTGCGTAGAGATCCTGGGGCATGTATCCATCTCCGGAGATCTGATCACCGATTTGAGTGGCCTAAGCCAGCTTCAGAAAGTTGATGACAGACTTTCCATATGGTTAAACACTTCGTTGACCAACCTTCAAGGATTGAACAATCTGAAGGAGGTGACTGGTGACCTTGAAATCAGGTGGAACAACAAACTGAATGATCTCTCCGGCCTTAGTGCCCTGACAACCATCGGGGGTGATCTCTACTTTCAGGATGACGATGCTTTGACTTCCCTCCAGGGATTGGGCGCATTGACTTCCATTGGAGGTGACTTTCAGATCTGGGATGTACAGTTGTTGAAGGACCTGAATGGTATCAATCAGTTGGATTCTGTCTGGGGTAGCATGATCATCAAGGGAAATTATGGATTGGACAGTCTCTCTGGCTTGGACAATCTGGCATATGTTGGAAACAACATGGAGATATCTGACTTGAGTCTGACTGATTTACGAGGTCTTAATGAACTGAAGACAATTGGGGCAGATTTACATCTATCAAGTAATCTTCTGATGGAGTCGATGAATGGACTTGATCATTTGACCCACATTGGAGGCGATCTTCATCTGGAAAGCAATAACCTCATTACCCTGGACGGACTGAATAGTCTCACTGATGTTGGGGGCAGTGTGATCATTGAGTATAATAATTCTCTGGCCAGCATATCCGGAATTGAGGGCCTGACATCCATTGGTGGCGACCTGGTGATCTACGGGGCTGCGGAATTGGGTTCTCTGTCAGAGCTATCATCCTTGTCCAGCATAATGGGCACCCTTCGTTTGGGGTATTGTCCAAAATTGGAAAGCTTGAATGGTCTGGCTCAGATCGATCCTGCCGGTATTCAGGATCTGTTGATCGCAAACTGTAAGAATTTATCCACCTGCGAGGTCCAGAGTATTTGTAGCTACTTGTCAGACCCCTTACTCCCGGCCGCCATTATGGATAATTCAGTGGGATGCGCTTCCAGGCCGCAAGTGGAGGAAGCCTGTATGATCAATGCTGTGGACGGCCATTCTGATGCCTTTCAACATACAATCGGCGATCCCTACCCCAATCCGACTTCAGGACCGTTTTCAATCGACACCAGGGACCTGGTCGTCCTGGAGATGACCCTCACAGATCCTTTCGGTCGGACACTACCTATGGAAACCTTAGTGAATACGAACGGACAATGGGATATCCGGACAGTGCCACCGGGCCTGTACTACATCCATATCCAAACCAACCAGGGACATGTAGTGAAAAAACTGGTCAGAGAATAAGTGATGTACATAATACCCAAACCTGTTGCGAGGGGTGGAAAATAAATAATGGCAGAATGAGAAATATACATCCGATGAATGTGGTAAAAGCAGTAAAAGAAAGCAGTTCTAAACAAGGACATTTGGGAATCATACTATTCCTCATTCTTTCAATGGTGGCTTTATTGCTACCATGTTCTTTATCTTTCGCTCAAGCCCACGTCACTACTATATGGCAGACCGACCTACCAGAAGTTGAATTCACTGACAGGTCAACCTGTGCTTCGAATTGTAATGCCACTAGAAAAGAATACAGTTGATGTATCTTCTTTAATACCTGGAGCCTATCTGTTGGTTTTGACGGAAGAGGGGAAGGTGTACTGGGCCTTATTTGTAAGGCAGTAACAGGAATAAATATCAAATAAAATCTGGAAAAAGTGAAAATTGCTCAAACTATATCATGTTTCTTCTTGATCGTCCTTTGGACAGGCTTGTCTGCCCAAAGTTGCTTGCCGAATGGGATCACCATCACCACGCAATCGCAGATTAACAACTTCAATTCGAATTATCCCGGATGTACCATGATCGGTGGTACACTCAAATTGAATGGGGTCGGAATCACAAATTTGACTGGACTATCCGGAATTGTTGAGATCGGAGGCAGTTTGATCGTTGACGACTGTGATGCCCTTTTAAATTTGAATGGATTGAACAACCTTGAGTCAATTGGTGATAGTTTTTATATAGCCAACAATAGTGGGCTGGATAATTTTCTGGGGCTTGATGAGTTGATTAGTATTGGTGGAGATGTTGAGATTACCAATAATTCTGGATTTTTAAATTGTCTTGGTTTGGAAGGACTTGAATATCTTCCTGGTAATCTAACATTAAGAAGTATAACTAGTCTACAGGGATTTAATAATCTCCAGGAGGTCAGTGGATTTGTTTTCACTTATGGTGTAGGTGGCCTTTCAGGTCTTGAGTCATTGGAAACTGTGGGGTCATATTGTTTTTTTAGAAACTGCAATTCCAATGTCACAAATCTCAGTGGTATCAGCAATCTTGTCTCTATAGGTGGCACATTTCAAGTATCTGAAAATAATAATTCTATTTCTTTGGTTGGGTTGAACCCTGATTTAGAAATAGGAGGAGGTTTGTCACTTTATGGGAACAACCTTTTGGCATCTTTAGCTGGCCTTGAAAATCTTACAGAACTAGGAGGGAGTCTATCTATTGAAAACAATAACTCTCTTCTTGATTTAAATGGATTAAGTGCCTTGCAGTCAATCAATGGCAGTATTGAGATTCGGAACAATCCTCTGTTGACCGAGCTAACAGGTATTGATGGCGTCGATCCTGCAACAATAACAAATTTATTTCTTACTGGGAATAATATACTGACCTTTTGTAGCACACCGAATATTTGCGAATACTTGTCTAATCCAGGAAACCCAGTTTCGATCAGCAATAATGATCCGGGGTGCAACACAAGGCCTGAAGTGGAGGCAGGATGTGTTCCTCCTTGTAACGTAAGCTTGACCATATCAGCATCTCCTACTACGATATGCTTGAATGAATCATCCACTTTATCCGCTGTTGCTAGTGGAGGACAGACACCTTATTCATTCGTATGGTCTACAGGTCAGACAGGACCGAGTATCGTGGTTACTCCTGTGGTCACGACCACATATCATGTGACAGTTACAGATGACAATGCTTGTACATCTACAGAAATGGTGACGGTTGACGTATTGCAATTGCCCATTGTGACCATAGGAAGTAATAGCCCGGTTTGTCAGGGTACGACCCTTAATCTGACTGCCTCGGGAGGTATTAGTTATTCCTGGAGCGGGCCAAATGGGTTCAGTTCGTCAGCACAGAATCCTACAATAGGCAATGCACAGCCTGTGAATGGAGGGAGCTATAGTGTGACGGTTACGGGGAGCAATGGATGTACAGCAATTGCAAGTACAAGTGTAACGATCAGCCTTTCTCCAGTAGTTACAGCAGGGAGCAATAGTCCTATCTGTCAAGGGGCAACAATTAACCTGACTTCATCAGGAGGAACCAGCTATATCTGGAGTGGGCCGAATGGTTTCAGTTCTTCATCACAAAATCCGACCATTCCCAACGCGCAACCAGTAAATGGAGGAAGTTATTCTGTCATCGTTACGGGTAGTAATGGCTGTAGTGCCGCGACAAGTACTTCTGTTGTTATTAATTTGGCACCGACTATTACGGCAGGAAGCAACAGCCCGGTTTGTCCGGGATCACCCATCAATCTGACTTCAAGTGGTGGAAGTTCGTATTCCTGGACAGGCCCTGGAGGATTTACCTCCAATCTTCAAAATCCCATGATTGTCAATGCGCAATCATCACATGCAGGGAGCTATACCGTGATCGTTACCGGAGCTAATGGATGTACATCATCAGCCATGACAACGGTCGTGGTACATCCACAACCCATGGGAGCGGCAGGAAGTAACAGTCCTGTCTGTCAGGGAATGGCCATCAACCTGAGTGGGTCAGGCGGAACCTCGTATAGCTGGACGGGGCCGAACAATTTTACGTCGAATGAGCAGAATCCCACCATTCCCAATGCACAATCCACCATGAGTGGATCCTATTCCGTCATGGTTACCGACGGGAATGGATGTACAGATGTGGAAAGCACCGATGTTTTGGTCAATACCCTGCCAGTGGTGGAGCCGATCAATACCAGCCCGGTGTGCAAAGGTGGGGATGTGGATCTGCTGGTAGGAAGTGGTGCTTCATTTCTGTGGAGTGGCCCAGCCGGATTTCAGACGAACGAACAGAATCCCACGCTTTATAATATCCAACTTCCTCAAGCAGGGAATTATACCGTAACTGTAACGGATGGCAACGGTTGTTCTGCTTCGGCAAGTACACTGGTCATTGTCAATCAGGTGACGGCTATAGCTGCTGCGACGAATGAGACTTGTAACAATTGCAATGATGGAACTGCCATTGTTACAGCATCGGGGGGGAATAGTTATGAATATCTGTGGTCCAATGGAGAAGTTACCCAATCCATCGTGGATCTGGCCGCTGGAACGTACAAGGTGACGGTCACAGGCGACAACGGATGCACGGCCACAGCCCAGGCTGTGGTGAATGCCTTTGGTTGTAGCACCATCACGCTGACTACAGGCGTGATCAATGCCCAATGTTACGGGCAGGAAGGTCAAGCCTGGGTGAACGTTGCAGGTGGTGTGCCACCCTATAGCTACGCATGGAGTAACAATGAAACCAATGATACGATCTCTGCCACAGCCGGCACATATGAGGTGGTGGTAACGGATGCGGATAGTTGCGCTGCAGCTGTTCAGGTCACGATCGGTGAGCCAGAGGCAATAGTCGTTTCTGTGAGCACTACAGGCGAGACCTGCGACGGAGCCTGTGACGGAAAAGCTGTGGGGATGGCTACTGGAGGGATTTTGCCCTATACCTGGTTGTGGAGCAATGGAGCAGATACATCATCTGTGTACAACCTTTGTGCGGGAGCGTATGGAGTGACGGTGACCGATTCACTGGGTTGTGTAGACATGATCGACAGTTTTGTCATAGCCAAGGGGGTTTCCGCCTTGCCATTGATCCTGGGGGATACGATCATTTGTCCGGGAGAGACGGGAGTATTAAACACCCAGGGCGGCTTCAGTTCCTATCTATGGAGTACAGGAGAAACGACCCCATCGATCAACTGGGCTATAGAGGATGTCTATAGTGTTCGAGTTACAAAAGGGATCTGTTCGGATAGTGCAGAGATCGAGACGATGATCAGTCCGGAAATTTTGTTGGAACTGGTCTTTGACAATGATACCCTCTTTGCCAATGCCATGGGTGGATGGCCACCATTGACCTACCTATGGAATACAAATGAAGTTAGCTCTTACATTATTCCTCAAACAAATGGAACATACACTGTGGTCGTCTCTGACTCGGTCGGCTGTGCGATCACGGATAGCATGGTGGTGATGATCAATGCCCTGGTTGATACAAAGACAACATCAATAAAGGTGTATCCCAATCCGGTGAGGGATTGGTTGACGGTGGTGTTGCCGGATGTCCAGGAGGAAGTACAGATTGAGGTGATCAGCATAACCGGCTTGCGCGTCCTTCAGGAGAACCTGCCGGTAGGAAAGAATAGGATCGATGTGTCTGGTTTGCTGCCTGGGGTTTATCTGTTGATCTTGAAGAGTGGCGGAGGTGTGTCGAGGGCTGTTTTTATGAAGGAGTAGAATGACATGCGATTGAGAGTACTAGAAGAGAAATATATAACCGATTTTTAAGGATTCCATTAAACTCAGCAGATGATTCGTGTTTGGATATTCGTGTTTGCTTTCCTTCCAACTATGTTGATAGGGCAGCAATTTGATTCACTAATTGCAGTCAGGGTTGTGGACAGTCTCATCCAAGTCTCCAGAGGCCTGACAGCTGAGAAGAATTATCCAAAAGCTTTGGAAGTAAGCTCAGATGCGGAATCCATTGCCTTGGAAGTCTTAGGCAGGGAATCGGCAGCGTATGGAAGTTGTTGTTTTAACACTGGGAGAGTTTTGTATTTTAAAGGTGACTATCCCGAGTCAGAGAAGCGGTACCTCGAAGCAAAGGAAATCAGAGAAAAGACAATTGGTACTGAAAGCCCGGAATATGCATGGAGTTTGAATAATCTGGCTGTGCTTTACCAAAGTTTAGGCCAAAATGAAAAAGCAGAATCTTTTTTTTTACTGGCCAAAGATGTCAGAGAAAAAGCATTAGGTAAAGAGCATAATGATTATTTGTGGAGTTTGATAAACTTGGCTGGTCTTTATTGGCGTTTAGGCCAATATGAAAAAGTTGAGCCACTGTGGATTGAAGTAAAAGCTTTTCGGGAAAAAGTTCTGGAGGTGAATCACCCTGACTATATCCAAAGCTTGCGTGATCTAGGTCATTTATACTATAAAATGGGGAAATATGAGAAAGCAGAATTATTTTGGCTTGAGGTTAAATCCATTTGCGAAAATTCATTGGGCATTGAGCACCCTGAGTATGCATCAATTTTGAATAACCTCGCAAGTCTTTATAGTGAATTAGGCGATTATGAAAGAGCTGAGAGCTTATATATCAAAGCAAAAGGTATACTAGGGAATTCCAAGGATAAAATACAACCTGTTTATGTAGCAATTCTGAACAACCTAGGCCGTATTTATATGAATATGGGGTGGTATGAAAAGGCAGAGATAATGTTTATCGAGTGCCTGTCACTTAAGGAAATAATTTACAATAAAGATCATCATGAATATGCATCTAGTCTTGATAATTTGGCAATTTTGTATCAAGAAATGGGACTATATAAGAAAGCAGAGTTTGCCTTTCTTGAAGTGAGTGAAATACTTGAGAGAACCGTAGGTAGAAGTCATCCATTATTTGCGGAATGTCAAATCAACCTTGGAAATTTTTATTATAAAATAGGTAATTACATAAGCGCGGAACGGATTTTGCTCGATGCCACGGAAATTTTTGAAAAATTCTTAGGTAAGGAACACCCTAACTATGCTGTAGCTTTAAATGCTCTTGGGTCTTTATATACAGATCTAGGTCAAAACGAAGAATCTGAATATTTTTATCAAGAAGCTTTATCGATATGGAGAAAAACATTGGGTAAGGAACATCACAATTGTGCTGCTGCGTTGCAAAATATTGGTAGATTTTACCGAAATACTGGCCAATATATTTTGGCTGAAGAATGCTACATCGAGTCCATTTCAATTCGAAAAAATAGCTTTGGAATAGATCATCCTGAGTATGCTCAGGGCCTACATAATTTAGCGATATTATATACTTACATGCATCAACTTGAAAAAGCTCGGTTGTTGTTCCTTGAGGCTATAGCAATATTTGAAAGAAAATTTGGAAAAGCGGGGGTTGATTACGCAATAAATTTGAATGACCTAGCAATTGTATATTCTAATCTGGGTCAATATCAAGAAGCTGAGTCGCTCCATTTAGAATCTATGCCAATCTTGTTGAAATCACTTGGTAAGGATCATCCATATTATGCTAATTTTTTAAAAAGTATGGCGGATATGTACTTGAATATGGGCCATCTTGAAAAAGCTGAACTTCTTTTTACTGAACTCACCGAAGTCAATCGGCACCTTCTGAAAAATGCCGAAAGTCATCTTTCAGAGAAGGAGTTGAATAACTATCTGGTCAGGTTTACAAAAGACCAGGATAATACCCTGTCGTTTATTCAATTGACGAGGAGGAATTCCTTAACAACCACATGCTATGACAACAGTCTATTCTACAAAGGCTTTCTTCTTCAGGCCTCGGCAAAACTAAAGAGGTTGGCAATGCTAGATGAGGTAAATTCTGATTTGTATTCTCGTTGGGTGGGCCATCATCGCCGACTGGCCACCCAATATGCTCAAATAATGAGCAAAAGGGATAGTGTTCAAATTAAACAATTGGAAATCGAGGCGGAGGAGATGGAAAAGGAACTGACACGTGTTGTTGCCGGTTTTGATGATGCCCGACGGCAGGTTTCTTGGCAGGAGGTTCAATCAGCTCTTCAGCCCGAAGAAGCAGCTGTAGAATTTGTCCATTTCCGGTACTCTGAAAAAGCGGCCACAGACAGCATTCTCTACGCTGCACTGGTTCTTTGTCCCGGGATGGAAAGTCCGGCGTTCATAACGCTCTTTGAGGAACGTACACTGGATAGCCTTCTTTCCCCGATGGACCGTCGAAAGTCTACTTTAGCCAACTTCCTTTATACACTACCTGGAGATGAGCCCATGTTGGAGGATCCATCTTCACGCACCCTTGCTGATCTGATCTGGAAGCCATTGGAATCGGCATTAGCAAATACAAGTAGAGTATATGTCTCCCCATCTGGATTATTACATCGGATCAATCTGGGTGCTATCCCGTTGAGCGAGAACGAGATCTTGGCTGACCAGATGGATGTAGTTGTTGTGAATAGCACCCGGCAATTGGTTGTCCCATTGTTGGAACATTCAAATGATTCTACTGCGGTATTGTTCGGTGATATTGCCTATGCATCGGATACCAGCTGGACGGAGGGTCCTATGGTGGCCTATCGGTCACAAAGTGAAATTCATTTCGCGCTGGCCGATTCGACCTTGAGAGGGAGTAGCTGGACAACATTGCCGGCAACTGGAAAAGAGGTGGATGGAATTTCCCGTTTGGCCACACAGCAAGGCTGGAAGGTAACGACCTATACAGAGGAGAATGCATCAGAAACGGCCTTCAAGGATCTTGGTTCAGGGGTGCATCGCTCCCCCCGTGTCATTCACCTGGCAACCCACGGGTATTTTTTCCCGGATCCGAAAGAAGCCCCTGCACGCCGGTCCGATCAGGAGCCTGTATTCAAAGTCTCCGAGCATCCCCTTCTGCGTTCTGGACTCATCATGGCAGGAGGCAATGCTGGATGGCGGGGGAAGAAGCGACAGGAGGATGGGGAGGACGGAGTACTCACAGCATATGAGATCAGCCAGATGGACCTGTCCAACACCGAGTTGGTGGTGCTGTCTGCGTGTGAGACAGGACTCGGGGATATCAACGGAAACGAAGGTGTATACGGCCTTCAACGAGCATTTCGTATTGCCGGTGTGAAGTACCTGATCATGTCTCTCTGGAAGGTGCCTGATGAGTCAACCTCCCTTTTGATGAAGACTTTTTATACCAAATGGCTCGAGGACAAAATGTCCATTCCAGAGGCTTTTCGGGCGGCACAGGCCGACATGCGGGCGCTTGGATATGATCCCTTGCAGTGGGCAGGGTTCATCCTTGTCCAGTAGGTCGGTTATTAGGTTGAAGATGTGACCCTACCAGACCCTTGAAGCAGACAACAGGTCAGCCTTTGACTCACCAGATGATATAGCGTGTTCTGCTGTTTGGGATGTCTGCATGAGATTTTTTCAATGTCAGTGTCACCTTTTCCTGGTTGGTCAAATACATGGGAAACACAAAAGACATCTGCCATGAACATGTTGACCAACCCGCTTTCCCGCCTGACCCTGCTCTTTGCACTAATGGTCCTTTTGCCTGCCCTTGGATTATTCGCGCAATCAAGCCTGACCATGAATGTGCCGGTCACCCGGTATGAACTTCCTGCTGAAAGTGGGAAGGTGACAGTTCACCTGCGCAAGATGATCCCCGGTCATACTTACCATCTTTATCTGACCGTGTCAAACTGTTCTACCCTGACTGGGAAGGAACTGGTCTGGGAGAATGGATCGGCTCAACCCGTGGAATGCTTCGAGAAGTTCGTCGCGCTGGACACAGAGGCTGACCTTTCCTGGTTCAATACTTCCGGCGTTCCTGTCAAGCTCACGGTGGTTACAGAAGGAGAAGTGGCCGCTAAGCCGGTTGTGCGGATGGATTCTACTTTTGCCATCACCACTAAGCCCAATCTCGATTCACTCCTGGCTTCATTGTTCATCGCTGAAAGCGGCGTCCTGGTGAGCAACATTCAGCCTTTTGGAAGTGATTCAGCGATCAGTGCATTTACCAATGGTCTGGAGGCGATCGACATGCAGAAAGGATTGTTGTTGACCACCGGTTGGTTTTTCAATGCCATGGGGCCGAATGAGTCTGTCATCACCGGAAACGCCTACGGCAGGCCTGGAGATTCAGATCTTAAGAAGGTCTTTCCCGATGCAACCATAATTGATGCAGCCGGATTGACATTTGACATCATCCCTTCCAGTGACCGGATCGATCTTCAGTTTGTGTTTGCTTCGGAGGAATATCCTGAAAATGTGTGTGGCATTTTTCATGATGCCATTGGCATCTTTATTAGTGGTCCATCTCCGACTTGGCCGTACACATATAATGCCCGGAATATCGCAAAGACAGGAGAAAATGGATTGCCCGTCTGCGCTAATTCTGTAAACCCGGGTATGACTGGAGCGAATGGAAATCCGGCGAATTGCCTGAGTCTGGATTATGACTCGATGTATGTGGACAATACCGGAGGACAGTTCATCGAACATGACGGTTATACACGTCCGTTTCAAACAGGAATTGATGTGATCCCCTATAAGACCTACACCATCAAATTGGTCATTGCGGATACAGGTGATGGGATCGGTGATTCAGGTTTCTTCATTGCCGCTGGCGAGACCAGTCCGTATCTGCCTCAGGATACCACCTTCCTTGAGTATCTGATCTGTGAAGATGATACCTATAACTACAATGGAGATGAATATGCTCCCGGGATATATGAGGTTCTGTTCCCGACGCCAAATGGCATGGATTCTCTGGTTATCCTGACCATTTCTTCAGATGAGCATGTTGAGGAGGATCTGGGTACGTTCTTCCTCTGTGCTGAGGATACCGTGGTTGTTGCGGGTATCCACTGGACAATTCAGGATGAAGGTATCCAGGAGATCATCATCTCAAAAAGTACCTATCCGTATTGCGACAGTATCATTCGTTTCGACATCGTCAACCTGTTAGCCTTTCTGGATGTGGAGGTCAGTGGTCCGTTGACGAAAACCGATACAGTGGTCTCCCTGTTGGCCACGGGCTATCCGGACGGCAGTCTCCTGACATGGACGGATACCCTGGGCAATGCCATCGGCATGGACAGCCTGCTATTGGTCACTGAGCCAGGGAGCTATTGCCTGCAGGTGACCGGACCGGAAGGCTGTACAGCTACTTTCTGCGTCGAGGTGGAGGAGGATCTGGGCAGTGCCATTCAACGGATCGAAACATTGACGGAGGTGTTGCAAGTCTGGCCTCAGCCGGCTACAGATCAGGTACAACTCAGGTTGGATCCAGCGATCAGCTTTTCAAACGGGGAGATGATCATTTATGATATTTCAGGTCGGGTCGTTTTTCAACAAGAGATCCGTTCTCCGGATACGACCATCCATGTGCAGACCTGGCCATCAGGTATGTATGCCATTCGGTTGGTGCAAGATGAAGGAAGGAAAGTCTTGGTCGGGAAGATGCTGATCCAGCATTGACCGACAATTATGGGCACATCTATCAACCCCACTCAATGACCAAGCAAATCCTTTCAGGCTTTTTACTAGGGAAAACCTACGCGATACTTCGTTATTTCTCAATCACTTGGCTATGGCTAAGCTCTTTCGAAATGCCTTGTCTCGCTTGGTTTTCATTAGTCTTGGTCTATTTCGGAGGTTAATAGAGGTACCCTAAAGATGGAAATTGCGAATGAGGGCAGTCCGGGCAACCGGGCTGTCCCTCTTTTTTCAGGATAGCCTGGGTGGGGCCATATCCTGCCCGGTCAACCGGCGATGGGTCATGAATGCATGGTCCAGAATCCTTGAATAGGCTGTGTAACCTTCATGGTGGTCTTCAAATAAATAGGAGAACACGGAAACGAACGGAGATGATCCAGAACCCGTGACCCTGATTCCTGAAAATTGAAAAGAGAACACCATGAACACGTCAATTCACTTCCGCAGCCTCCTTACATGCTTATTGATCTTCTGTGCACTGTTGTCCACTACTATGGCTACGGCTCTTTCACCTTGGTGTACGACGATCTCTGCTCCGGTTGTTTGGCATCCATTAGAGATGCATGAAGGATTGGCAGCAGTCGTGGTCAAAGACCTCACGCCGGGCCAGGAGTATCGTTTGGAGATCATTGGAGACAGCCGCGAATGTATGGAGTGGTTCAACTTGAAGAATGGCTCCCAGATCGAAAAAGACCCAGCCAATGGTAGCACCTTTATCGCTGAAGGAGAATCTTTCAAACTGATGTGGGATCAGATCTGTGATGGCCAATTGATCCTGAACATCACCCCTATAGAGCCATCTGTAGAACTGAATACAACAGTGGCATCCGAGACCAGGTTGTCTGACGGAAATGATTCTATTGGAGACTTGGCCCCAGGGTTTTTGAATTCTAGTGAAGAAATAACGTTGACCACTTTGGGATCAATAACCTTTCAGGAGTATACAACGAATTATGACCCTGATCGAAATTATGGTCTGAAGAGCCAGCCAGTACTTGCGCTATCCTGTCAGCGGAACAAATAGAAAGCCGGAAGCACACTCTACAGATCAAACATGAATGGAATGAGATCAATAATTGAAGTTTAATCATCACCGGCATCATGTGGATGTTTCTGCATGGTGCCGGTCTTTGTCTGTGGGACTTAACTGGCCCTTAATAAATTGATTTGAAACATCAAGAAGGAAAAGAATTAACCGTTTCAGAATCTGATGTAAACTGCCTAAATTTAAGTCATGGACCAATCCATCCGCATGCTGCTAAATTTCAGCGTTTTCGCACTACTGAATTTGATCGGGACAAGTTTATGGTCACAATCCATCTCCTTTCCCTCCTTTACTGAAATCCCCACCGTATGCCAGGAGCATGTACAACGGTTTGTGATCCACAATTCAGGAGGTGCCATTACTGGAGATATTGAAGTCACCATACAGCTGCCCTGTGGGATGACCTATATCCCTGGTTCCGTTACGGAGGGTAGTGAAGCGGATCTATCCGATCTGAACCAACCGATTTTTGCTTTTCCGGAATTACCCGCTGCTTCAATGACCTCGGTGGCTATGACGGTACTAACCGAATGTTCGGCATTGCCCTGCCTGAATCAGGGACTATTATTCAAAACCAATGCCCTCCTGGTCATTAACGGAAACACTTCCACCTCTTCTTCCAATTCATACCATGTAGAGACACCCCACCTGGTCATCACCAAGGTCAACAAGTCGTATATCGAAGCGATACAAGGGCAGACCCTGACCCGCACCTTTACCATTCGCAATACCCGATTGGGTCGCTTAAGCGGATTTACCTTCACCGATGAGATACCCAAACAACTGCTGATTACCTCGAGTAACGGAATTGATGCAGGTACCACTCCCCAACTCCTGTCCCGATATATTTCTGCAGCTGATTTTCAGAAGATCGGTAACCAGGACGGGTTCCTGGATTTTAATGAAGAGATTGTCATTACCGAGCAGATCCATGTGGCCTTCTGTTCATTTGATGGAACGGATGCCCTTTCTACTATCAAGGCAACCTGGGGATGCGATCAGTCTGAATGCCAGGCATCCGAAGTCAAAGCTTTAGTCTATATCGAGCCTCTTCCTGAAAAAGGGAAGATACATGAGGTCAGTGTCACGACAACTAATGCGACTTGCTATGACGGACAAGGATTTGAACAAACCTGGTCGATCAAGAATACAAGTGCGTATTCTTCAATTGTGGATCTAGAGTTGAATATGGTTATTCAGGACGACCCGAATATTCATATTCTCCCCTCATCCTTTCATGCAGTTTTGAATGGAGTGCCAGTATCGATCGATGTCAATTCAGGAGCTCTAATCTCCATTTC
Organism: Bacteroidia bacterium; assembly: GCA_030429045.1. Classification (GTDB taxonomy): domain Bacteria; phylum Bacteroidota; class Bacteroidia; order Chitinophagales; family Saprospiraceae; genus JAGNXB01. The sequence continues at coordinate 28,463 of JAUIEA010000012.1, read as the reverse complement.
TTGCGGGGAGACAGGCACCAAATCAGTAAGCCTGACATTGCCCAACATTCCTCCCGGTCAAACCATGAAGATCGCGTTTGATCATTATTTCTGTGGGCCGGAGAGTTGTACTTTATTTCAAGGCAAATGGAAGTGGGCTATGTCGTATGAAAAAAGCTGCGCCAAGCCTGGTGATCAATTCTTTCAGGGGCAGGATTCAATTTTTAATAATTCGCCACTGTTTATTGGTGGCATGTCGTTTGAAGGGCAGCTAAATGGTACGGTCTTGGATGGACAGGATCTGAATTTAAATCTGTTTGTTCCTGAGGGAATGTTAAATCCTAAGGATTCCGGATTTTGGACTGTGGATCTTTTAATTCCATGTGGGTTTGTGCTGGTCGATAGTTTGTTTCCGATTGGCCCTGTAAATCCTTTAACTTCGTCAATCCTGAATACAGGATATGGAACAGTTGTTCAATTGACCTATCCCCTACCTATTCCTTTTCAGGAAGCCTCTATTCCGTTGCATGTACAACTGATATGTGACAGTATTTGCACATCATTACCTTGTTTGTATTCCCTGATCAGTAATTGTGATGATAATTGTGTAGGTCCTGTTGCGGAATTATTGCTTCAGGCGACTGCACGATTCCATTTGGAAAAGGATTGTCCGCCAGGCTTCAATCCCACTATTTGTACAGCCAGGCGAATTCCTGTGGATTGTTTTGAAGGAGAATGCCCGGATTCATTGACTGCCTTTTTGGACCACACCTTAAAAATGGAACGGTTGAGTCTGGGGTTACCCGATAATAATGATGATTACCGTCCGGATGCCAGCGGTGATTTGGATTTCAGCAAGATCAGACTGGATCGGGCTATGCCTGGAGATACTATTCGATTGGTGATTGATGGTGTGGTACAAACGGATTCAGCCTCTGAAGCCTATGAGTCCATCTGGTTTCGGATAAAATTTGGCAACAGGGGTGGCATTCCATTATCTCCCGAAAAGCAAAAGGCTGAATTTTTTAAGTTGTTGAATGGGATAACAAATATTGGGAATACGCTACGCATTGTTGATCAACAGTCCAGTTATGCTTTTGAAGTTCCACTACAGTTCGAACTTAATCCATTAGACAGTTTGCTCTGGTGTCGTGTCCATTTTGATACCTTAGCAAATAGCTTTTCTCAAGTTCCTGAGAACTTCCGCTTAACAAACCTTGATTCTGTATCCCTGGAATGTCGCTATCTGATGAAGCGTATATTCAGACCATATCCACCTGATTATGAACGTTTTTCAGTGAAGATCGGAGGGGAAAGTAACGTCTTCTTGTTTAATGGGCCTTTTACTGATAAAATTGTACGCCGTGTCTGTCCTTGCCCGGAAGATCACATCGAGTATACATGTGTGGAGGAAGAATTTTTAACCAACGCTGGATTCTTTCCCATTTGCTTTGGGAATGCCTCGCCATCCAGTAGGTTTAAGATTGGTGGATTAACCAATTTTTTCCCTTATGAATATAGGACACTATTAGATTCAATTCTCAGTTTCACGATTAATGTTGATGGCTTTCGAATAGATTCTTCAAGGTTGTTTGAAGTCAGAATCAATGGGAAGGTCAAATTGATAGATTTGCCGATATCTGTAGTTGAGGTTGTGCCCGGCAAGTATTTGTTGGAATTTCCTGCCGAGTTATTATCTCTACAAGAAGAAGATAATGAGTTTAAATTTATTTTGTATTTGACTTCTCTACTTTGTGAGAGACAGAATAGTGGAGAACAAACAAGTTACTCTCTAGTTATGGCGCCATATTCAAAGCGCTGGAATAAAGGAGAAATAGAGTTGAATAAAAAAAGTTCTTTTACTTGGCGACGGCCTGTTCCTGGATTCAAACTGAAAACATGTGATCAGACATTTTATAATACGAAGTCAACCTGGAAATTGCAGATCGAAAATTGTTTTGATGTGTTATTGAATGTTGTTCCGATGCCGAATTTTTGGATCCAGCCTAGTGCATCCAATCAGACGTTATCCAAATTTACCTTAACCAACACAGTGAGCGGTGCAACATATCCGCTTACAGGAGACAGATTTCTATTAGGTGAACTTGGAGTATGCGATACTTTAATTCTTGAATTGTCTGCCGAAAATCACTCTTGCGGTGATGAGAAACTTTACATGGCCTGGGGATGGAGCTGCGATTCGACCGATCTCGACAATGCCTGTGTAGTTCAATACGATACCTGTTCATTTAGTGCACCTCCGGGTGTCCTGGAATTAAAACCTGACCAGGATACCATCCGTGCGGAATTGTGTGACACCATGCCCATCAGCCGTTCTCTGCATTTCGATGCGGCAAAAGGTGCCGTTTACGATTTGACAACGATTGTGACACTTCCTTTTGGATTGAGCTACCTTTCGGGTTCGGCCACTATAGTCTATGAAGCGGGTTCCGGCACGAAGTATCCGATTGACGACCCTGAGATCCTGCCGGATGGACGTCTGAAATGGATGCTTGATACGTTAGTTTCAGAATTGAAACAAGGATTGCCAGGGGTGTTGAACAGCCCATACAACAGCCTAGATTTTGAATTCCAAACCATTTCCTCCTGCGGGTTTATTTCTGGAGCTAAATTGATCTATACCTTCAAGGCCAATAAGATCTGTGATCAACCTACCAATGTGGTGACCAAGCTTTCTGGTCCCTATGTCATACAAGGGGTCTCCCCACCCCATGATCTGGATATCCAGGTCAATCTGACGGATACAGCGGATTGTCAGCAATCCCTTGTCTTGGAAATTCAGATCCCGACTGATCTGATCAGCAGCTCCAACGAATCCGTGACGATTCAGTTGCCCGAGGGACTGACCTATACTTCTGGAAATTGTGTCACCAATTTGTCGGTGAGTGAACCGCAATTGATCGGCAACCGGTTGATTTGGCCCCTGGAACCTGGCATTCCGATCACGACGCTCACTGTAGTCCTCTATCTGGATCCCGATGCGCCCTGTGATCCGCTGCTCATCCCGGTTTACACCACGGCAACAACCAATGCCCTGTGCGAAACGACGGGTCAGGATTGTACCATTGAGGTGATCACGGGCAGTCGGTACATTCCGTTTTTGATCGATCGTCCAGCATACGACTTCTCCTCCGTGAAAGCCGTACCCTACCTGGGAGGCCAGGGAGTCCAGGTCAATCTGACCCAGATCGGCGGCACAACACCCGGGCATGGAAGTGTCGACCTTTGGCTGGATAAAGACAGTGACGGCAAGGTGTCCGGAGACGATGTTTTTTTGGCAAACAAGCCATTTATGTTGACTAGCATTAATGGGAGTACACAGATCATTTTTGGTCCCCTGGATCTGCTGCCCCAGGAATGGTGTCACCTCCTCGTGGTGATCGATGAGGCGACTAATTGCACCTGTGGATCATTGGTTGAACCCATCTCTACCCCCATCATTTTTCCTGCCCAGACACGTATTCCCGTCTGCTGGAATGATTCCATTCAATTGGGTAGTCCCGACTCTGTTATTCAGATTGATTGGAAAGGCCCGGGTCTGTCCTGTACCAACTGTCCACAACCCTGGTTTGCCATCCCCAACACCGGGACGGATGTCCAGACTTATATCGTTCTGGCCACGGCACATTGGCCGGAAGGGTGTGATATCATAACCGAATATGTGATCGACGTCCATCCGTTACCTCGATTGTTAACGGCTGATGTCACCATCTGTCAGGGGGATACAGCCACCTTGCTGACCACTCCGGGAAGCAGTTGGACCTGGACGGGACCCGACATTCTCCCAGGAGCCGGGCAATCCGCCCAGGTGTCTCCAGGGCAAACATCAGTATATACGGTGTTGATCCTGGATGAAGTGGGTTGCCCTGGAATGGATTCGGCCATGGTCCAGGTGATCAATCTGCCCATCCCACCATCGGATACGGCTTTCTGCGGTAATGGCGAGCATTATCTGTCCGTGCCGCAAGTGCCAGGAACAGTGTATTTCTGGAAAAATGCAGGCTCCCGACTGAGTGACCCGACCTCACCCAAACCGAAGGTGCTGATCAAGGAGTCCTTTGATTTTGTCCTGGTGATGAACAATGGCTTCTGTCAATCCATTGACACTGTCGCGTTAACCATCCTGGATTCGCTGGTGATCACCGGATTGCCGGATACGTTTCGGGCCTGCCCCGGAGATACCGCTTTTTTCATGTTAAGTGGTGGGACGGATTATACCTGGTCTCCCGCCAGCCCGGTGATCTGTCTGGATCCCGGATGCGGTCATGTGAAGATTCCAGTCTTGACGCCTCAGACTTTCCAGGTGACGGCCATCAACCTGGACGGGTGTTCAGGCGTTGATCAGGTGACCATCTTGCCAGAAGAAAATGAATCTCTGTCCCGGGATACGCTCCAGATTTGTCCGGGTCAGACAGTTCAGATTTTCGGGGAATCGGTAGGAACAGCAGGAGAGTATTGTGATACGATGATGCTCTTTCCGGGGTGTCTGAGCATCACCTGTATCCAGGTAGTCCTTTCTGACAGCCTGTTCACAGATTTGGTGGATACATTGTGCGAAGGTGAAAGCGTTTTCTTTTTTGGTGAAATCCTCACTGAGCCGGGGACTTATTGTCACACGGCTATCACCCCGACCGGTTGTGACAGTACCGTGTGTCTCACCTTGACCTTCCTCCCATCCGCTGCGATCGCGTTGCCCGGCGATACACTCCTGTGTCCCGGGGATACAGCCTGGATCGAAGCGACACTCGATCCTGCGAATACCTTATACGATTGGGAGGACGGATGGCCCGACCTCCTGCGCCCGGTGACACCAGTCAATACCTATTCGCTCTTTGTCTGGAACCTCTGCGGCAAGGCGGATACAGCCACCATCCGGGTGGATGCCATTCCGCCTCCCGGGGTGAACCTGGGTTTGGATACCACGTTCTGCGAAGATTCAGTCTACCTGATCACCCCTACCCTGACCAATGAAGCAGTATCCTGGTTCTGGTCGGATGGCTATCCTGTATTGAACAGACCGGTGGATATGGAAGGGACTTATGTCTTGACTGTGGTAGACAGTTGCGGTCAAATGGCAATCGACAGCATTCACCTGTCCACCCGATATTGCGGCCCCTGCCACCTGGATATCCCCAACCTCTTCACCCCGAATAGTGATGGTGTCAATGACCTCTTCCGACTGGTCAAGGATTGTGATGTGCTGATCACCATGAAGATCTACGATCGCTGGGGTCAGGTGGTCTTTGAAGAGACGAGTAAGGATCCGATGTGGGATGGTATCGCCAGAGGTGTTCCTCAGCCCATGGAAGTGTATGCTTATGTCATCTCATTTGCCGATCCGGTGGGGGGCTCCATGGTCCGACGGGGAGATGTGACGTTGGTGCGGTAAGACGCAATATTGCCGGATTAAAGGAGCCTAAAATGTTTTGGGCACTTCCATTGACCTCCTGAATACGCCACAAGAGCAATGAAGAGCGATCAAGGTATCTCAACCGCCTATCGCCTTTTCACCACCGGTGTCACAGGTAGAATAACCATAGGTATGGGATGGAAGTTTAATCCCGAGGTTTAGGTCCGATTTAATCTTTATTTTCTCCTTAACTCCTTAACTCCTTAACTCCTTAACTCCTTCACACCTCCACTCCATCCAACGCCTCCTTCAAATCCTGAAGCACCTTCCGGGCCTCTCGCAGGTCATGAACGGCATCCTTGGCCACCAGAAGGTGACTGCGAACTTCCTTGATCGACAAGCCCAACTCCTGACCCCGGCTGGCCATCACTGAAAACAGGTTTTTGAAGGTCAAACTGTCGTAAAATGCCGATTGGGGATTCTGGACGAAATACGCCCGAAGTTTACCGTTTTTCAGCACCAGGCGCTCAAAGCCCATCTCCTTGCAGATCCACCGCAGCCGCAGGCCGTCAAAAAGTTCATTCACTTCTTCCGGTATGCGCCCGAAACGGTCCGTGAGCATCTCGCTGAATGTTTGCAGATCCTCTTCGTTTTCAACCTCATCCAGCTGGGTATAGAGATTCAATCGCTCCTGGATACTCGACACATATTCATCCGGGATATGCATCTCGGCATCGGTATCCACGGTGACATCCCGGACAAACAACCGATGTACGCCCTGTTCCTCATGAAAGGAATCGGCGAAGTCCTCTTCTTTCAATTCCTGGATGGCCTCATCCAGAATGCGCTGGAAGGTCTCGAACCCGATCTCCGAAATAAAACCGCTCTGTTCACCGCCCAGCATGTTCCCGGCACCCCGAATGTCCAGGTCTTTCATGGCAATATGGAATCCGCTGCCCAGGTCACTGAAATCCTCGATGGTCTTGATCCGTTTTCTGGCTTCGGGTGTCATCACGGACAGCGGAGGATGGATCAGGTAACAATAGGCCTTGGTGTTCGAACGCCCGACGCGACCCCGCAACTGGTGGAGATCACTCAGCCCATATTGGTGGGCATTATTGATGATCATGGTATTGGCATTCGGAATGTCCAGACCCGTCTCGATGATATTGGTACTCACTAGGACATCAAACTCGCCATTGATAAACGCGGTCAAGGTCTTCTCCAGGGTATTGGCCTCCATCTGACCATGGGCAAAGGCGATATTCACATCCGGGCAAAGACGCTGAACCAGTCCGGCCACCTCCCCCAGACTCTTGACCCGGTTATGGACAAAAAATACCTGACCGCCTCGCTGGACCTCGTTCAGGATGGCATTGCGGATCACCTCTTCACTGAAGATCCTGGCCTCGGTATGGATGGGTTGCCGGTTGGGTGGTGCCGTCCGGATAATGGACATATCCCGGGCGGACATCAGACTGAATTGCAGCGTCCTCGGAATGGGGGTTGCCGTCAGCGTCAATGTGTCCACATTCACCTTGATGGACCGGAGTTTCTCCTTGGAGCTGACCCCGAATTTCTGTTCCTCATCCACGATCAACAGACCCAGGTCCTTGAATTTGACATCCTTTCCCAACAGCGCATGGGTGCCGATGATCACGTCCACTTTTCCTTCGGCCAGTTCGCCGAGGATCCGCTTTTTATCCGCACTGCTCCGGAATCGATTGATGTAATCCACCTTGCATCCAAAATCGCCCAGGCGGTCATGAAAGGTCTTTTGATGCTGCAGGGCCAGGATGGTGGTGGGCACCAGAATGGCTACCTGCTTGCCGTTCACCACAGCTTTGAAAGCCGCCCGTACGGCGACTTCCGTTTTTCCGAATCCCACGTCCCCGCAGATCAGTCGGTCCATCGGATTGGCCCGTTCCATGTCTTCCTTGACCTCCTGGGTGGAGGTGAACTGGTCGGGGGTATCCTCATAGATAAACGAGGCTTCCAACTCGTTTTGGAGATAGCCGTCCGGAGCGAAGGCAAAGCCGGGGGCAGCCCGCCGGCGGGCATACAATGCGATCAGTTCTTTGGCAATATCCTTGACCTTCTTCTTGGTCTTGGCCTTGAGGTTTTTCCAGGACTCGGAGCCCAGTTTGCTCAGTTGAGGTTCGGTGCCATCCTTGCCGATGTACTTGGCCAGCTTGTGCAGGGAGTTGATCCCCACATAGAGGATATCGTTGTTTTTGTAGATGATCCGGACAGACTCCTGGACATGGCCATTGACCTCGATCTTTTCCAGACCGGAATACCGGCCGACACCGTGATCGATATGGGTAACAAAGTCCCCTGCCACCAGTTCACGGATCATCCGCAGATTCATGGCCTGATCACGTGTAAAACCACGCCGGAGTTTGTAGGCGTGATACCGGTTGAAGATCTGATGATCGGTATAGCACAGGATCTTTTGATCATCGTCAATAAATCCCTGGTGCAAGCCCTTCACGACCGGATGAAAGATGACCTTGGCATCCAGTTCTTCAAAAATAGCATGGAAGCGTTCGACCTGGCGCGGGTTGTCCGTAAAGAGGAAAAAGGTGTAGCCTTTCTGGTCATTCTCCCGCAGATCACGGATCAGCAGATCGAAGTTCTTGTTGAAGCTGGGCTGGGGCCGGCCTTTCATGTCCAGGGTCAGATCTGCCGTATAGCCCCGGGGTACCTTGTCGGTGAAGATCAGGCTGTATCGCCCCATCCCTTCGATCACCTCCCGAGGGGGGACAAAGGGCTTTTCCTTGAAAAGTGCCACCAGTTTTTCCGCTTCTCCCGGTAATACATCGGGCACAAAGTCCATGGCTTTGGCATAGGCATCCTGACATTTATCCAACAGGAATTCAGGATCACGCAGCCAGACCACGGCATTGTCCGGAAGGATGGAAAAGAGGTCTGTTTTTTGTTTGGGGTCGTATCCCTTGTGGGCGTCCGGAATGATATTCACCCGTTCCACCCGCTGGCGGGAAAGCTGGGTCATCGGGTCGAACGTTCGAATACTTTCGACCTCCACATCAAACAGCTCTACCCGATAGGGCCATTCATTGCCATAGGAGAATATATCGACGATTCCTCCGCGAATGGAAAACTGACCGGGTTCGTAGACAAAGTCCATCTTCTCGAATCCATATTCCAGCAGGACTTCCAGGATAAAATCCAGGTCCAGGTTCTCCCCTTTTATGATACTGATCCGGTTCTTGGCCAGGGCCTGTGGCTGGAGCACTTTTTCGATCAGGGCTTCCGGATAGGTAACGATCAGTTCCGGGGTCTGACTATCTGTGCTGATCTGGTTGACCACCTCGGTTCGCAGCAGGATATTCTGATTGCTGAGCTCGGCAAAGTACCCGGGGCGTTTGAAAGAATCCGGAAGAAAACGGACAGCCCGGTCCGGCATCAGGTTGCCCAGGGTATTCTGGATATAGGCGGCCTCTTCCAGGTCCTGGGCCACCCACAGATGCAGGCGGGGTGATTGAAGGTAGGTTGCCAACAGGACAAAGCAATCCTGCGCCCCGGCCAGTTGGTTCAGGGATACGCGCCCTCCGTTTTGTTGATCGAGGGCCTTCGTCAGCTGGACGATCCGCTCATCTTGCCGATAGGCACTGAGCAGACGTTGCAGATTCTCCACAGCGCAAATGTAGCTGGTTCGGAATAATTCCGGGTTCCTTTGTTTTGGGTTCCTGGTTTAGCGTGAGGGTGGACTGACAGGCTTATGTCCCCCTCCCGCTGGCCACTCGAACCCGGAGATGGATGCCGTCATGAGGGGGTGGTTTGGCGACGGCGGGAAAACAAGGAGACGACTTCGAGAAGCGCCAAACCGGGGGAGGCAGGAATTCACAATAAAGAGTACGTTGGGCCACCCCCGTCTATTCACATGACCTGCGGTCAAGTGAATAGCCACCCCCGCCAGCGGGGGACACTCCCCACCCATGGGTCATTTATTTAAGCCCAGCCGTCATGAGGGGGTGGTTTGGCGACGGCGGGAAAACAAGGAGACGACTTCGAGAAGCGCCAAACCGGGGGAGGCAGTCCTTCTCGATAAAGAGCACATTAGGCCACCCCCGTCCCGAGTACTCGGGACGGACAAGATTGGTATCCTCGGATCAACCCTAATCAGGCAAGCACATAGGATCCACTTGGAACTTGGAACTTGGAACAAAGGAACAAGGAACAAGGAACAACAAATCACCCCTTCGGCACGGGTAGTAAGATCCCGAAAGTGGTCCCCTTACCGGGAGCACTCGAACGGACAAAAATGCGGCCTTTGTGGTAGGATTCGACGATCCGTTTGGCCAGGGAAAGCCCCAGTCCCCACCCACGGGTTTTGGTGGTGTATCCGGGTTTGAATACCCGTTTGAATCGAGAGGAGGGAATGCCTTTTCCCGAATCACTGATGTCGATCATCACCCATCGGCCTTCCTGACGGACCTCCGCGCGGATCGTGCCTTCTCCTTCCATCGCATCCAGGGCATTGCGCAGGAGGTTCTCGATCACCCATTCAAACAGATGGGTATTGATCATGACAAAGACAGGTGGGGCAGTCGGGTCAGGGAAATGAAACTCGACCCGTTTCGGTGCCCGTGCCTGCATATAGGATCGGGTTCGATCCAGGCAGGTGAGCAGATTGTGGGGCTCCAATTCAGCCTTGGAGCCGATCTTGCTGAATCGATCCGCGATCAATTCCAGCTTTTCCGCATCCCGCTCGATCTCTGTTGCAGCGAAGGTGACCTGACTGTTGCCACTGGCATGATTGCGGAGATATTCGACCCATGCGACGATCGCCGTCAAGGGTGTGCCGAGCTGATGAGCCGTTTCCCGGGCCATACCGACCCAGATCCGATTTTCTTCCGCCCGCCTGGAAACATTGAATCCCAGATACCCCAGAAAGATCAGCACCAGAACCAGAGCGATCTGGATGAATGGAAGGTATCGCAGGTTGGCGACCAGGTCACTGTCCTCGTAGTAGATCTTTTTCCCATCCGCCAGTTCCACAGGCGGGTATCCTTCTTCCTGGATCTTCAGGAGGCGTTCGCTCAGGAATTGACGGGAGGTATCACGTTCTGGGCCAAAATTGCGGGCATCTTCAATAATTCCCCGCTCGTTGACCAGGATGAGGGGGACCTGAAGATCCGCCGTGAGAATGGCATCATGCAGGACGAAGGAGGCATTGTCCGGATTGCTGGGGAGATCCTCAACTGCGGTCTTGAAAAAGACGATTTTCTGATGTTCGAAGGCCTTGATCTTCGTCACCACCTGCCGGATCACCAGCAGAGACAGGACGACTACCAGCATTCCTGCCAGGGCCAGTCCCCATTTCCAGATCATTTTCAGGCGATAGATATCCATACAGCTCCCAGTAGGTAAAGATACACCCCTTGGGATGAGGTCATTGGAGTTTGTTCCGCAAGAAGGTCAGGGACTGGTGATTTGCGTCTTGTGCCGATGCCTCATCAAATCGGGGACTGCTCGGATTGGCGAAGGCATGATCAGCTTCATAGAAATGATACGTAAATGTCTTGCCGGTGGCCTGACACAGCGCCGCAAATTTGCGGACAACTTCCGCATTGATCCACTTGTCCTGACTGGCAAACAAGCCCAATACTTCGGCCTTTAGTGGTGCCAGCTCACGGGCATTTTCAACCGGCATACCATAGTAGATGACACATCCGGTGGATCGATCACCGGCCAGAATGGATGCGCGCAAACTCCACCCGCCACCAAAGCACCATCCTGTAGTGGCGATCCGGGCGGAAGGCCCACACTGGTCTAAGGCCCCTCTGATGATCGATTCCAGTCGTTCCTGTACCCGACTTTGCATCAGTGAACCAGCCGTTTCCCGGTCTGCCGCAACCTGACCGTCATACAGGTCCAATGCCCATACATGAACACCCAGTGAGTCGAACAATCGCTCTGCTTCCTGCTTGATGTGATCATTCAATCCCCACCATTCATGAATGACCAGGAGATGCTTGTTGGAGGGTGCAGAGGGATGCAAGACATAGGCATGCCCTTCTTTTCCATCAGGGGTCGGAAACCCGACCATTTCTCCCCGGCCCTCGAAATCCAGCTCTTCCGGTATTTCATGAGCGGTTTTGAACGTATCGTCGGTGGTAAACTTTGCCATCCCCGCTTCAGAGGATGAAGGGGTGGATTGGCAGCTGAACAAGGTTCCGGCAACCACAAAAGTGATAACCAGGCTGATGCTATGTCGATTCGTCATGCTTCGAAGGTATAGAATGCCCGGAAAATCAATTTTCCTTCCGGCCACCTGGCAGATTTCAGGGGTCTGACTCGACCATGGGTGACTGTCGAATTCAACTGCCTGGTTGCTCCTCCTCCTACCGGACATTCAAGCCCGGAGACGGATGCGATCATGAGGGGGTGGTTTGGCGACGGCGGTAAAACAGGGAGGCGACTTCGTGAAGCGCCAAACCGGGGGAGGCAGAAGATTCCTGGTTCCTGCGTTTGCTCCCCCGACCGTCTATTCACATGACCTGCGGTCAAGTGAATAGCCACCCCCGTCCCGAGTACTCGGGAGGGACACTCCCCTCCCTGTGGCCACTCCATACCAGAGATGGGTGCCTTCTTGATGAGGATAAATGGGGAGGCTGGATTCTGTCCAACCTATCCTTATAAATACAACACAAATTGTTTTATATTAGTCACCAAACTACCCATTGATGAAGGCCTCCCCTCTAAACTTTTTTCACTACAATTTCCGATTAAGACGGTTTGCCCACTCAAATAGAGGAAATATGACGAAAGCTGAAGCCTGTTTGTGGAAGTATGTACTCAGAGCGAGAATGATGAAAGGTTATCAGTTTAGAAGACAGCGCCCTGTCCTCAATTACATTGCTGATTTTATGTGTAAGGAACTTCATCTTATTATTGAAGTTGATGGGTTTACACATCAATTTGAAGAAGTTCTTGAAAAAGATCTGAGAAGAGAATTAGTGTTAAAAAAAGCTGGTTTTAGAGTACTGCGGTTCTCTGATCAGGAAGTACTTTCAGATTTGCGTGAAGTGGTGAGAACATTGGAAATAACAATCGAACAAATTGAAATCGAAAAATTTCAATATGGGCATTGATAATACGAAAAACAAATTTCATGTCCCCCTCCTACACCACATTCAAGCCCAGAGACGGATGCGGTTATGAGGGGGTGGTTTGGCGACGGCGGGAAAACATGGAGAAGACTTCGAGAAGCGCCAAACCGGGGGAGGCAGAAATTCACAATAAAGAGCACGTTGGGCCACCCCCGTCTATTCACATGACCTGCGGTCAAGTGAATAGCCACCCCCGTCCCGAGTACTCGGGAGGGACACTCCCCTCCCACTGGCCACTTGCACCCGGAGACGAATACCGTCAAGAGGGGGTGGTTTGGCGATGGAGAGTAAACAGGGAGACGACTTCGTGAAGCGCCAAACCGGGGGAGGCAGAAGATTCCTGGTTCCTGCGTTTGCTCCCCCGAGAACCCGGGGCAGGTTCCTGGTTGAGTCCGAGGGTGGACTGACAGGCAAATGTCCCCCTCCCACTGGCCACTCGCACCCGGAGACGAATACCGTCATGAGGGGGTGGTTTGGCGACGGCGGGAAAACATGGAGAAGACTTCGAGAAGCGCTAAACCGGGGGAGGCAGACTATTTCTTTCCCAGCAGGAGGAACCGTGATCGAACCTGACGAAGGCCGGAGAGTTTTGCCTTGTCTTAAAACGGAATGTCAGAGGTATCGTCATTCATCCGGCTGGACCGGGTAATGACATTGGGCATGGCCCCGCTACCGCTCATCGGATCAGGCATGGGCAGGTCGTCAAAGCTGATATCATCCCAATCCGTAAATCGGGCGAATTCCTTGATAAATCGCAATCGAACCGTATCGACAGCACCATTCCTGTGCTTGGCCACGATCACCTCGGTCATCCCCTGGGTATCCCGGCCTTCTTCATCCTGGAAAATGCCATAATATTCCGGGCGGTACAGGAAGGTGACGATATCCGCATCCTGCTCGATCGCACCTGATTCACGAAGATCGCTGAGCATAGGGCGCTTGGACCCCCCTCGAGATTCGACATTCCGACTCAACTGTGAAAGGGCTACAACCGGCACGTTGAGTTCCTTGGCCATGGCCTTGAGGGCACGGGAAATACCGGATACTTCCTGTTCGCGATTGCCCTTGGCATCCCCGCTTCCGGACATCAACTGCAGGTAGTCGATGATGATCATCTCAATGCCATGCTGTTTCCGCAGACGCCGGCATTTGGCCCGGAGTTCGAAAATGTTGATCGCTGGCGTATCATCGATAAAGATGGGGACATCGTTGAACTTTTCGATCGCCCGATGGACACGAGCCCACTCCTGATCATTGTGCAAGCGACCATTGCGCAACCGGTCTCCCGGCACTTCTGCTTCAGCCGAGATCAGTCGCATGGCCAGTTGGAGATTGGCCATCTCCAGGGAAAAGACCACCACCGGCTTTTTGAATTCGGCAGCGGCATTTCGGGCCATATTCAGGGTAAAGGCTGTTTTTCCCATAGCCGGACGGGCCGCAATGATAATGAGATCGGATGGCTGCCAACCACTGGTCAGAAGATCGAGATCCCGAAAACCGGACGGGACACCGGTCAGGCCGTCCTCCTTCTTGGAGAGTTCCTCGATCTGTTTGAGCGCCAGGCCACTCAGCGCCCCGATCGGCTCGTAACTCTTGGAAATATTGGTTTGGGTGATCTTGAACAGTCCCGCTTCAGCATTGTCCAACAGGTCAAAGACATCTGTTGAATCTTCATAGGCATCCCGAATGGTGACATTGGAAACACGGATCAACTCTCGTTGAATGTGTTTTTGTGCGACAATCCGGGCATGGAATTCAATATTGGCTGAGGAGGCAACGCGATTGGTCAGTTCGACCAGTTGGTAAGGCCCGCCGATCCCCTCCAGTTTGCCCATCCGCTTCAATTCCTCCGTCACGGTGAGCAGGTCAATCGGCTTGGAGTGTTCAAACAAGGCAAGCATGGCCTTGAAGATCTCCTGGTTCGCATCGACGTAAAAAGATTCCGGGTTGAGGATCTCGAGGACCATCGGAAGGGCATCCTTGTCGAGCATTATGGCTCCCAGTACAGCTTCTTCCAGATCCCTGGCCTGTGGCGGCACCTTGCCAAAAACCAGATTGGACAGGTCTGCTTCACGCTCACGGCGACCGCGGAATTCCGTTCCGGTTCTTGTTTTTTTAGGTGCTTCTGCCATAATGTTTGATCGGTCAGGCAAAGATAGTTGACCGGAGCTCCAGTCCCGAAATCACACAGAACATTGGAAGTTTCACATACTCACAATACCATGTGGATAACTCGAGCATCTGTTTAAATACTCCTCAATGGTCACACACCTCAGACGATTCATCTCGTCTGGATTCTGACAACCCACACGATCAGAAGAGATTATATAAATGAATAATCTGATGGACTGAATTAGTGCATCAACAGTCCGGGATCAGGATGTGTGCAAAAAGATTCGTATTAAAAATTAACGAATATTGAAATGCGACAATATAAAACAGGATGTTTCCTATTTTTTCAAGAAGGCGAGGCGATCTCTGACCTTGCTCACCTTTTCATCCTGTTCCTCAATTCGGGCAGAAGTGGCTTCCTGTTCTCGTTCATTTTCTACAATATTGTCCTCCGCCTTTTTGATCCTGTCCTTGGCATCTTCAATATCCTTGTGATATCCGTCATTGTCGCGCTTGAGTCGATCCAAGTCACGCTCCAGATTCTTGAGGGCTTTTTCTTCGTCCTCCAGATCTTCCTCCACCTGCGCGATCTTTACCTCCAGGGCATAATCCTGCAGGAACTTTTCAGCAGCCAGATAGGCCTTACTATCAGTGTCGGATCGTAACATACCCTTCGGGGTGTCAAACCAGGCGGTCAGGGTGACCCGGTCATGGTCATCTTCAACCCGGGCATAGACATTCATTTTCTGCAGGCCACCAATGGCATAGATCTCTGTATTCTCCGTCCGGTAACCCTTGACTTTTCTGTCTTTTTTGGTCTTGCCGCCAAACTTGTTGATATAATCCTTCCAGATCTTCTCGGCTGTCCGGCTTTTGATCTCCGGGAGATCAACGGTCAGGGCATTGCTGCTGCCATCCAGCAGATCCCGCTCGCCTTCATGAACCTGATAAACGGGCTTCCTCATCTGATCGGAAGTGACGGCTGTATCATCCTGGCCAAAGGCGACCAACAGGGAGAAGCTGAAGATGAAAGAAAGTAACAATCTCATTTTTGGAATCATTTCGGGTGGTATATGCGTTTGTAGAAGTCAGGCATTCTGCTCCTATGTCGAAATGTAAACAATTCTTTTTGGTCATCAGTTTCCTGGTTCCACTCTTTTCGGGGGCGGTCCACGGACAAAGTGCTGATTTGCGGAAGGCCAACAAATGGTACAAGGTTCGCTCCTATGCCAAAGCAGCACCCTTGTATGAAGAGGCCCTGAGGTCGCGGTTTAAAGTATCCACCGCTCAGAAACTGGCCTCATGCTATCGTCTGACCAATGCCTGGACCAAGGCGGAGGCCCTCCTCGATACCCTGATCCTGGAAGAGAGGGTCCATGAGGATATGTGGTTTCTCTATGGTGAGGCCCTGATGTGCAATGGAAAATATGACCAGGCACGAGATTGGTTTCTCAAATATGCAGAGGCCGTGCCCACCGATACACTGGCGATGATCCGGGCGAATGCCTGCCTGATCGTCGGCTCTATCCCGCCGTATTTTCCCGGTGCACGGTATAAAAAGCTCCCCTTCAATTCAGATGAAGATGACCACGCTGCCATGCCCTGGGAGGGAGGACTACTCTTTACTTCGGATCGATCACCGGGGGTCCACCTGCTCAAAGAAAAATCACAGTGGACCGGCCGGGATTATCTGGCCCTCTTCTACACCCGGCCATTGACCGATTCGACCTGGAGCCAGCCAGAGCGCACCACATCCCGGTTCAATGAGATCAACATCAATGTCGGCTACACCGCACTGTCGGCGGATAGCACTACCCTGTATTTCACCCGGAATACCCAGGAGCCCAACAAGCGCGGAGTGTATCCCCTCCAGATCTATGAATCTACCCGGGAGACAGGGGGCTCCTGGTCCAAACCACGGCCTGCCGGGTTCTCCAATCCCGAGATCAACATGATGCATCCGGCCATTTCACCGGATGGACAGAAGCTGGTTTTTGCTTCTGATCGGGGGAAAGGTGAAGGAGGCCTGGATCTCTGGATCGTCCATCGTCAACAGTCGGGTTGGTCACGGGCCACCCCGCTGAGTGATCGGATCAATACTGCCGGCCATGACGGATTTCCCTGGTTTTCAGCGGATGGGAGATTGTTTTTTGCGTCCAGGGGACATCCCGGTTTTGGCGGTTATGATCTGTTCGTGACCCAACAGGACAGCTCCGGAAACTGGTCGGATCCAGTCAATCTGGGTCTCCCTTTCAACAGTCCCCTGGATGATATCACCTTCTACATGAACGCAGATGGTACGGAAGGATACTTCAGTTCAACGCGCGACGGAGAGGATGACGACCTCTATCACTGGACCCTGAAAGGGGATTCACAGGAGCAAATGGAATAAGCTTTATCCCTTTCGTGGCGGAGCCCATACCCGGAAGGCCCCGGGCACAATACTGATCCGGCAGGGGCACTCTCCTTTCCATTCGCCGTCGGCTTCCACATACACCGGATTGTCATCCTCGGAATCGACCCATAATTCCTGTCCATGCAGGGTATGGACATCCTTCACTCGTCCGATGGAGCCACTGTAAAACCGCCAGATATTCAACAGGATCCGCCAGAGGGGTAGATCCCCTGCGATGGTGAACGCGAGTTGGCCCAGGGCCGGATCTGCATGGGGGACCACGCGCATCCCGCCACCGCTGTAGGCGCATATCCCGGCATTCATCGTATAAAAACGGCCCTTCCAGGTTTTCGTCCCACTCCTGACCACCGCCTGTTGTGGACGATAGGAAAGCAGATAGCGCAGGATGCTCCACAGATAGATCAGCGGGTGTCCCTTGCTTTCCGGGTGTTCTTCGATCTGCTTCACCAACCAGGCATCATAGGCCAACCCGGCTACATTCAGAAACCAGGCCTGTTCTGTGTGTCCTCCGCGTTGAAACCGGAGCAATCCAGCATCGTGTTCCTGAAGTGTCCAGGTATTGACCTGCTCAAACCATTGCCCGAGATGACGGGGATAGTTCCAGGTCCGCGACCAGTCATTGCCCGATCCGCAGGGGATCAAAGCCAGTGCGGGTAAGGGATGAGATCCGGAGCCACGAGCCAGGAGCCCGTTGACCACTTCATGCATGGAGCCATCACCACCCAGCACTACCAGTCGATCCCAATCTTCACGGAGGGCTTCCGAGGCCAGTCGAAGCAGATCCCCTTTTTGTTGACTGAGTCGGGATGTCCAGTCCCATTCGGTGTGTGCCAGAAAGGACTGGACGGTTTGCCATGTGTTGAGCCCCTTCCCATTTCCAGCTGCAGGGTTGATCAGAAACAAAACACGAAGAGGCATCAATCGAATGAATTTGAGGGAAAATCGAACTTTTTATCGAACCAAAAGGACCTTTCTTCGATTCTTCTCTCTGAGCTAGTAGATCAAGTTCTATTTTGCGACCAAATACCAGTCAATGGCGAATATCCTGGAGTTGACCGATGTGGTCAAGACCTATCAAACCACCAAAGCTGTCGATCATGTCAGTTTTTCCATGCCGAAAGGCAGCATCTTTGGTATGCTGGGGCCGAATGGCGCAGGAAAGACCTCTCTGATCCGGATCATCACCCGGATCACGCAGGCGGATACAGGCAGCATTTTGATCAACGGGTTACCCCTCAATGATGATCACCCGGAAGACATCGGGTATATGCCGGAAGAACGAGGCCTGTACAAGAAGATGAAGGTTGGAGATCACCTCATTTATCTGGCCCGGCTCAAGGGACTTTCGGAAAAACAGGCCAAAGAGGCGATTCACCATTGGATGGAAAAGTTTGACATCAGCGACTGGTGGAACAAGAAGGTCGAGGAACTGTCCAAGGGGATGCAGCAGAAAGTTCAGTTTATTGCCACGGTGGTCCACAAGCCCAGTTTGATCATTCTGGACGAACCCTTCTCCGGACTGGACCCCATCAATGCCAACCTCATCAAGGACGAGATCGATCATCTGCGTTCCGAAGGAGCCAGCATTATCTTCTCGACACACCGGATGGAACAGGTCGAGGAGATCTGCGAACGCATTGTCCTGATCAATCGCGGCCAAAACGTGCTGGAAGGAAACGTCAGTGAGATCAAACAGCGACGGAAGAAGAACCTCTTCCGCTATCACGTGAACGGGGAGATCTCTCCTGCATTTCTGGAAGGCAAGGAGGTCATCGATCAGTCAAATGGTGCCTATACCGTGCGCTTTACCGAAGAACGAGATTCCAACCTGTTCCTCAAGACCCTGGTCGATGCCGGAGTCTATGTCAACGGTTTTGAAGAGATCCTGCCCTCCCTGAATGAAATCTTCATCCAAACGGTGCAGGAACAGGGCATGACTATTGAAGAACCGCTTAATACCCCATTATGAATAAATTGTGGTTGATCATTCGGCGGGAATACCTGTCCCGTGTTCAGAAGAAATCATTCATTCTGACCACCCTGTTAACCCCGTTGGCCTTTCTGGTCTTCTTCATTTTTGTGGGGTTCATCATGAGCTACGAAAGTGACGAAGCCAACAAGATCGCTATCGTCGATCAGGATAATATGTTGAAAAAAGCCATCAAGGATGATGGCAATACCTTTTTCAGCTTTCCCACGGCTCCCCTGGATACCCTGAAGGCACAGACCTTGCGCGGTGAGTACAATGGTGTCCTGGTGATTCCACCCTTGTCGGATATCCAGGCCAGGGACCACAAGCTGTACTACTATTCGGACGATCAGTTGAGTCTGGATGTGGAAAGCGCCATCGAATCGGCGGTCAGCACCCGGATCCGGGAGTACAAGATCGCTACGATGAACCTGGATCCCCAGTTGGTGGAAAGCCTTCGGACCTCCATTGAGATTGATCCGGAGCCCATTGTCGAAGGAGGAGAGGATATCTCCTCCATGCGATCGGCCATCGGCGCGGGACTGGGCTTTATCATGGGCATCATGATGTATATGGGTGTCTTCATCTACGGCATGATGATCATGCGCTCCGTCATGGAGGAAAAGACCAACCGTATTGTGGAAGTGATGATCTCCAGTATCAAGCCGTTTCAGTTAATGATGGGCAAGATCATCGGTGTCGGGGCAGTGGGCATGACCCAGTTTCTGGTCTGGATCATTCTCATTCCAATGGTCAGCGTTCTGGTCAACCTGGTGTTTGGATTTGATGCACAGCAGATGCAGACCCCGGGAATGGCAGCATCCCAGATGGATCCGGATGATATGCAGGGTATGGTGATGATGGCCATGCAGGAATTGGGCTCCATCGACTGGTGGGTGATTATTCCGCTCTTCCTGCTCTTTTTTATCGGAGGGTACTTTCTCTACGCCTCCCTGTTCGCAGCGGTAG
Source organism: Bacteroidia bacterium (assembly GCA_030429045.1). GTDB lineage: Bacteria > Bacteroidota > Bacteroidia > Chitinophagales > Saprospiraceae > JAGNXB01. The sequence continues at coordinate 8,508 of JAUIEA010000012.1, read as the reverse complement.
GATCCGCTGTGGGTGACGACATTGGCGAAAGTCAGAGTCTGACACTTCCCATCTCCATCCCGGTCCTGATCGCCTTCTATATCATGATGGTCAGTGTCCGCACACCCCATAGCACCCTGGCTGTATGGGCATCGATATTCCCGCTCTTTTCTCCGATCGTGATGCCGGCGCGTCTGGCCTTTGATGTCCCCTGGTGGCAGATCGCACTTTCACTGGTGCTATTGGCGGCGACCGTGGTGTTCTTTGTGTGGCTTTCGGGTCGGATCTACCGGATCGGGATCTTGATGTACGGTAAAAAAGTGACCTTGAAGGAACTCGGAAAATGGATGTTTTACAAGGGTTGATCGAGCCTGCCGATCCCTCATCGGAGGGAACACCTGTATTTGAAAACCTTCCGGTTCATCCGAAGGACTTGCCACAACTGAAGGAAGTGGACTACCAGCCACTATCAAAAGCATGGCTGCGCTGGCAATCCCGGCGGAATGTGGTCACCTTTACCATTGGATTGCTGGTGGTGGCCGGCTTGGTTATTTTTCAGGGGTGGTCCATTTGGTATATCCTGCCGGCATCTGTACTGATCTTCCTGTTCGTCTTTGCTCAAACCGTCATCCGCAAGGCCTATGCCGCCCGAAAATATGCCATTCGTGAACGGGATATTACCTTCCGGAAAGGATGGATCTGGTGGAGTGAAACGGCAGTCCCATTCAATCGCATTCAACATTGCGAGATTGAGCAGGGTCCAATCGAGAAGATCTATGGCCTCGCTACACTGGAGGTCTATACGGCCGGTAAGAACAGCAGCGATGTAAGCATTAGCGGACTGGAACGGGAGGTCGCCGAAAGACTTAAGGATTTTATCCTGGGACGAATCCAGAAGGAATCTGACGAAGAAGAATGAATGGATTGATCATTGAAGGAGGATGGTGGTGGAAATTCATGCCCAAGATCAACAGGGCAATGGCCATATTTCCATTTATACTGGCCCGTAAAGGGGTGGTCAATTCCGTCCTGCTTCGGCATGAACGCATCCATCTGGTCCAGCAATTGGAATTGTTGATCCTGCCCTTCTATCTCTGGTATCTGTTGGAATACCTGTGGTATCGGATCATCGGTAAGGGTCACCTGGAGGCCTACATGGCCATCTCTTTTGAACGGGAGGCCTACGGTCATGAACAGGATCCGACCTATTTGCAACATCGCCCTTTCTGGGCCTTCCTCAAACGCGGGAAAGCATGAATCGGGATTTTCACAGTCCCCTGCGGCAATCCCCCTGGGCCATTCTGTTTATTCTCTGGCACTATGGCCGGATCATGGTCCGGCAATTATGGCCGGTATTCCTGATCATCTTTGTCCAGCCATCCAAAAACAGGGGGGAATACGGGTTTCAAATCATCCTGGGATTCCTGGTCATTATGCTGATCTCAGCCCTGATCAATCACTTCTTTTTTTCATTCCGGGTAGATGAAGATACCTTCTATGTCAAGGAAGGATGGTTGAAGAAAAAGAACAAGACCATCCCGATCGATCGGATTCAAAGTGTGAATGTCGAGCAAACCCTGTTGCATCGGATCACCCATACCGGAAAAGTATTGGTGGAAACGGCCGGGTCTGCCAAGGCGGAAGTGGAAATTCGTGCCATCAGCATGGATATCGTGGCCGAGCTGCAAGCCAGGTTGTTCAAGCGTGCTGCATATCCGGCTGGAAAGAACCGGGAGGAAGAATTTCAAGAGGAAGAAGTGGCCTTGTTCACCCTGGGTTTCCTGGATCTGGTCAAGGTGGGACTGAGTCAGAATCACCTCCGGACCATTGGCGTGGTGCTGGCAGTCATTATCGGTTTTCTGGACGACCTTGAAAACCAGTGGGGCATTCTCCCGGAAGGTAAACTGGCCGAAGTGGGCGAAGCGGTCCAGTCCATGATGGTCCTGGTCATCCTGGGGGCCATCCTCACTATCGGCGTGATCATTGCCAGCGTCGTCCGAATTTTACTGGCCCATGCAGACCTGGCCTTCTATGCCCAGGGACAGCGATTTCGGTTAAACCACGGATTGCTCACCATTCGGGAGACCGTGGTCACCAAGCGAAAACTCCAATCCCTGACCTGGAGTGAAAACCCCATCCAGCGACTGTTTGGCATCTTTCGACTCAACTTTTCCCAGGCGACATCTGATTCGCCTGAAGGGCGTCAGCAGGTTGCGATCCCGGGGCTCTACCTCCACCAGTTACAAAGCATATTGGGTCTGGTCTTTCCATCCGAACAACGAGATCAGGGTGCCTGGGCCGGGATCGACAATCGCTATTTCTGGAAGCGATGGGTCCTGACCGGTATCCTGCCAGCTGTCATCATGACCGTAGGCGGTTATGTGCTGGATTTCAGCCTCTGGCTTCCGGCCCTGATCTGGGGCCTGACTTCTGCTCTTTTTGCCTGGAAGGTCACCAGGCGTTGGCGATGGTTTATCAATCGGGACATCCTGCTGCTGAAACGAGGATGGTTGACTCCGGTCACAACCCTGTTGCCTGTGTACAAGATCCAGAGCATATCCCTCCATCAAAATCCCATCCAACGCTGGCATGATTTGGTCACCGTTACCCTGCACACCGCCGCAGGCACCGAAAACATACCTTATCTCCCGAAAAAGAGGGCAGAGCAACTGCAGCGATATGTTCTGTTCCGGATCGAGTCGGATGCCCGTTCCTGGATGTAAGACCACTTGTGCCCCGGAGTTTCAGGACGGATGATCACTGGTAGACTGCAATGGGAGTTAGAACCCTAGATGGACGGGAAGAATTCCTTGAGGTTGGTAGAAATGGACAGATGATGTGAGCTGCCAGCCTGGTGGTACACCCCAAAGCCATAGTCCAGATGGAAGCGATAGACCCGAAACCCGAAGCCTCCACTGAAGCCGGCCAGTCCGCCATAATTCGGTACCAGCATCTCACGACGCATCCGATGGTCATAGGCCAGGCGAACCCGAAAGGATTCTGTCTTTCCAAAGAGGAATTCCCCACTGAAGGTCAGATGGCGAAAGGCATTGTCCACGCCTTGCGCAAAGCTGTTTTCAGATTCTGCTTCCTGGCCGGGAAAGAGAATTTGGGTCCGAAGGTCCGGATCATCATACCGGATATTCCACCGGTGAAGCGTGTGAGCCGATACGGTCAATCGTAGTGGCAGGTACTTGAGTCTCTTGCTCAAACCGATCACCGGATTGAAGGGAAGACCCTGTCGTTCTCCAGAATCGGAAAAACGGGTCAGGGGGCCGCCGATATTTTGTAAAACCACACCAATTCCCAGACGGGACTCCGGGTTTTCATAGTACAGGCCGATATCACTGGCAAGGGCAGTGGACTGGTAGGCTTCATAACGGGCCTGGACAAACCGCAGATTCATGCCCAGACTGATCCGTTCCTGCCATTGCCAACCGGCACCGATGTGTGCAGCCAATTCTCGCGGGGAGAAGGTGCCCAGGTCCTGGTTGAACTCGTCTCGCCAGGGGATATCTCCGTACTGCATGTAGCGCACGCCACCATGAACGGTCAGATCCCAGGGTTGGATATGATGACCGTAGCCAAAATAGCCGTTACCGGTACCACCGACATGAAAAGCGTGATTGAAGCTCAATTGGCCGTGCATGTCGGCCTGGAGCAGGGCCGGATTTCCGGCACCCAGGGTGACGTCCCGATCACGGGCACTGACCAGCTGGCCGCCCAGCGCTGTCAGCCGGGCAGACACGGGTAGTTCCAGAAAAGCGAAGGCCTGGCGTCCGCCGGTCACCTGTGCCTGCAGGGATTGGATAGAGAGCAAGCTTGTGCCCAGAAGAAGCGTCAGGAAGCGTAGGGAATGCATCATTTCTCGGCACTTTGGATACGAGTCCAAACCGTCCGGCAGATCCCCCGCTGGCAATCCATTTTTTCGACCAGCTCGCCATTTTCATCATACTTCAGCAGCTCGCCATGTTCGTTATCACCATCGAGATAAGTGCCTTCTGTTTTGATCTTGCCATTTTCGTGGTATTCCTTAAATGGGCCGTTTTCCATATTCCCGGCAAAGGCGACCTCTTCCATCAGCGCGCCGGAGGGGTAGTACTTCTTCCAGACCCCGGTTGTTTCATTGTCTTGGTAGAACCCCTCCAGTTCGACCTTGCCATCCGGGTAAAAGGTCCTGTAAGGCCCTGAAAAAAGGCCGTGATCATAGGTTTCCTCGATCTGGATCACCCCTTTTTCATCATAGATCTTTCGGACCCCATGCAAGGTGTCCATCAGGTATTGAGCTTCTTCGATCAGCAGCCCCTCATCGGATACCATTCGGTAGAAACCATTTTTCTGACCGGTCTTTTTCAGCCGTTCAAAGGTTTCTGTAAACGCTCCTTCGGTATCCACGAGTTCGACGATCTCCGTATCAGAGCCACAGGATACCAGGAAAAGAGGAACAAGCAGGAGTAGGGACCATTTCGTCATTCGCTAAGCCTTTGGTTAATTCAGGAACTAGTTCTTACGCATAACATGACGCCCGATGCTGTCATAATATTGCACTTCTGCACCGATCTCTTCCAGGTCAAACAGATTTCGGCCATCAAAGACAACCGTTTCTTTCATGCGCTTACGGACCTGGTCAAAATCCGGTGAGCGGAATGCACTCCACTCTGTAATGATGGCGAGCGCATCAGCACCATCCAGAGCGTCATAGGCATTCTCTGTCAGGGTGATCTTGTCCCCATAGGACTCTCGCACATTGTTCATCGCTTCGGGGTCGTAAGCCCGGATCCGGACGCCATCCGCCAACAGCAGGTCGATGATGGCCAGGGCCGGTGCTTCACGGATATCATCCGTATTGGGCTTGAAGGCCAGGCCCCAGACCGCAATGGTCTTTCCGGCCAGTTGACCATCATAGTAATTGCGGATCTTGTCCACGAGAATGCTCTTCTGCCGGTCATTGACCTTCATCACGGTTTTGAGGATGCGAAAATCATAGTCGTATTCATCAGCGGTCATGGCAAGTGCCTGCACATCCTTGGGAAAACAGGAACCTCCATAGCCCACCCCAGGGAAGAGGAACCGTTTGCCGATCCGGGTGTCGGTACCCATGCCGATACGGACCATGTCCACATTGGCACCCACCCGCTCGCACAGGTTGGCGATCTCATTCATGAAGGTGATCCGGGCGGCCAGGTAGGAATTCGCTGCATACTTGGTCATCTCGGCCGACCGCTCATCCATAAAGATGATGGGATTGCCCTGGCGGACAAAGGGCTGATACAGGTGCTGCATGGCCTTCTTGGCCCGTTCAGAACTGGTTCCGATGACCACCCGATCCGGCTTCATGAAATCCTCTACAGCCAGACCCTCCCGCAGGAATTCGGGATTGGACACCACATCGAACAGGTCCTCGGATAAATGTTTTGCCAGTGCCGCGTGGACCTTTTCGGATGTACCGACCGGGACGGTACTCTTATCCACGATCACGGTGTATCTGGTGATCAGCTTGCTGAGGTCATCTGCAACCCCCAGGATATAGCGAAGATCTGCAGAGCCATCTTCTCCGGGAGGTGTGGGCAGGGCCAGGAATATGATTTCCGCCTGGTCGACCGCCTCTTTCAGGTTGGTGGTAAAGTGGAGGCGATTCTGCCGGGTATTCCGGTCGAAGAGCAGGTCCAGACCGGGCTCGAAAATGGGAATTTTACCCGATTGCATCTGCGCCACCTTCCGTGCATCAATGTCGACGCAGGTCACGTCGTTTCCGGTTTCGGCAAAACAGGTGCCGGTTACCAAGCCTACGTATCCTGTACCCACTACTGCAATATGCATGGTCTATGAAGTTGTTTCGCCGGCAAAAATAGGCCACCTCACCCGAAGCAGAGCGAGGTTTTATCGATTAGACTGAAAAAGAACCCCGGATGGATATATCCAGGCCTCAACTGCGCTGGACAAAGGGATTGGTTTTAGCCTCCCACCCGATGGTGGTCTCGGGCCCATGCCCGGAGTAGACAGTGGTCTCATCCGGAAGCACATAGATCCGTTTGCGAATGCTGTCCAGCAATTGTTCGTGATTTCCCCCGGGGAGGTCGGTCCGGCCAATACTCCCCTGGAAAAGAACATCCCCGCCGATCAGATAATGATCCGCTTCATTATAAAAACAAAGGTGAGCCGGGGAGTGACCAGGAGCGAGGATGCATTTCAACGCGGTCTTGCCAAAGGTGATCTCTTCATGATCCTCCAGGAAGCGTCCGGGAGGGGGTACGGCATTCCGCATGGGGATCCCATACATCTGCGCAATCCGGGATACACTGTCCAGCACCACCTGTTCTCCCTTGTGGATCTCCGCCTCCAGTCCCCAGGTGTCCTTCACGAACTGGTTCCCGAAGACATGATCGATATGCCCATGCGTATTGAGGAGTCGAACCGGGGTCAACTTGTGCAGGTCGATGGTATGGGCCAGATGTTTTTCTTCCTCTTTGGTATAGCAGCCCGGATCAATAATGATACACTCACGAGTCTCATCATAGACGAGATAGGTGTTTTCTGCAAAGGGACTGTAGGTCAAAGAGACAACTTGTGACATGATTCCTGCGTTTGGATTGGGTTAGAATGTGGAAAGACCTAAATTGGAACGTCAAAACCAAGATCCTGAAGTGCAAGTTTACGGTATTCGTTACATCCCGCTTATTTTCTTCCTTCTGACCGGAGGAGCCGTGCTGGCACAAGGCATTCAAACCGAGTTTGGGAAGAATCGCGTCCAATATTCACGTGACTTTGATGAGTGGCTTCAGTATGAAAGCCAGAATTTCATCACCTACTGGTATGGAGAAGGGCGCATGGTCGGGCAGGCTGCAGTGATGATCGCCGAAGAGGAGCACGATGGGATCCAGCAGTTACTGGAACATCGGATGAACGACAAGATCGAGATCCTGGTGTATACCGACCTGACGGATCTCAAACAAAGCAATATTGGCACCGAAGAGGCCTTCACCAATGTCACCGGGAAGACCAAGATCTATGGCAACAAAATATTTGTCTACTTCAATGGAGACCACCAGCACCTGCGCAAGCAGATCCGGGAAGGCATCGCTGAGGTCTACCTCGATGCCATGCTGTTCGGCGGCAACCTGCAGGAGTATGTCCAGAATGCCATCCTCTTCAATATGCCGGTCTGGTTCAAGGAGGGGCTGATCGCCTATATCGGCGAAGAGTGGAATACAGATGCGGATGACCGCTTGCGGACCCTGCTCCAGCAGGAGCGATTCAAAACCTTTGATGATGTGGTCAAGGAAGATCCAGAATTGGCTGGTCATGCCTTCTGGTATTATCTGTCCAGGCAGTTTGGTCCATCTTCAGTCGCCAATATCCTCTATATCGCCCGGATCTATCGGGATGTGGAAGAAGGTATGCTCTATGTATTGGGCACACCGTTTCCCGGACTGACGGCCGGATGGTACAGCTTTTTTCAGGAACGATATACCACTGACCTGGCCGGCCTGGGGGCACCATCTACAGATATCGTGTCCTTTCGAAACCGGAGGCAGGTTCCTGTCTTTCATCTGAAAGCCAGTCCTGATGGCCGCCATCTGGCCTATGTCCTCAACCGGGATGGAAAGATCAAGGTCTATGTCCAGGATCTCCAGACCGGAGATCGCAAAAAGGTCATGCAGTATGCCTTTCGCAATCCATTTCAGGAGACCGACTATCAATATCCGCTGATCGACTGGCATCCGTCCAGTCAATATCTGGCGATTCTGTCCGAAAAGCGGGACCGACTCCAGTTGACGATAAAGGACCTGTTGAAGGACGAGGATGAAGTCCAGGAACTTGCGCCCATTTACCAGCGGGTCTACAGCATGCGCTATTTTGACAATCAGCGCCTGGTGTTCAGCGGGGCAACGGGTGGCTTGTCAGATCTTTTCCTGTATCATATCCCGACCCGGCAATCCGACCGGATCACCCAGGATGCCTGGGATGACCTGGAGCCTGCACCGTTTACCTATAAAGGAAAAAGGGGTGTCCTGTTTACATCCAACCGGCCAACTACCTCCATGGCTCGCCTGAAGCTGAATAATGTAAGTCCGACAGGAACCCTTGACCTCTTCTTTTACGATCTGGAGACTCGGCCTTCAGAGGCAGTGCGCATCACCGCTACTCCCCGATCCAACGAACGCCTTCCCATCCAACTGGATACCACATGGTTTGCCTGGCTGACGGATGAGACAGGCGTGTATAATCGGAAGATCGCCTATCTGGATTCCGTGTTGATCCGCACAGATCAGGCCTTCCAATTACCTGAAGGGGAGATCCTCATCGTACATGAAGATTCGCTCCCGACCTTCCTGCCACCGGAGCAGGTCGATAGTTCCTGGGCCATTCCGGTTTTTGAGATCCAGGCCTTCTCTCATCCGACGACCAACAGTCGAACGCATATTCTGGATCATACGCTGGCCTCCCGGTCAGAAACACTGTACGACCTGCAGCTGGTCGATCAAAAATACCAGATCACTTCTTCCAGATTGGACACGGACACAACAG